>CAZEAA010000511.1:0-4166 GCA_964510015.1 uncultured Sandaracinaceae bacterium
ACCCCATCGTGCAGACCGGCATGGGGTGGGTCTCGGGCGCCAAGCTCACGTCGGCCACGTCGGCGGCGGGCGGCCTCGGCATCTTGGCCGCGGCCACCATGACGTTCGAAGAGCTGGAGCAGGCCATCCAGCAGGTGAAGGACAGCACCGACCGCAACTTCGGTGTGAACCTGCGCGCGGACCAGGCTGACGTCATGAAGCGGGTGGAGCTGCTGATCAGCGCGCAGGTGAAGGTGGCCAGCTTCGCGCAGGCGCCCGGCAAGGCCGTCATCACGCGCCTCAAGGACGCGGGCGTGCTGACCATGCCCACCATCGGCGCACAGCGACACGCCCAGAAGGTGGCCGAGTGGGGCGTGGACTCCGTCATCGCGCAGGGCCACGAGGGCGGCGGTCACACCGGCAACGTGCCCACGCACATCTTGATGCGGCAGGTGGCCGACGTGGTGCCCTTCCCCTTCCTGGGCGCGGGTGGCTTCAGCGACGGACGCGGCCTCGTGTCCGCCATGGCCAGCGGCGCGAGCGGCATCGCCATGGGCACGCGCTTCTTGCTCACGCAGGAGAGCCAGGTGCCCGAGCACGTGAAGGCGCAGTACCTCAAGACGGCCATCGACGGCACCGTGGTGACGCGCGCCATCGACGGCTACCCGCAGCGCGTCATCCGCACGCCCATGATCGACGAGCTCGAGCAGGCCAGCCCGTTCACGCGCTTCCCGAAGGCGGCGCGCAACGCGCTCACGCTCATGAAGCTGACCAACACCAAGCTCATGGACATGATCGAAGAAGGCCGCGCCATGAAGGAGAGCAAGGGGCTCACGTGGTCGCAGCTGGCCATGGCCGCCAACGCGCCGATGCTCACCAAGGCGAGCATGGTCGACGGCAAGGACTCGGGCCTCTTGCCCACTGGTCAGGTGGTGGGCGTGATCGACGAGCTGCCCACGGTGGCCGAGCTGCTCGGCCGCATCATGGACGAGGCCCGCGAGGCGCTCGCCGCGCTGCAGGTGGGCTGAGTCATGACGAGTTCCATGAATTTGGACTTCAGCGACGCCGAGAGCGCGTTCCGGGCCGAGTGCCGTTCTTGGCTCGAGGCCAACGTGCCGAAGGAGTCGCTCCCCAGCGGCGACACGCGCGAGGGCTACGCCCTGCACCTCGAGTGGGAGCGCAAGCTCTTCGACGCCGGCTGGTCGTGCGTGTCGTGGCCCAAGGAGTACGGCGGACGCGAGGCCTCGCTGTACGAGTGGTTGATCTTCGAGGAGGAGTACTACCGCGTGCGCGCGCCCAGCCGTGTGACGCAGAACGGCATCTTCCTGCTGGCGCCCACCATCTTCGAGTTCGGCACCGAGGCCCAGAAGCAGCGCATCTTGAAGCCCATGGCGCGCGGCGACCTGAGCATCGCGCAGGCCTGGTCCGAGCCCAACTCGGGCAGCGACCTGGCGAGCCTCAAGAGCACGGCCAAGCGCGTGGACGGCGGCTGGCTGCTGACGGGACAGAAGACCTGGAGCACGCGCGGCGCGTTCAGCGACATGGCCTACGGCCTGTTCCGCACGGACCCGAGCAAGTCGCGCCACCACGGCCTCACGTACTGCTTGTTCCCGCTCACGGGCGAGGGCGTGACGGTGCGCGGCGTGGACCGCCTGGACGGCGACGAGGGCTTCGCGGAGCTGTTCCTCGAGGACCTGTTCGTGCCGGACGAGAACGTCATCGGCGAGGTGAACAAGGGCTGGGAAGTGGCCATGGCCACCACCAGCAGCGAGCGCGGCCTGTCCTTGCGCAGCCCGGGGCGCTTCATGGCCACGGCCACGCGCTTGATCGACCTCTACCGCCGCTACCGCGAGACGTGCGAGCCCGCGCTGCGTGACCAGGTCATCGACGCGTGGATGGGGGCCGAGGCCTACCGCTGGTACACCTTCAAGAGCGTGACCGACATGCTGACGGGCAAGCCCATCGGCGCGGAGTCGAGCCTCAACAAGGTGTTCTGGTCCGAGATGGACGTGCGCACGCACGAGACCGCGCTCCACATCCTGGGGCAGGCGCAGTGCCTCGACGAAGGCAGCGCCGCGGCGGCCGACGAAGGGGCCTGGATCAAGGGCTTCCAGTTCGCGCTGGCCGGCCCGATCTACGCGGGCACCAACGAGATTCAACGGAACATCGCGGCGCAGCGCGTGCTGGGCCTGCCGCGCGGCTGAGCGAAAGAACGAGCCATGCACTTTGCATTCTCCGAAGATCAGACGCTGCTGCGCGACACCGTGCGTGACGTGCTCACGAAGGAGTGCGCGCCCGAGGTGGTGCGCCGCGTGTGGAACGGACCGAGCGACCAGCGCGCGCCCGTGTGGAGCACGCTCGCCGAGAACGGCTTCGTGGGCATGGCCGCGTCGGAAGACGCCGGCGGCATGGGCATGAACGAGGTGGACCTGGCGCTGGTGCTGGAAGAGGCCGGCTACGCAGGGCTGCCCGGCCCGGTGGCCGAGACGTCGCTGGCGGGGCTGCGCTTGCTGGAGACGCTGGGCGCCGGCACGCCGCACGCCGAGTGGGTGAGCAAGGTCTGCGCCGGTGAGGCCACGCTCGCGCTGTGCTTCGAGGGGCAGCAGCTGGCGCTGCACGCGCCGCTGGCGGACTTGCTGCTGATCGCGCGTGGCGACGCCCTCTACGCCGTGCCGCGCGCCGAGGCGGCGCTCGCGGAGCAGACCGCCGTGGACCGCGCGACCACCGTCGCCACCGTGGGCTACACGCTCACGGACAAGCACCTGGTGGCCAAGGGGCCCGCCGCGCAGGCCGCCATCCAGCTCGCCTTCGAGCGCGCGGCCCTCGGCAACGCCTGCATCATGGTGGGGCTCGCGCGCCGCATGCTCGACATGGCCGTCGCCTACGCGAAGGACCGCGAGCAGTTCGGCAAGCCCATCGGCGCGCAGCAGGCGGTGCAGCACCACCTGGCCAGCGCGGCGGGCCGCATCGCCTTCGCGCAGCCGGTGGTCTACCGCGCGGCCTGGGCGCTCGCGAACCGCGACCGCAACGGCGACGACTCGCGCCGCGAGGCCGAGCTGGCCGTGTCCACCGCCAAGGTCTACGCCGAAGAGGCCGGCCGCGTGGTGGCCAAGATCGCGCTCCAGGTGCACGGCGCCATCGGCTACACCATCGAGTGCGACCTGCACTTCTTCATGAAGCGCGTGTGGACACTGGCTCCGTTCTACGGGACCGCCGCGGACCATCGCGCCCGCATCGGTTCGCACATCCTGTAATCCTGTCCCCCTTCTTCCGACCCCAGATCACGAGGATCCGCCATGCCCGAAGCCTATATCGTTGATGCCGTCCGTACGCCCGTGGGTCGCCGCAAGGGAGGCCTCGGCGTCGAGCACCCCGCCGACCTCGGCGCGCACGTCATCAAGGGCCTCGTCGAGCGCACGGGCATCGACCCGGCTGCCGTCGACGACGTCATCTTCGGCTGCGTGGACACCATCGGCCACCAGGCGGGCGACATCGCGCGCACCTGCTGGCTGGCCGCCGGCCTGCCGGACTCGGTGCCGGGCACCACGGTGGACCGCCAGTGCGGCAGCTCGCAGCAGGCCGTGCACTTCGCGGCGCAGGCCGTCATGAGCGGCACGCAGGACCTCGTGGTGGCGGGCGGCGTCCAGCAGATGACGCAGATCCCCATCAGCGCGGCCATGATGGTGGCCACGCAGTTCGGCATCAGCGACCCGTTCAGCGGCAGCAAGGGCTGGCAGGCGCGCTACGGCAACCAGGAGGTCAACCAGTTCCTCTCGGCGCAGCGCATCGCGGAGAAGTGGGACCTGAGCCGCGCTGCCATGGAGGCTTACTCGCTCGAGAGCCACGAGCGCGCCATCCGCGCCCAGGACGAGGGCCGCTTCGACCGGGAGATCCTGCCGTACGGCGACGTGCGCGCCGACGAGGGTCCGCGCCGCGGCAGCACGCTCGAGAAGATGGCCGAGCTGAAGACCCTGCCGGGCGCCGACCGCCTGACCGCCGGCGTGGCCAGCCAGATCTCGGACGCCTCCGCCGCGCTGCTGGTCGCCAGCGAGGCCGCGGTGAAGCAGCACGGCCTCAAGCCGCGCGCGCGCATCCACCACATCAGCGTGCGCGGCGCGGACCCGGTCTGGATGCTGACGGCGCCCATCCCGGCCACGCAGCACGCGCTGAAGAAGGCAGGCATGTCG
>CAZEAA010000512.1:0-4150 GCA_964510015.1 uncultured Sandaracinaceae bacterium
CGTGAACTTCGAGCGCCGCGGAATGATCAGACTTTTAGGGGGCGTGAACGGTTACCGGCGCTCGTCCCGGATGGCGAGTTCATCAAGGGGATACCCCTCCCACCCGCCCGGCTCGGGCGCTTCGTAGCCCTCGATCCCGTCCGAATCACCTTCGGTGGCGCCTAGTTTCTCTGTGGGATGCTCATCGCTCATGAGGTCGGTCCTGTGGAGCAGAGGTATTGTGCCCCGTAGCGGTTCGTAGCCGAACGTGCGGCCTGCATGCTTGACGCGTCGCGACTCGCCGAGCACTACTGCCTTCCCGTTCTGCCGTACTCTCCGCAGCGTACGCGAAGTTCTTCGCGCGGGCGAGACATGGAAGAGCTCGGTGGGATCCCGGGGGTGCAGCGGGCGACTTACTCCGAAATTGCCCTGGCTCCGCAAGATGACCGATGAAGCGTGGGGGACTTGGCCGTTCGCGAGCGCTGGCGCGGGGTCAGTACCGAGCAGCCAGGAGCTCCGCGAGCGCGATCCGTCCGCTGTCCGCGTCGTAGCCCCGCGCCACCAGCTGAGCCCAGGCCTGCCGCGCCGCCTGCGTCTCCGCCGCGTCGAGCTGCCCGCCCTCGCCGTCCAGGTGCAAGAGGATGGACCGGCCCACCCGCGCGATCTGCGCGCGGTGCTGCTCGAAGTAGGCGGTCTCGAGCTTCTGCAGCTGGCGCGGGAACAGGGCGCGATAGTCCACGGTGAGCGGCAGGTCGGCGCCGCGGTCGGGCTGGTCGATGGCCCACGCCGCGAGGCCGCCCAGCACGGAGGCGCGGAACTCGGCCGCGTCGGTGACCTCGAGCGTCTTCTCCACCGACTCGAGCAGGTCGTTGTCGGGGGCCTCGTAATTCTGCGTGACGGGGTTGAGCCAGCGCTCGCCCTTCACCGCGTGCGACACCTGCGCCACGTAGCGCGCGAAGAGGTCCATGTAGCGCTCTTCGCCCACCAGGCCCGTGGCGTTGCGCAGCTCGAGGTCCACGCGGTCCAGCCAGCGCCCCCGCACCACGTCCACGAAGGCGCGCGCGTCGTGGTAGCCCTCGTTCACCTCGATGCGCAGGAAGTCGTAGTCGCCCTCGTCACACAGTACGTCGAGCCGCGCCAGCACCGCCGGCGGCGCCAGGCAGCGCGCGCGTTGGTCGGCGGCCACCTCCAGCAGCACGCTGCGAATCTCGCGCGCGGAGGCACCCATCAGCCCCTCGAAGCTGCCGACCAGCGACTCTGCGTAGACCTCGCTGAGCCCCGTGCGCAGGGCCAGCTGCTCCTCGTGCTCGAGGCGCTCGGGCACCGTGCCGTCCGCGTAGAGCTCGGCCTTCTCGAGCGGCGTGAGCCCCGCGGCAATCTTGCCGAGCGTCTTGTCTTCGTAGGCACTCTCCACCGGTCGGCGCAGGCGCGTGAGCGTGGCCCACAGCGCGGCCACGTAGGTGGTGTGGGGCGCGACCTTCACGCTCACGTGGGGCGCGATCTGCGTGTCGTAGATGGCCTGCTCCTGCCGGTAGTCGCGCAGGTAGGGGACCACGATGGGCAGCATGCGCCCGCGGAACGACGCGTAGTCGTGGTGCTCGCGGAAGGCGGCCAGATGGAACTCGTTGCTGCTCGCCACCAACAACGCGTTCAGCGTCATGGTCGAGAACGTGAGCGGCACGGTGCCCTCCTCGATGGCCAGCAGGAGGTAGCGCCAGGCCTCGAGCGGGCGCTTCAGCAGGTCGCTGAACTCCACGATGCCGCCCACCGCGTCCACCAGCGGGCCGTAGCTCTCGAAGAGCGTCACCGCGGACAGCGAGGCAGGCAGCGACGAGATGGAGCGGTCCGCCGTGATCTGACGTTCGCTCGCGTCCACCGACATGGCCGGGCCGATGGTGACGGCGCCCGAGCGGTAGCGACGGCTGATGTCGAAGCGCTCCACCTGCACGTGCGCGAGCACGCGCGCGAGGTCGCCGCGGTAGTCGGTGAGCAGCGCCTCGTAGATCTGCCGGTTCTTGTGGCTGAGCTCGCCGGTGGCGAGGAACGCGGGCAGGGACGCCCCGGGAGGCAGCAGGCGTGCGAGCAGCGCCCGCCTGTCGGCGCGCGGCAGCAGCAGCAGGGGGTGATCCTTCAGCTCGCTGGTGAGCTTCACCGCGATGCGCGACTCGGGCAGCAGCGCGAACGACTCCATGTCGCCGCGCGCACCCCCGCTCCCGAAGCCCATGCCCTTCTCGTCACCCGTCTTGGGGAACACCCACGAGAAGCGGTAGAGCGCGCCCTCGGCGGCGCGCGAGTAGGCCTCGAGCCCGCGCATCAAGCACGCCACGAAGGTGGACTTGGCGCTGCCGTTGGGCCCGTGCAGCATGACCATGCGGTTGACGCGGCCCTCACGAATGAAGCCGTCGAGCGCGCGGCGGAAGCTCTCCTGCAGCTCCTCGTGGCCGATCAGGCGCTCGCGGTCGTCGGCATGGCGAGCGGCCTGGCTCTCGGGCGCGGGCGCGCCACCTTCGTCCCCGAAGTCGAGATCGAAGAGCCGATAGCGGCGGGACACCCCCGTGGGGCGCGTGAGCTCGTAGCTCCCGAAGTGGTCGAGGGCATCGCGCGCATACGAGGCCGCGTCACGCAGCGCGCGCCTCGGCTCGCGCGCGCAGAGATCCAGGTACTGGTTGAAGCTGAGGACGCGGCGCTCTTGCTCGAAGCGCGTGCGGGTCTTCCCGTACGTCTCCGTCAGCAGCGCTTCGATGGCCGCTGCTCGCTCGTCGGCGCGCGCGTCCTCGCTCACTGCACCGCCAGGGCCAGGGTGAGCGTGCGCTCTTCGGGCACGCAGTTGCTGGGGTTGCACATGGCGAACTGCACGCGCGCGGTGACGGTGCGCTCACCGGCCGCGGCGGGCGTGAAGGGCACGTCGAAGCGCACGCGCTCCTCGGCGTACTGCGCCGCCTGCTCGCGCTCGAGGCGCGCGTTCGGGAAGGTGAGGCCCTCCCCCTCCAGCTGCACCGACGTGGGGTACTCCATGTTCACGTGCCAGCCCTCGCGGCCCGTCAGCTCGATGGCGAACTGGCCCACCTCGCCCGCGCGGTAGGACGGCGCCCCCGACGACACGAGCGCGTATGTGGACGTGGTGGCCGAGGGGCCCGCAGGCGGGGGCGGCGCGGGAGGCGGCAGCGGTGGGGTGACTGCGGTGGTGGTCGGCGTGGGCGCCGAGCCGGTTCCCGTGCTCGGACTGGGGGCGTCTTCTCCGCAGCCCAGCAGCGCCGCGGCCAGGAGTCCCAGGGTGACCGAGCGGCTGGCGCTCGGTCGGAGGGTGAGTGTTCGACTGGACATCACCGCCACTATAGCGCGGAGCCAGCGCAGGAAAGGGGTTATGCTGCGCGCGTGCCGGTGCTCGACCTCTTCGCCGGGAAGGCGCACATCACACGGACTGCCGTGACCTGCGCGGCCGCGTACTCGCTTGCGCTGGCGGCCATGGGCTGCGGGGCCACGCGGTCCCCCTGCGCCGCGGAGGAGTGTCCCACGGCCACCGTCTGCGACCTGGACGGAACCTGCCGCCCACTGCCCGAGCCCGCGCGCGCCGCCACGTTCAGCGAGTCCGTCGGCCTGCACGCCGTGGCGTGGGCCAACCCCGACGACGGCCGCGCCCAGCCCGCCGCGCTCGACCGGCTGTCCCTCGGTGGCGACCAAGACGCCGTCATCGACCTGACGTTCAGCATGCCGGCCGCCCGCCAGCGCCGCGTGGTCGAAGCCGTCCTGGTGCTCTACCCCTACCCGAACGCCCGCGCCGCCACCGAGCCCGCCACCATCGCGGTGGCGCGCATGCGCCCGAGCGAGACCGCCAACGCGCATCCGCACACCCCGCCGCTGTCCATCGGTCGCGTGCTCTCCGCGCGCGTCGAGCGTCCCACGGCCCGCCAAGCCGTCCGCCTCGACGTGCTCGACGCCGCCAGGGCAGTCACCGGCGCACCGCTCGCCCTGCGCGTGCGCATGGCCCGGGGTGGCGATGCCTCGCCGTGGCTCTTCGCGTCCCCGGACACCCTCGATGTGCAGCGTCGCCCGCGCCTCGAGCTGTTGCTGCGCTAACCAAAGAAGCCCAAGCGCCCCGTCGTTCACTTAATCGTGGTCGTGGTCGTGGTCGTGGTCGTGGTCGTGGTCGTGGTCCTTGTCGGCGACGGCG
>CAZEAA010000513.1:0-4134 GCA_964510015.1 uncultured Sandaracinaceae bacterium
AGCGCGGAGCGCGTTTCCCTGGGCGGTACCTGTGGTCGCGCCAGCGCGACCGAGCCCTCAGCCCAGTATGCCCCTCGCCCTCCCATCGATCACCTCCAACCACGCGCCACCAGCAAGGCGATGCGTGGACCCGCTGTCACTCCACCGTGACCGTCTTCGCCAAGTTGCGCGGCTGGTCCACGTCCGTGCCCTTGTAGTCGGCCACGTAGTACGAGTAGAGCTGCAGCGGCAGCACCGTCATGAACGGCGTGAGCTGCGGGTCCACGGCGGCCACCTCGATCAGGTCGTCGGCCGCCTCGCGCGCGTCCGCGTCGCCCTCGTTGGCGATGGCGATGACCATGGCCTCGCGCGCCTTCGCTTCTTGCAGGTTGCTCAGCGAGCGCTCGTAGTTGTCGTCGCGCGGGACCAGCACCAGCACGGGCACGTGCGAGTCGATCAGCGCGATGGGGCCATGCTTCATCTCGCCGGCGGCGTAGCCCTCGGCGTGCACGTAGCTGATCTCCTTCAGCTTGAGCGCGCCCTCGAGCGCCATGGGGAAGCTCAGGCCACGGCCGAGGAAGAGCACGTCGCGCGCCTCCACGTAGCGGCGCGCCAGGTTGGCCACGAGCTGCCGCGTGCCGTTCAGCGTGTCGGCCATCTGCTGCGGGATCCGGGCCAGCGCCTCCACCAGCTCGCGCGTGCGCTCGGGCGACAGGGCCTCACGGCGCCGCCCCAGCCAGATGGCGAACATCACCAGGTTGGCCAGCTGCGCGCTGAAGCACTTGGTGGACGCCACGCCGATCTCGGGGCCGGCGTGCGTGTAGAACGTGGCGTCGGCCATGCGCGGGATGGCGCTGCCGATGACGTTGGCGATGGCCAGCACCTTGGCGCCCTTCTGCTTGGCTTCCTTCGCGGCCACCAGCGTGTCCAGCGTCTCGCCCGACTGGCTCACGGCGATGATCAGGTCGCCCTCGCCCACCACCGCGTCGCGCCCGCGGAACTCGCTGGCCAGCTCCACCACGGTGGGGATGCGCGCCAGCGACTCGAGCCAGTAGCGCCCCGCCATGGCGGCGTGGTGGCTGGTGCCGCACGCCAGCAGCACCACGCGCTTGATGGCCTTCGCGTCGGCGTCGGTGAGGCCCACCTCGGCGCTGTGGATGTCCCCGGCTTCGCGGTCCAAGCGACCACGGAAGGTGTCCTCGAGGGCCCGCGGCTGCTCGAAGATCTCCTTCAACATGAAGTGCTTGTAGCCGGCCTTCTCCGCCATGGCGGGCGACCAGTCGATGCGCTGCACGGCGCGCTGTACCGGGGCCCCGGCCACGGTGGTGACGGTGACGCCGCCCGCCTCGAGCACGGCCATCTCGCCGTCCTCCATGAACAGCATGTTGCGCGTGTAGGGCAGCAGCGCGGGCACGTCGCTCGCGCAGTAGGTGGCGCCTTCACCGATGCCCAGCACCAGCGGCGACGAGTGCTTGGCCACCACGATGCGCCCGGGCTCGAGGCTCGACAGCACCGCGATGGCGTAGGCCCCGTGCAGGCGCCCGAGCGACCGGCGCACGGCGGTCTCGAGGTTCTGGCCAGCGTCCACCTCGCGGCGCACCAGGTGGGCCACCAGCTCGGTGTCGGTGTCCGAGAGGATCTCGCAGCCCGCGGCGCGCAGCTCCGCGCGCAGGGCCACGTGGTTCTCGATGATGCCGTTGTGCACCACGGCCACCGGGCCCGCGACGTGCGGGTGCGCGTTCACCTCGCTGGGCCGACCATGCGTGGCCCAGCGCGTGTGGCCGATGCCCACGCTGCCGTTCAGCGGCCGCTCTTCCAGTGCGCGCTCCAGGTTGCGGAGCTTGCCCACGGCACGCACCACCTGCACCCCGCTCGGGCTGTGGATGGCCAGACCGGCCGAGTCGTAGCCCCGGTACTCCAGGCGCCGCAGGCCGTCGAGCAGGATGGAAGCTGAGGGTTCGTCACCGATGTAGCCGACAATGCCGCACATGCGCCGGAAGCTAGCAGGCCCCGATCCGGGACGCACCGTTCCTGACGAACGTGGAGGCTCCAAGGTGCCGTCGTCAGCGGAGCATCAGCACCAGCACCAACACCCGAACGGCATCCTCGGCCCGCACCGAAAGCGCGAAGCGTTGCGCGAGCCGAGCACGGGCGGAGTAGGGCAGCGTCTCGAGCGTGGGGCGAGCGGCCACGATGGCGCCGACCGCAGGGCGGATCAGCACGCGCCCAATCGCGATGGCCAGCAGGGTGAAGCCGAGGCCGCACCAGATGCGCGGTGGTGTCGCCCATCCTCGACCGAGCGTCATGAGGCCGACACCGGTCACCACGGTCGCGTAGGCCGAGACGTTCATGACCCGCGCGGTGCGGCGCAAACGGGGCAGCAGCGCGTCGACGGCGGATGCGCCGCGCTCGAGGCTGTCGCGCACGTCGCTCGGCGCCAGCAACCCCGCGCCCAGCCAGACCGCCATGGATGCGAGGTGGAGCAGACGTACTGCGGAGTACAGGCTCAGCACGTCCTCAGCCCGGCTTCCGAGCGTGTACCTGGATCATCATGCTCAGCCCGTAGGCACACTCGTCGTCCAGCGCGGCCGTGCGCAGCGCGTCCACCAGGGCTCGTCCGCGTGCTTGCGTGTCCGGCGGCGCGTCGCGCCAGTGCGTCAGCGCTTCGGCAAAGCTCGCCACCTCCAGCAGCTTCTGGGGACCGCTCGCGTAGAGCGGCTGGTGCGCGCTGGCCGCCAGCTGCGTGAACCCCGCGGCGAGCACGAGCGAGCTCAGGCGTCGTGCCACGTTGAAGTCGCAGCCCCGCCCGCGCGCCATCTGGTTGGCCAGGGCATGCAGCTCGCGCTGCTCGGGCACGGGCGGGTCCGTGAAGGTGCTGTCCACGGCGGCTTCTTCGCAGACCACCACGCCGCCCTCCCGCAAGAGCGACTGCGCGTGCAGCAGGACGCGCAGCGGCTCGGGCACGTGCATCAGCAGCAGTCGCAGATACACCACGTCGAAGGTGCCGTGCGGCAGGTCGGTGTCGGCCGCGTCGGCGCGCACCCACTCCACGTTGGGCATCCCCGCGCAGTGGGCGCGAGCGGCGCTGAGCTGAGCCTCGCTCGAGTCCAGCCCCACGACGTGGCCATCCGCACCCACCTTCTCGGCCAGGAAGCGCGTCATGGTGCCGGTCCCGCAGGCGAGCTCCAGCACGCGCTTCCCGCGCAGGTCCAGCTGCGAGAGCAGGCGCTGGCTGGTGGGTCCGTAGATGTCGTGGATGAGCGCCAGGCGATCGGCCCCGCGCGCACCCACCTCGAGGAGGTAGGTGGTCGACGTCACCAACGCCCCGTCAGGCCGCCACGCCCATGGTCAGGAAGCGCTTGAGCGACGCCACCTCGAGCGGATTGAGCATGGGCTCCAGCCAGCGACGCGCCAGATCCGTGGACTCGAACACGGCCCGGCTCTCGCCGCCTGCGTCCTGGAACAGCCGTCGCACCTGCAGGCCCATCACGGCCGAGGGGTCCATCACCAGCATCTGCCGCTCGATGCGGTCGTTCTTGGCCCGCATGATGCCGAGCAGCGCCTCCGAGGTCTTGGCATCCAGCACGCGCATGCCGCGCCAGTCGGTGGCCATCACGAAGCGCTCCGTCGAGGACGAAAGGATGCGCTGGAAGATGGGGAAGGTCTCTTGCAGCTCTTCGACCGTGACCTTCCCCGTCTGGCGGACCTCGATCAGGCGTCCGACTCGGTTCTCTACCGTCACCATGGGTGTGTTTCCTTCTTCGATTTGGGGTTTCGTGGCTCAGTCGGTCACCAGCGCGCCGCTGCCCATGCGTCGAATCTCGGGCACGGACTCGAGGGCGTGATCGCTCTCGTGCACGTAGACCCACGCGACGCCGCCGGGCATGTCCGTCGCCCGACGCATCAGCGCGGTGTCGAACTTCTTCTTGAGCACGCCGTGCTTGAACAGGTCGAAGGTGACCAGCACGTGATCCTTTTCTACCCGCGCCAGGTGGAGGTTCACGATCTGAGAAGGGGGATCCCCCCGCCTGACACCATGTAAGGAGAGAAGTCTCACCCAATACTCCGACTTGTTCATCATCTTTCCGTTAGTGAGCAGGACGCGAAAATCCTCGGAAAGTGAATTGAAGATTGGAAGTGCACCACTCTCTTCTT
>CAZEAA010000514.1:0-4122 GCA_964510015.1 uncultured Sandaracinaceae bacterium
CGGCTGCACAGGCCGCGGAGGAGGCTGCGGCTGCCGCGGCTGCTGCAGCCGAGGAGGCCCAGCCGCGCGCACGTCGGCGCAGGGCTCCGGGAGACCCCGAGTACACGCCCATGGGGCCCGACCGCGCCCCGGCCGTCACGTACGGGCTCGACTTCTGAGCCGCCGCCCGCCGAGCACCACGCGTCAGCTCCGCGACGACGACCTCGCCGCGCCCCACCCGGTCTACGCAGTCTGGGAGCTGACCCTCGCGTGCGACCTCGCCTGCCGACACTGCGGGAGCCGCGCCGGGGAGGCGCGCACCCACGAGCTCACCCGCGAGCAAGCGCTCGACGTGGTGCAACAGCTCGCGGACGCCGGGGTGCGCGAGGTCACCTTGATCGGCGGCGAGGCCTACCTGCGCCCCGACTGGCTGGTGATCGCGCGCGCCCTCGTCGCGCGCGGCATCGTGGTGGGCGTCACCACCGGCGGCTTCGGGCTCACCGATCAGGTGGTGCACGACGCAGAAGCCGCGGGCATCCGCGCGATGAGCATCTCCATCGACGGCCTCGGCCAGTCGCACGACGCGCAGCGTGGGCGCCGCGGCGCGTTCGACGCAGCGCTCGCTGCGGCGCGGCGGGTGGGCGCCTCGCGCATGCACCTGTCCGTGAACACGCAGGTCAACCGGCTGTCCTTGCCCGAGCTGCCCGCGCTCGCGCGCTTGGTGGCCGACCTCGGCGCCACCGACTGGCGCGTGCAGCTGACGGTCCCGCTCGGCAACGCCGCGGACCGCGCGGAGCTGATGTTGCAGCCGCTGGATCTCTTGGACCTCTTTCCGCTCCTGATGTGGATGCAGGAGACCATCCTCGAGCCGCGCGAGGTGCGCCTGCGCCCTGGCAACAACGTGGGCTACTTCGGCCCCTACGAAGAGTGGGTGCGCTCACGCGGCGCCGACGGCGCGCACTTCACCCGCTGCGGCGCCGGCGAGTACACGCTGGGCATCGAGGCCGACGGCACCCTGAAAGGCTGCCCCTCGCTCCCCACGGACGCCTACGCCGGCGGTGACCTGCGCGTGACGCCGCTGCGCGAGCTCCTGACGCGCGAGCCCCTACGACGCCTCGCCGATCGCGGCGTGGAGGCGCTCTCGGGCTTCTGCCGCACCTGCTACTACGCCGAGACGTGCCGAGGCGGCTGCAGCTACACCGCCCACGCGTGGCTCGGCCAGCCGGGCGATAACCCGCTGTGCATCCACCGCGCCTTGATGTTCGAAGCCGAGGGCAAACACGAGCGGCTGGTCCGCGTGGAAGACGCCACCGGCAAGCCCTTCGACCACGGCCGCTTCGAGATCCGCGTGGAGGACATCCCTGCGCGCGAGACGCCGAACTTGGCGGGCATCGCGCTCGAGGCAGCTGCGTTGGCGCGCCCCGAGGCGGGCAGCCTGCACCCGATGACCACGCTGCGGCACCGGCTCCGCGTGTTGTGAGGCCTTCGGCGCGTAGAGCACGCTGAACTCGTGGAGCTTGCGTCACGGCCTCATTCTCGTGGGCCTTGTGCGGCGCCGCGGGACGAGCCTACGCTTCCCGCGCGTGAAGCAGCCGGACGACACCATGCTGACGAAGACCGCGGACGAACTCACCCGCTGCCCACGCTTCGGGCTGCGGGGTGGGATGGTGGCCACATCGTTGATAGTCCTGGCCGCGTGCGGTCCGTCTGCCGCCGAAGAGCAGGCACGCCATCGGGCCGTGGAAGAGGCGGAGGCCCAGCGAGAGGAGCGCTTGCGCCTCGCCGCGGCAGTCGAGGCCGAGCGGTTTCGCACCGCCGAGCTGGCAGCCGCCACGGAAGCCGACGCCGAAGCGCGAGCTCGCGCCCTAGAGCAGGAGGCGGCCGAGGTCTCGGCCCAGCACGCCGCCGCACTGGAAGCGGCCCGCAATCTTCAGCCGATGATCGAGGAGTCGCCGCAACCTCTGCCCGACTTGTGAGCCGTCGACCGCCAGGTGACGGGACGAAAAGAGAAAGCCCTGCGCAGCGGGAGCTGAGCAGGGCTTCGGTGTCCCCAGCGGGGTTTGAACCCGCGTTACAGGCGTGAAAAGCCAGTGTCCTGGGCCACTAGACGATGGGGACTGAGGTGATTGCCCCCCAGGAGGGGAAAAAACCGGTGGGTCGTGCGGGGGTTGAACCCGCGACCGTCGGATTAAAAGTCCGCTGCTCTACCGACTGAGCTAACGACCCCTTCTCGAGGCGCCGGGTACCTAACAGCCGTCGCCAAGGTCGTCAAGCCTTGGCCCGCTCGCGATGCGACACCATCCTCGGGGGAATGCCGATCGTCGAGATCCCGTGTGTGTTCGCCCTGCTCTTTCTGTGGTGCTGGACGTGCGTGGAGGTCGCCGTCCGGGCAGGGCGGGGCCCGTACTGGGGGGCGCTCGGGCTCTTCTGCAACCCGCTGATCGTCTTGGTGTTCGCGCTGCCGCTTCCCCCAGCTGCAGGCGATGGCCTGAGCGTTGGAAGCGGTGAGGTCGCGCTGCCGCCGCAGGCGTTGCGACTGCGGGCCGCGTTCATCCTCAGCCTGATCCAGCTGGTGCTCTTGCTGGCGATCGCGGGGTGGGTCTTCTCGCGCTCGTGAACGCCGAGGGGGCCCTGCGCGGGACGCTCCTACTCGGATCGCCGCGTCGCCGAACGGCCACGTCGGCCACGACGCGCCAGGAAGACGGCCAGCAGCCCCAGGGCGACCGACTGCGCGCCGAACGGGGTGCCGGACGCGCCTGCACGACACGAACAGCCCGACGAGCCGCCCCCATCCGGCGTGCCCGCGTCGGCGCCTGCGTCGTCGGGAACACGCGCATCGGTCATGACGCTCGCGTCGTCCACCGTGCCGGCGTCGTCGAGCGCGCCCGCGTCATCCACCGTGCCGGCGTCGTCGAGAGTGCCGGCGTCGTCGAGGGTGCCCGCGTCGTCGGGGACCCCCGCGTCGCTCGTGCAGCCGTTGTCGAGCACGCCGTCGCAGTCGTCGTCCACCCCGTTGTCACAGGTCTCGCTCGCTGCAGGGGTGCCCTCCGTGGCGTCGCACAGCTCGCTCCCGCCGTCGCAGACGTACATGCCCGTCGCGAGGCAGGCGCCCACGCCAACCGTGCACGTGGCGCCAATCGTGAACCCGTCATCGACCATACCGTTGCAGTCGTCGTCGACGTCGTTCCCACACTGCTCGGTGCCGGGCAGCACGGGATCCGTGGCGCAGGATGCGCCGGCGATGCTGCACACGAGTACGCCGGCCGTCTCGCATGCCCCGACACCCGCCATGCAGACGGTGCCGGCCTCGGTGCCGTCGTCCGGGGCCCCGTTGCAGTCGTTGTCCACACCGTCACAGACCTCGGCCAGCGGTCGTTGGACGTTGGCGCAGGTCCATGCCCCGCCGTCACAGGTGAGCGTCCCGGCCGTGCAGGGCGACGAGAGCCCACCCCGGCTGGTGCAGGTCCCACCCGACGGCGGACACCAGTTGAGGTTTCCGAAGGTGCAGCAGTTCCCCGGCAGGTCCCAGCAACCGGCCTGGCCCGCCGACGGGGCGTCTGCAAACGGCGGGTTGTCCACTTGCTCGTCGCAGTCGTTGTCGGCGCCGTCGCACACCTCGGGTGACGGGACGCAGCCCTGCGCTTGGGCGCGGTCGCAGGTGAAGGCCAACGTGAAGGCCAGGGAGAGGACCAGGAGGAGCGCGAAGGTGAGTTTCATCGAGGTGAAACTTATCACACCAACTGGAATGACCCCAGGCGCTCGTCAAGCCCGCCACTCCCCCCCGGCCCGTCGCATGAATGACCGGCCGCGCGCGCCGTCTGCGAGTATCTTGTGCACTCTCACGGCTCTCCTACCGAGGTACTGATGCGCTCTCGTTCCTGGTCCACCCCCGTTGCTCGCTGGGCGCTGCTTTGCGCGCTGCTGTTCCCTTCCCTGTCCACGCTGTCGGCCCCGGCCAGCGCGCTGGTGGCCCCGCCCAACACGCAGGCGGCGCCCGACGTGGCCGCCCTCACGCGCACCCTCGGCAACCGGCGCGCCACCAGTCCGGAGCGGGTGGCTGCGGCGCAGGCCCTCGGCCAGGTCAACGACGCGCGCTCGCGCCGTGCGCTCGAGCGGGCCTTGCGCGATCGCGATCCGGAGATC
>CAZEAA010000515.1:0-4105 GCA_964510015.1 uncultured Sandaracinaceae bacterium
CGCCGGACACCACGCTGCTCTTCCTGGCGCACAACGCGTGCAGCGGGCTCGGCGCCTCGCGCAGCGACATCGCCGGCCGCGACTTCCACCGCGACGAGGGCGACTGGGGCGACCCCGACCTGCGCGAGGCGCTCGAGCACGCCAAGCGCAGCGGCCGGCGCGTGGCAGCGATGGTGTCGGGGCACATGCACCTCGGGCTGCGGGGCGGCGGCTGGCGCACGGACCACGTGGTGGAGGACGGCACCCTGCACGTGAACGCGGCCGACGTGCCGCGGCACCGAAAGGCGAAGCGCGGGGGCCCGGTCAGCGCGCGGCACCACGTGCGCCTGCTGCTGGACCTGGCCACCGGCACGGCCCGCTCCGAGCACGTGTGGGTGCCCACCGGCGAGCGCGGCGAGGTCATGGGCACGCGCACGTCGCAGCTGCCCTGAGCCGCTGTCACCCGGCTTCAAAAGGGACGGGCGGAACACCCGAAGATGTCCCGCCCGCCTGAGCTTTCGGGGCCTCTCACCGGAGAGGGTCCCGCACGAGCTCGCTAGCTCGAACGGCCCATTCGCAGTGAGAGCCCGAATCTACTTGAACAGTTCATATTGCTCGCCTCCCCGGCTAAAGCCGGCGTCCCGGGGTCTCTGGCGGTCCGAAGAGCACCAGACCTCAGAAGGGACGTTTCTGAAGTGGGGGCAACCGCCCCGTGGTTCGCTGTCCCGATTCCTCGAAAGGATTCACACCGTCGTGGGGCACGAGGCCCAATCGGTCCAGGGGGATTTGGAGCGTACGGGGACGTAGTGCTCACATCCCCACCCTACGGACCGGGATCGCGTGTGTAAAGGCCCGTAATCTTTGGCGCCTGCATTTCTCCTGAACCTCGCTGCGGAATATGCAACAAAGCTCGGCATGTCCGACACCGACAGCGCCCTCCGCCGCGCGCAGCGAGCCTTCGATGCGGGCGACTTCCGCGAGGTCCGACGGATCGCCGAGCCCCTCACCCGGCACTCGGACGCGGACACGGCCCGCGAGGCGCTGTCCATCCTGGGCAAGGTGACACCCGACCCGGCGCAGTACGCGGTGCTGGGGCTGTCCCTGCTCTTCTTCGTGATCGCCACCCTTCGGTACGCCTGATGACCGCCTTCCACCTCTCTGGTCCTCGCTCTCTGGTCCTCGTCTCCCTGGCCTCCTTGCTGGCCGCGGGCTCGCTCGCCGGCTGCAAGGGCGGCGCAGGCGCGCAGGAGCCCATCGAGGCGCGCCACCAGCCCGTGCGCCTGATGCCGCTCGCCGAGGGCAACGTCTGGACGTACGACGCCTACGACCAGGACGGCAACGGCCCCACCATCGCGGGCATCCAGGTCAGCCAGCTGAGCGAGGGAGAGTTCATGGTGTCGTCGCTGTTCGCACAGAACTCCCGCGAGACCTACCAGGTGCGCCCCGAGGGCATCTACCTGCCGGACTCCGGCGCGTGGCTCTTGCGCGCGCCGGTGACCGTGGGGCAGCGCTGGCCCACCCGCAACGAGCGCCAGGCCGAGGTGGTGAACACCAACGTCCGCATCGAGACCCCGCGCGGCACCTTCGAGGGCTGCGTGCAGGTCAACGAGGACGGCGGCGAGATGGAGATCCACGTGGAGACCATCTACTGCACGGACGTCGGCGCGGTGGCGATGGCCTCCAGCATGACGTCGGACATGACCGGCATGACGGTCACGCAGCGGGCGGAGCTGCGGGAGTACGTGGTGGGCGGGTTGGAGGAAGAGGAAGAGACCGAGGAGTGAGCCGCCGCGTCGCGAGCGGGCCGCCTCAGTGCAGGACGATCGACACGCCGACGGTCCCCCGAAGTAGACCAGGTTGCGGTCCGACTGGAAGTCGTGAAGGAACCAGAAGTCGGGCTTCACGATCAGGCCGATGCCCACCAAGCCCCTTTCTTCATGCGATGTTCGAGTGTGGTCCACACCACATCGCTGGTGCGCAGAGTGCCCGAACCCGGGTCGTGGGGGTCAACGCTCGGGGCGGGTTCTTTGGACGAAATCGTCGCGATTCAATGCGAATGAACCTTGGTGACTAAGGTGGAATGCGCGGAGTGTCGCCTGCGTCCGGTGCGAACCTCGACGCGGAGCCGGCCGGTCGATGTGGTGCGAGCCACCGCACCCGTGCCTCACCTGCTGGAATCATCGCGGGCGCCGACGACCACGTCGCCCTGCACCGCGTCGCCGCGCCACGGAGTGAACGTCCACCTCACGCGCGCCGGGAGCGTCGGGCAGCGCGTCACCGTGTAGGTCACGCGGCCATTCGCAGGCAGCACCACGCGCCTCGGTGCAGGGTAGATCTCGGGGCCCGTGGCGGCGCGCGGCTGGACGTCGATGTCCACCTGGAAGGGGTTGGTGGAGATGCCCATCACGCCGCCGGTGAGGTAGTCCACCGCGACGGCCGCGGCGGTGCGATTGCGGAGCACGCCTTCGATTCGCACGGCGCCCCCGGCGCGCGAGACCGCGGCGCTGAAGGAGACGCCCGCCGGGAAGGGCGCGGCGGCCTCGGGTGAGACGTCCTCGAAGACGGTGCCGGGCGAGAACCCGACGTCGTACGCCTCGGTGCACGAGGCGGTGGGGTCGCCCGTCGTCCCGGAGCCCCCACTGGGATCGGCCGGCGCGGCGGTGGGTGACCCGCAGCCAACCAGCAGCACAGTGAGCAGGACCACGCGCATGGGAACAGGCTGGCAGGGCCTTGCGCGATTGAACACAGGTTCCTGATTGACGCCCTCGCGAGCGGCGTGATAGCAGCCGCGGACGAGCATATGCTTGGAATTGTACCAGCTGAACGGACTGCACGCGGTCTGAGCTGGACCAAGGAGAGTCGACATGAAGATCTCGAGCGCCGCGGTGGTGTTGGTTTGTGCGATCAGCGCCCCGTTCGTGGCCGGCTGCGACGGTGAGGACGCCTGCGAGCCTGGATTCGAGCGTGAGGCGGGTGCCTGCGTCGACGTGCGCGCCCGATTCGCGGGGGCTTGGGCGGTGTCAGACACCTGCAGCGCGAGCGGCCCGTCGGAGTACGAGGTCACCATCACCCTCGACCCGGCGGCGGCGGATGGGCTGCTCATCTCCGACTTCTGGGGTGTGTTCCTGGCGCCCGTGCGTGCGAGCCTGAGCGCCGACGAGCTCACCATCGACCGCCAGGAACCCGACGCGGACGCCTACTTCGTGCAAGGGAGCGGCGTCGTCCAGGACGAGCCTGGCTCCCTGAGCTTCGACTATCGAGTCTCGGACGAGAACGACCCGACCGCCATCGTCACCGATCGCTGTCAGTCCACGTGGACCAAGCAGTAACGTCCTCGCGTGGTCCTCGCGTGGATCAGCCCGCGGGGGGTGAGCGCGGGCAACAGGATGGTGCTCGGTTGCGAGGTGGTCAGCGTACGGCAGGCCTGGTGCCGCGCCCTCCGGAACCGACACGGGCGCAGCCCTACATGAGCCGGCCGAACACGACGCTGGTGCTCACCACCCAGTCCGAGTAGCGGCCGTACCAGCCGTAGCCCGTGGCGTTGCCCGCGCCGTCGGTGGTGACCAGCAAGGTGCCCTCGCCGTAGCCGCCGCCGCTTCCGTCGGGGCGCGTGTCGTCTTGGTGGCCGAAGCTGGTGGCGTCGGCCGCGCGGAAGATGAAGGCGTTCGGCCACTCGGGGACCGGCTCGGGGCGCGAGAGCAGGAAGCCCACGTGACCGGTGGCGCCGGGGCCCCAGTCGAGCGGGCGGCGCCAGGCGAAGACGTCGCCGGGGCGGGCCTCGGTGAGGTGGGCGAGGCGCCGGAAGCCACGCGAGCCGCGGTTCGTGGGCGCGCGCTCGATGGCCTGCACGTAGTTGCGCGCCACCGGCCGGGCGCGGCCGAGGCCTCGCAAGGCGCTACGGGCATCGCGCGCGAGGATCCAGCTGACCATGCCGGAGCAGTCCCAGGCGTACTCGCCGCGCGACTCGCGCACCAGCGTGCGGTGCTGGTAGCTCGTGGTCACCAGGTTGCTGCGGATGCTGGCGAGGCGCGTGAGCACGCGGGCGCCGGCGGGGCTCGCCGCGGGCTCGTCCATGCGCAGGCCGACCACCGCGGTGGGGGGCGCGCGCCGCGGCGCGGGGATGACC
>CAZEAA010000516.1:0-4096 GCA_964510015.1 uncultured Sandaracinaceae bacterium
GCGACAACGAGATCACCGAGTGGCTGCGCTACTTCGGCGACGTGGTGCTCGCCGGGCAAGCGCGTAGCCTGCGCTTCGTGCGCTTCCTGGTGGAGAAGACGCGCTTCCTCGACCGCCTGCGAGGTGCGCTGAATCCCCGGCAGGAGAAGGCGCTGCTGCGCATGCTGCGCGAGGGACCCGACGGTTTCGAAGGCGGGCTCTCCGCGGGCAACTACATGACCATCACGGGGGCGCCTCCGGCTACGGCCCGCCGCGACCTCGGTGCGCTGGTCGAGCTCGGCGCGCTGCGACGCACGGGGGAGAAGCGCGGCACGCGATACTGGCTCACGCCGGGCACGACATGAGCGACATCCCGTCGATCAGCGTCGTGGAGCACGACCCACATTGGCGTACGTTGTTCGAGCAGGAGCGAGACCTTCTCGGGTCCACGCTGGCACCGTGGCTGGCGGGGCCCATCGAACATGTCGGCAGCACGGCGGTGCCCGGACTCTGCGCGAAGCCCGTGATCGACATCATGGTCCCCGTTCGAAACCTGGAGACGAGCAAGCCCGCCACCGATCTCTTGGAGCAGCGCCACGGCTACCACTACTGGCCGTACAAGACCGAGGTCATGCACTGGCTGTGCAAGCCCAGCGAGCACGTGCGGACTCATCACCTGCACATCGTTCCCATCGACAGTCCGCTGTGGCGTGAGCGTCTGATGTTCCGTGACGCGCTGCGTGAGGACTCAGACATGCGTGACCGGTACTCGGAACTGAAGCGCCGCTTGGCTCAGGCGCACTCGAGCGATCGCGAGGCCTACACGGTCGGCAAGACGCCGTTCGTCGCGGCTGAGCTCGCACGCCTCGCACAGGTGCCTCGGAAATGATCAGCACTACTGTGCGACTGGGCGTCTGAAGCATGGGGTGACCAACGTGCCCCCCACGGGGCCCACGTACTCCCAACCTTGTCCCCCCAGTTGCTGCAGCATGGTGTTGAACGCGCGATGACCTTCGGGCCGACCGAAGCCCTCGATGGCGAGCGTCTCCTCGAAAGCACAGTAGTGCTCCCAACGCTGCGAACCCGGGGGCGGCGCTGCGAAAGACTGAGCCGTGAGCGCGGGCATCGCCACGCCAGCCGCACAACCAACCAGAGCACAGACGACGGGGACAAAAAGCTTCCTCATGAGACCTCCTTGTGGTGAAGGCGGACGGTACTTGTCTCGATCGAGCAACTCAACCCGCTGAGCCAATAACTGAACTTGACGTCAGGTTCATATAATGCCAACCTGTGTGCATGCCCGAGCTAGACGACCTCCGCACCCCCACCCAGGCCCGCGCCCACAAGACGCGCGCGGCGCTGGTGACCGCGGCGCAGGCCGAGTTCGCCGAGGCGGGGTACGCGAGCACCACCGCGAAGAGCATCGCCAAGCGAGCGGGGGTGTCGACCGGCAGCTTCTACCAGTACTTCACTGACAAGGACGCGGTGCTGCGGGAGCTGGCCCAGGCTCGGCAGCTGGCGCTGCTCAGCAGCGTGGTGGGCGAGCTGGCAGCCGATCCGGTCACGTTGGGGATCAGGGTCACGGCCGATGCAGGTATCACACCTGATTTGCGTGTTGCCATCCAGCGACGCCTGACTGCGGTGGTGGACCAAGTGGTGCTGCACCACCGCGAGGACCCGCGCTTCCACGCCGTGGTCACCGAGCGGCGCATGGCCGACAGCGAGCTGGACGCGACCACCACCGCCGGCGAGCGCGCGCTGGTGGAGAAGACCGCCGAGCTGCTGACCCGCTGGGGGCACCAGGGCGACTGCCTGGCCACCGCGTTCATCCTGTTCGGGATGGTGGAGGGCGCCGTGCACGCGCACGTGCTGGGCCACCCCATCGTGGACGACAACCGCTTCCGCGACGCCCTGGTGGACGCCGTGGTGCGCCTGGCCCTGCCGGGCTGAGCTGCTGACCCCTGACCCGCTGACGAGAGGACCGAGACCATGAGCAAGATCGACGACTACCTGAAGCAGTACAAGGCCGACCACCAGCACCCCATGAACAAGGCTACGCACATGGTGGGCATCCCGATGATCATCATCTCGCTGCCGCTCATGTTCTTCGCGCCGCCCATCGGCATCGGCCTGTTCGTGCTGGGCTGGATCTTCCAGTTCATCGGCCACGCCTTCGAGGGCAAGGCCCCGAGCTTCTTCCGTGATCCCACGTTCTTGCTGGTGGGCGCCACCTGGTACGGGAAGCGCCTGGTGTCGTTCGTGACGGGCAAGCCGTTCGACGAGCCGCAGCCTCAGGCGTGATCCCGCGCTCGATTGCGTAGCGTTGGACGCCTTGGGGTGATCATCGCTACCCTGCGCGCCGTGGCCCGCATGACGCACCGAGACGCCTACGCCAACCTGCTGCGCGACACCCGCGGGATGCGGCGTGACCACGCGGGGGCGCGCGAGCGCTGGTACGCGCAGCTGCCGTGGGAGCACAAGGAAGAGAGCCTCTTCGAGCTGGAGATGCTGCTCAAGGGGTTTGCGTGCTTCGGCAACCCACGAAACCATCCGGGGCCGCCGCGGCGTGTGCCCGACGTGGCCCACGACTTCCGGGAAGAGCTGCGCATCGTGCGCGACGCGCTGGTGCAGACCAGCGACCAGGTGCGTGACCTGCTGGGTGAGAAAGAGCGCGCCTACGTGTTCTCGCGCTACCTCGAGACGGTGCTGCCCGAGGACCGCGAGCGCACGCGGCTGGTGCACGACCAGCTGGCGCAGGAGACGCCCGAGGCCGCGCTGATGGTGCTGCGCAGCAGCTTCGGCGGGTACCTCGAGCTGGCCGACGGCCTCTTGCGCCTGAACCGCATCCCGCACCGACTGTACGGCGCGCTGCAGAGCACGGTCACGCGCGAGGTGGGCCGCAACGCGTACTTCAACCCGCTGGTGGCGCTCGAGTTCCGGCCGGAGTTCGACCGCATCCGCGCGCCCGAGGTGCTGGAGGCCCTGCACGCCATCGAGAGCGAGGCCACCCACCGGCTGGTGGCCCTGACCATGCTCACGCTGTTCCGCGCCACGCGCTACGTGCAGCTGGTGGAGCGCTACGCGTCGCAGCCGGCCACGGCGCGGCGCAGCTACTTGATCCTCGCGGTGCTGCGCAGCGACGTGCGCGCGCTCACGCGCTTCTTGTTCCGCCAAGCGGCGGGCATCATGGCCGATGGCCTCGAGCGGGAGCTGATGGAGGCCTCCGCGAGCGACATCCGCGCGAACCACGACTCGTGGACGCGGCGCGCGGGCACGCTGCTGTCGCTGCGGCGCACGCTCGAGAACATCGCCAACGCGCTGCGCATCGAGATCCGCAAGACCTTCGAGCGCGAGCTCCCGTCGCCGAGCGAGGCGCCGGCGGACGAGCTGCTGGGGCCGCTGCTCACGCAGGCGTGCGCGTCGCTCAAGGCCACGCTGCACTCGGCGGTGCTGGACCTGTGCGTGGAGCTGGCGCCCGAGCGCGCGCTGCCCGAGCTGCACTCGGACGAAGCGGGCCGGCGGGCCGCGAGCGTACGCCTGCGCCGCGACGTGTGGATGTTCAAGCAGATCCTGCGCGCGTTCTTGGCCAAGGCCGACGCCGCCGCGAGCGGTGAGCTCGACCACTGGAGCAGCGCGGCCAGCTTCGTGTTCGTGCGCGAGTTCCTCAACCACTTCCGCGCCATCGGCTATCAGCTGGTGCGGCGCAGCGACTACGAGCGCCTGGACCACTTCATCGCGGCCATCGACACGCTGCGCGACGCGGACCTCTTGGACGAGCAGCGCATGCACGACGCGGTGGACGAGTGCCGCGCGTTCTACGGCTACCTCGAGCGGCTGCTCGGGCAGATCAGCCGGCGCGAGGAGCTGCGCGACCTGCCCTTCGACAAGCAGACCGCGGCCGACACGCTGCGCGTCTACCTGGGCGCGGCATGAGCGACCCCGGCGCGGCTGGCCCAGCGGGCTCGGGCGCCGGTGCCAGTGAAGCTGGCGCCCTCAGCGAAGCGAGCGCCCGTGAAGCGAGCGCCCTCAGCGAAACTGGTGGGGTCCAGTACCAAGACGTCGACGCTGGCTACTTCGAGGCGCGCAAGCTGAAGCGCTGGGCCGGGCCCTGGTCGCT
>CAZEAA010000517.1:0-4094 GCA_964510015.1 uncultured Sandaracinaceae bacterium
GCTCGTGCTCGTGTCCGCCAGCGTCGCCGGTTGCCCGACTCGTCGCCGTCGCCGTCGCCGTCAAGGACCACGCGTACGCTGACGACCACGCGTACGCCTACGCCCGTCGTCGCTGTCGCTGTCGGCGACGGCGACGCCCCCCTATAGCCCCGTCCCTACTCGATCTCCCGCAAGTCCGACCGCTCGCTCCGTCGCGAGAACACCGGCGGCTCTCCGATCGGCGCGGCCACCGTGAACGTCCCCGGCCCGGTGTACATCTCCCCGGCGCGCAGCGCGTGGTGCCACTGCCCCGCGGGGAAGTACACCTCGCGGGCCACGGCGCCCTCGGTCACCACCGGCGCCACCAGCAGGTCGCTCCCGAGCATGAACTGGTCGGCGATGGCGATGACGTCCGGGTCGTCCGGGAACTCCAGCACGAGGTGACGCAAGATCGGCATCGAGGTCTCGGCCGCTTCCTCGGCGAGCGCCTCGAAGGTGGGCACCAGCGCCATGTGGATGCGCGCGAAGCGCCGGAAGTGAGCCAGCGTGTCCGCGGCCTCCTCGGGGGTGGCCGTCGGGCCTCCGTTCCAGCTCCAGTTGGCCCGCGCGTTGAGGCCCTCGTGGGTGCGCATCACGGACGTGAAGGCGCCGAGCTCCGTCCAGCGCATGAAGAGCTCCATGGTGCTGGGCCCGCCGCTGTAGCCCGCGATGTCGTGCGTGGCGTACGGCACACCCGAGAGGCCCAGGTTCAGCAGCGCGGGCACCACCGTGGGCAGTCCGTCACCCGGCAGGAAGTCCGCCTCTTGGTCGCCGATCCACACGATCTGCGTGGTGCCCTGGCTGCCCAGCCAGCCCGAGCGCGAGAAGATGGCGTAGTCGTTGCCCGCGATGCCTCGCGCGGTCTCGTGGTTGAGCTCCTGCCAGCGCAGCGGATAGCGGTTGTGCTCCACCAGCAGCGCCGACTCGCCGTTGGACAGCACCGCGTCGGTGGGCATCCACTCGGCGAAGTCGGCCATCCAGCCGTCCATGCCGTAGGTGCTCATCATCGCCGTGATGAACCCGGCCACGTGCTCGCGCGCCGCCGGGTTGGTCAGGTCGGGCAGCGAAGTGGGCCCCTTGTAGGAGTTGATCAGGTAGGACTCGCCGTCGGCGTTCTCGATCAAGAGCCCCAGCTCGTCCATGGGCGCGAAGTGCTCGCGGTCCTCTTCCACGAACGGGTTGATGTAGCCGAGGAAGCGCTTGCCATCCGCGTGCAGCCCCGCCGTGAGGCCCGGCAGGTCCGGGTAGAGCGTCTCGTCGACGTTCCAGTGATATTGAATGTCGTCGAAGTTCGCGAGGGGTTGGAAGCCGACCCAGTCCTGCGCCCACAGCGCGCTCCACGGCACGTCCGCAGCATCGAGCGCCGCGGCTTCGTCGAGCGCGGCTTGCTGCCCACCCTGCACGCCGATCCACGGCTCGAAGACCCACGTCTCGGGGGCCATCGGCCGCCCGTAGCGGTCGCCCAGCTGCTGCACCACGTCACCGGGGGTGGGCCCGTGCAGCAACACGATCTCCACCGGGCCGGGGCCGTCCACGCGGAACGAGGCCACGTCCGCCTCGGTCTTGCAGAGGTCCACGAGCACCCGCGCGAACGTGTCGAACACCACGCCGAAGCCGCGCGCGTCCATGTGGTAGGGCATCGGGAAGTAGGTGGTGTGCGCGTTGCCCGCCAGGAACAGCCCGCCCATGCGCCCGATGCCCTGCTCCTGCACGAACAGCGGGAAGGCCTCGCCGCGCTGATCGGCCGCGTTGTACTGCGCGCCGAAGCCGAGGAAGCTGGCCTCGGCGTCGCAGTGCGTGGGCACCCCGATGGCGTCCAGGCGCGCGGCGTCCTCGATGGTGATGGTCACCCGCGTGCTGCTGGGACCACCCCCGTGCACGCGCAGCGTGGCGGTGCCGGCCTCTCCATCGGCGCGGCGGTAGCGCACCACCACGTCGTCCTCCTCGCGCTCGGCGCTGACCAGCTGCGCGATGGGCGCGCTGCTCGCGTTGGTCTCCTCGAACGTATAGAAGCCCGTGCGCTGGTAGACCATCGTGTCGAACTGGTGGGCCACCACGCCACGCCCTGCCGCGAGCGCGAACAAGGGGTGCTCGCCTGCTGTGATCTGCAGCGCACCGTCCGCGGTGACCGTCACCTGCGCGCCGTTGGGGAGCGCACCGTCGAAGCCGAGCGGCGCGTCCGAGCACCCCGTCGCCAAGGCAGCGAGCCCAGCGAGCGCGAGGAGCAGGCCAAGAACGCGAGGGGACCAACATGACACGCTCATGCAAACCATGCGCACAGCGTACATGACGCGCCTCTGGCGCGCGCGGGGCACCCGTAGTACCTCCCTGCGCATGGCACTCAACCGCGACGCCCTCGGATTCACGACGGAACCGCTCCTGCACGAGTATCGCTGGCAGGACATCGTCCTCTACAACCTCGCCATCGGCGCGCGCCGTGACCACGAGCTGCCGCTGCTCTTCGAAGGCGCGGACAAGCAGGGTCCGCTGGTCTTCCCGACCTACGCCGTGATCCCCGCGTGGCCCGCCATGCTGAAGCTGTTCGACGCGGTGGGCGGCGACATGCTGGGCATCGTGCACGGGGCGCAGAGCGTCACCATCCACCGGCCCTTCGCGCCAGCGGGGCGCGTGTTCACCACCGGCCGCGTGGCGGGCGTCTACGACTTGAAGCGCTTGGCGCAGACCACCTTCGTGAGCGAGACGCGCGACGAGGCAGGCCAGCTGCTGTGCGAGACCTCGTGGGACATCATCTTCCGCCTGGACGGTGGCTTCGGCGGCGAGAAGCCGCCCAAGGCCGAGAAGGTGCGCCCGCCCGAGCGCGACGCCGACTTCGTGGTGGAGGAGAGCACGTCCACCGAGCAGGCGCTGCTCTACCGCCTGACCGGCGACCACAACCCGCTGCACGCCGACCCGGCCATCGGGGAGAAGGCCGGCTTCGGGCAGCCCATCTTGCACGGCCTCTGCACCTTCGGGCACGTAGCCCGGCACGTGGTGAACGCGGCTTGCGGAGGCGACCCGTCGCGCCTGCGCAGCCTCGAAGGGCAGTTCCGCAAGCCGGTCTGGCCTGGCGACACCCTGGTCACCAGCGGTTGGAACGAGGGTGACCACTTGGTCATTGAAATGCGCACCCGGGAGCGGCCCGACGATGCTCCCTTCAGCAACGCCCGGGCGGTCATCGCGCCGTTGTGAATCCCTTCCCGGGACGGGCGTCTAGCAAACCTTGTCGAAACGCTACGAAGGAAGATTTTGGGTGGCTCCTGCGGTAACTTGGGGCCATCTTCCGGCTGCGATTTCGGGCGGTGTGCGCCCCTGTGGCGGGACTGCCTGTCGATGAGCGACGACCAAGATTTGATCTATGACTGGAACGGGAGTGAGCGCGACCTCGCAGCAGGCGTCCTCCTCCATGACGAGACACTCCGTGACGGGATCCAGGATCCCTCCGTGGTCGACCCGTCCGTCGCCGACAAAATCGAGATCGTGCGCGGCATGGACGCCGTGGGGATCCACTCCGTGGACCTTGGCATCCCCAGCGCGGGGCGACGCGCCTTCGCGCACGCGCTCGAGCTGGCCAACGACATCGTGGCCGAGAAGCTGGCCATCCGGCCCGCCTGCGCTGGGCGCACGCTGGTGGCCGACATCGAGCCCATCGCGCGGCTGAGCCAGAAGGCCGGTATCCCCGTGGAGGTCATGACCTTCATCGGCGCGTCGCCCATTCGTCAGGCCGCGGAGCAGTGGTCGGGCGCCGCCATCTTGGCTCGCTCCGTGGAGGCCATCGACTTCGCGGTGCGCGAGGGGCTGCCGGTCACCTTCGTGACCGAGGACACCACGCGCTCCCACCCGGACCTGCTGGCCGACCTCTTCAAGGCCGCCATCGACACCGGGGCGCAGCGGCTGTGCCTGTGCGACACCGTCGGTCACGCCACGCCCAACGGCGTGCGCTCGCTGGTGCGCTTCACGCGCGACATCATCGCGCAGCACGGCGCCACGGTGCGCGTGGACTGGCACGGCCACAACGACCGCGGCCTCGCGCTGGCCAACAGCCTCGAGGCCATCGCGGCCGGCGCCGACCGCATCCA
>CAZEAA010000518.1:0-307 GCA_964510015.1 uncultured Sandaracinaceae bacterium
CCATCCTGCTGAACGCCATCAAGAAGGGCGCGTCGGACATTCACATCGAGCCCTACGAGAAGAGCCTGCGCGTGCGCTACCGCATCGACGGCGTGCTCAGCGAGGAGATGCGTCCGCCCCTCAAGATGAAGAACGCGATCTCATCGCGTATCAAGATCATGTCTTCGCTGGACATCGCCGAGCGCCGCCTGCCGCAGGACGGACGCATCAAGCTGAAGATGGGCAAGGGGCGCGAGATGGACTTCCGCGTGTCCGTGCTGCCCACGCTCTTCGGCGAGAAGATCGTCATGCGTCTCTTGGACAAGTC
>CAZEAA010000518.1:317-4078 GCA_964510015.1 uncultured Sandaracinaceae bacterium
CCTGCAGCTGGACATGACCAAGCTGGGCTTCGACCCGGAGCCGCTCAAAGACTTCAAGGACAACATCCATCGCCCCTACGGCATGGTGTTGGTCACGGGCCCCACCGGCTCGGGCAAGACCACCACGCTCTACTCGGCCCTCGCCGAGCTGAACACCATCGACACGAACATCAGCACGGCCGAGGATCCGGTCGAGTTCAACCTGGCGGGCATCAACCAGGTGAACATGCACGACGACATCGGGCTCAACTTTGCCGCGTCGCTGCGCAGCTTCCTGCGTCAGGACCCGGACATCATCATGGTCGGTGAGATTCGCGACTTCGAGACCGCCGAGATCGCGATCAAGGCCGCCCTCACGGGCCACATGGTGCTCAGCACGCTGCACACCAACGACGCGCCCAGCACGGTCACACGTCTTCTGAACATGGGTGTGGAGCCCTTCCTCGTGACGGCCTCGGTGAACCTGGTGGTGGCGCAGCGCCTCGCGCGCCGCATCTGCTCGGACTGCAAGCAGCCCACCACATACACGGACCAAGCCATGTTGGACGTGGGCTTCAAGCAGGCGGAGCTGCGCGAGCTGAAGTGCATGAAGGGCACAGGCTGCGCCACCTGCGGCGACACGGGCTACAAGGGCCGCGTCGCGCTCTACGAGGTCATGCCCTTCCGCGACCAGCTGAAGGAGCTGGTGCTGCAGGGCTGCTCCACGGCCGAGCTCAAGCAGGAGATGATCCGCATCGGCATCGTCTCCCTGCGCATGGCGGGTCTCGCCAAGGTGCGCGCGGGCATGACCACCATCGAGGAGGTCCTGCGCTGCACCACGTCGGACACGAACTGAGGTCGTCCGGCGGTCCTCGCGTCAGTCCAGCTCGACGGTGACCACATCCATCTGGATGAACTGGCCGTCGTAGGTGTCGGGCGCGGGGGGCACGTCGGGGACGACCATGGGCACGTCGTCGGCGTCGAGGTTCTTGTGCTCCACCCCATCGATGGCCGTCGCGGTGAGGGTGACGGTGGCTCCCGCCGCCATGCTCACCGTGGCCGTGTAGTCGATGGTGAAGGGCCTGCCGGAGCCCGACGTGCCGGCGTTCAGGTAATAGGTGGCGGGAGGGTCCGACACCTCGAGCGCGTACACGTTGTAGGTGTCGACCGCGGGGGCGCCGCCGCGCACGAAGTAGTCCACGGAGGTCCCGCCTTCGTACGTCTTTCCCTCTACGATGCCGCGAAACCGGAGCGTGACGTCGTAGGTGGACCCGGACGTTCCTCCGAGCGTGGCCACCACGGGCTCCGGGTCGGTCACGTTGCAGTTCCACTCGTTGAAGTCGCTCGCGCACGGGAGCTCCCAGCGGAGACCTGCGAGCGTGGCGGCCACCGCCGAATAATCTGCGCCCGCGTCCGCGGTGGACGTGTCGCGCGCGCCGCCGTCGACTGACGCCGTCCCGTCGCCACTACAGCCGACGAGGAGGCACAGCACCATGGAGAGTCGATCAAGCTTCATGACCCGTGTTTAGCCGCCGCGAGTGTCATTCGCAGTGCACGATCTCCGAATTCGAGTTTACGTTTACGCCCGATGAAGAATGCAGCGCACCTGCTCGACTGGCTCGCGACGGCCTACCGCATGGACCTCGACGACACCGCGTACCTCGCGGCCGTCGCAGCGGCGGCGGCCCGCGCGATGGACCGTGGGCTCGGGATCCTCGCGTACACGTACGACGCCAGTGATCGCGACAACCCCACGATCGATCACATGCACACATCGGCCTCCTTCGACCCGGCCTGGCTGCCCAGGTTCTACGAGGGCCTCAGCGCGATGGGTGAGAACGAGGAGCTCATGCAGCCGCTGGGCTTCGCCTCGTGGGGAGGCTTGACGTGCGAGCAAGCCAGCCAAGTCGCCGGGATGCGAGCCTATCTGCCTGCCTTCGTGCACATTGGTGGCGCGCGCGACACGTTTGCGGTCAACGCCCTGGACGCGAGCGGTCGCGGCCTCTGGCTCGGCGCCCCAATGCGCTCCACGAGGCGGGTCTCGAACGAGGACCGGGTGCTCTGTACTCGGCTCGCCGCGCACCTCACCGCCGCCGTGCGTCTGCGTCGAAGCGCACGGCAGGCCAACTCGCCGCCAGCAGCGGTGCTGTCCCCGAGCGGTTCACTGCTCCACGCGGAGGACCACCAGGCCAGCGGGTTGCGTGACCAGCTGCGGCGCGCGGCGCTCGCCTTCGACAAGTCTCGAACGCGCGAAGCCCGCAACGACGTCGACCTCGCGACCCGGCGCTGGCGCCCGCTGGTGGAGTCGAGCTGGACCCTGCTCGACGAGTGCGACAGCGACGGACGCCGCTTCATCGTGGCCGTGGACAACCGCCCGCCCACGCGGGTCCCGCAGGGCGAGCTCAGCGAGCGCGAGCACCAGGTGCTCACCCAGGCCAGCCTCGGCCACTCCAACAAGGTCATCGCCTACGAGCTGGGCCTGTCCGACGCCACAGTGCGGGTGCTCATCCACCGGGCGTCACGCAAGCTCGGCACCTCCACGCGCGCCGAGACGCTAGCGAAGTTCGCGGCGCTCGCGGGGCCTTCGTGAAGTCCACTACGGAGAGACGGTGAGCGTGTAGCTCGCGTACGAACATCCGTCGCCGGAGTCGGTTTCCACCGCGAAGGCCGGCGCCTCCACGGGTCCGTCGTAGTACTCGGTCTCCCCGGCAGACACCCGTACACTCGTGATCCAGTTGGTCACTGGAAGCGCACTGCCGCCAATGTACAAGTCATCCACCAAGCGGAGGATGGCTCCAGGCGCGACGCTCTGACTGCCCGCCCCGGCATCGATGAAGCCGGACAAGACCTCGACCGTCAGCACCTCGGTCGTCTCGTTCACGACCTCGACCACCGTCCCGCCCGCGCACTCGCTCACGCCGCCGCATCCAGAGAGGACCGTGAGAACCGAGAACGTCACGAGGCAAACCCAGAACCGCATGATCACCCCTCATCCTCCCCGCGTTCCGGTCGACAGCGCGCCGACCGGAAGCGAGGACGACCTCAGTATTGCGGGATCCCGGGGTCCACGTCACGCGACCACGCGGCAATTCCGCCGGCCACGTTGTAGACCTGCGTGAAGCCGAGCCGCAGGCAGTGCTCGGCGGCCGCCTGGCTGCGCATGCCGTGGTGGCAGTGGAACACCAGCACGGTGTCCTTCTCGAGCTTCTCGAGAAGCGCGCGGCCCGCGTCGTCCAAGAGGCGCGTGCCCGCGATGCTGGCGGTCTCGCGCTCGGCCGGCGTGCGCACGTCGAAGAACTCGAAGGACTTGCCCTCGTCCTGCCAGGACTTCACCACCTGCGGCGGCACCTGGCGCACCTTCGGGGGCTCGTTGGGGTTGTCCATCTTGAAGCCGCCCTCGCCGTTCGGGCCCTTCACGAAGTCGATCACCATGCCGTCGGCGCGCTTGGCGCTGGCGCGGTCGAAGAGCAGCTGCAAGCCGGGACCGGCCACCACGAGATCGCCCGCCTTCTCGTCGTCGAAGTCCATGCCGTACTCGAAGCGGCCGCTGATCTGGATGCGCACCGACAGCGCGCCGGGGCCCTCGTGGAACTCGCGCAGCGGCACGCGGCGGCTGCCGCCGGGCCCGACCACGACGGCGGTGCCCTTGAGCGCGGAGCCGACGGCGGACAGGTCGGCGGCGGGATCCGCCTGGCACATCGAGCCGCCGATGGTGCCGCGGTTGCGCACGATCGGATCGGCGATGACCCGCTCGGCCTCGCGGAAGATCGGGTAGTGCTCGG
>CAZEAA010000519.1:0-4068 GCA_964510015.1 uncultured Sandaracinaceae bacterium
GGCTGCCGCGGCGCCTGCCGAGGCTGCGCCCGCGCCCGCCGCCGAGGCTGCCCCTGCTCCGGCCGCTCCGGCGCCTGCGGCCGCGGCTCAGTAGACCTACCTAGCCCAGACGAGATCCCCTACGATGAGCGCAGCCGAACCCGTCATGTCCTCTCTGACCGCGCCACCCCCCGGAGCCGACTCAGCCGCCGAAGGGGGACAGGCCGGCGCGGGCAGCGCCGAACGCAAGGCGCCGCCGCTCGGGACCACGTTCAAGACGCCGCTCTGGCACCGCGTCGCCGAGAAGCTCATCACCTTCATGGCGCTGGCCGCCGTGGCCGCCATCGTCCTCATCTTCGTGTTCATCGGCCGCGAGGCCGTGCCCATGCTGTGGGAGGCGGAGTTCGCGCACGAGGTCAGCCTCGCGGACCTGGTCTCGCCGCGGCAGTGGAACGGCTACGACGAGCCGGTCTACGTGTGGCAGCCGGTGGGCACGCCGCCCAAGTACAACATCGTGCCGCTCTTCGTGGGCGCGCTGAAGGTCACGCTGCTGGCCATGCTCATCAGCGTGCCGCTCGGCATCGGGGCGGCCCTGTTCGTGGCGCTCTACGCGCCGCGCAAGCTGCGCGAGGTGGTGAAGCCCATGGTCGAGCTGCTGGCCGGCATCCCCTCGGTGGTGCTCGGCTTCTTCGCGCTCATGCTGGTGGCCACCTGGGCGCAGGACCTGTTCGGCTTCCGCTTCCGGCTCAACGCCGTGGTGGCCGCCATCGCGCTGTCGCTGACCATCGTGCCGGTCATCTTCACCATCGCCGAGGACGCGCTCCAGGCGGTGCCCCGCTCGCTGTCGGAGGCCGCGCTGGCCCTCGGCGCGCGCAAGTATCAGGTGGCCCTGCGCGTGGTGGTCCCGGCCGCCATCCCCGGCATCGCGGCCGGCGTGGTGCTCGGCTTCGGGCGCGCCATCGGTGAGACCATGATCGTGCTCATGGCGTCGGGCAACGCGTCCATGATGGAGCCGTTCAACTTCGCCACCAGCGTGCGCACGGTCACCGCCACCATCGCCGCGGAGCTCGGCGAGATCGCCGTGGGCGACCCGCACTGGCGCGTGCTCTTCATGCTGGGGGTGCTGCTCTTCGCGGTCACCTTCGTGCTCAACGTGATCGGCGACCTCGCCATCCGCCGCCTGCAGAAGCGGCTCACGGCGGCCTGACGTCATGAACTACACGCGCAAAGACTGGCTCCTGGCAGGCCTCAGCGGCACCGCGCTGCTCGTGATCCTGGCGCTGCTCGTCATCTTGATGCAGCAGATCGTGGTGAACGGCGCGCCCGTCGTCTCGGGCGAGTTCCTGACCGGCAGCCCGAGCGCCGACATGACCGGCGGCGGCATCTGGCCCGCCATCTACGGCACCGTGTTCATGACGCTGCTCATGACGCTGGCCGGCGTGCCCGTGGGGGTGGCCACGGCCATCTACCTCACCGAGTACGCATCTTCGAGGAGTCGTCTCGCGCAGGCCGTGCGCATCGCGGTGAACAACCTCGCGGGTGTGCCCTCCATCGTGTTCGGCCTGTTCGGCCTCGGCTTCTTCGTGCTGTTCATCGGCTCGTCCATGGACCAGCTGCTGTACGGCGACACCAGCACGCCGGTGTGGGGCAAGCCCTCCATCCTGTGGGCCTCGCTCACGCTGGCCGTGCTCACGCTGCCGGTGGTCATCGTCACCACCGAAGAGGCGCTGCGTCAGGTCCCGCGCGAGCTGCGCGAGGCGTCGCTGGCGCTCGGCGCCACCAAGTTCCAGACGGTCTACAAGGTGGTCCTGCCCAACGCGGTGGGCGGCATCCTCACGGGCGTGATCCTGGCGGTGAGCCGCGGCGCGGGCGAGGTGGCCCCCATCATCTTCGTGGGCGCCGCCAACTTCCTGCCGTACCTGCCCACCGACCTGCGCGACATGTTCATGCACCTCGGCTACCACGTGTACGCCCTGGCCACGCAGTCCCCCAACGTCGACGCCGCGAAGCCCACGCTGTTCGGCACGGTGCTGGTGTTGCTGACGCTGACCTTCACCCTCAACTTCCTGGCTATCGTGATCCGTAGCCGAACCCGAGCGACACGCGCGTGAGCCCACAGCCCCACTCTTCGAAATCGGCCTCGATGCAGCTGCCTCGCACGGTGAAGATGCAGACGCGAGGCGTGAACATCTTCTACGGCGAGACCCAGGCCATCAAGGGCGTGGACCTCGACATCTACGACAAGACCGTCACGGCGTTCATCGGGCCGTCGGGCTGCGGCAAGAGCACCTTCCTGCGGGCGCTCAACCGCATGAACGACACCATCGAGGCGTGCCGCGTGAAGGGTGACATCCAGCTCGACGGCTACAACGTCTACGGCAAGGGCGTGGACCCGGTGGAGGTGCGCCGCCGCGTGGGCATGGTGTTCCAGAAGTCGAACCCGTTCCCCAAGTCCATCTTCGAGAACGTGGCCTTCGGCCTGCGCATCGCCGGCATGAAGGACAAGGACGAGGTGGCCCAGCGCGTGGAAGAGTCGCTCAAGGGCGCGGCGCTGTGGGACGAGCTCAAGGACCGCCTGCTCGAGTCGGCCCTCGGCCTGAGCGGTGGTCAGCAGCAGCGTCTGTGCATCGCGCGCACGCTCGCCGTGCGGCCGGACGTCATCCTTATGGACGAGCCCACCAGCGCGCTCGACCCCATCGCCACAGCGCGCATCGAAGAGCTGCTGCGCGAGCTGAAGCAGAAGTACACCATCGTGATCGTCACCCACTCCATGCAGCAGGCGGCGCGCGTCAGCGACTCCACCGCGTTCTTCTACATGGGGGAGCTGATCGAGTACGGCGACACCGAGACCATGTTCACTCGCCCGTCACAAAAGAAGACGGAAGAGTACATCACCGGTAGATTCGGCTGATGGCACTGCTGTCCCACACCAGTCACGAATTCGAGGCCGAGCTGCGGCAGCTCAAGGGCCGTCTCCTGGCCATGGGTGGCCGCTGCGAGCAGATGATCATCTGGGCCGTCAGCGCGCTCGAAGAGCAGAACGTGCAGCTGGCCGAAGACGTCATGCGCGCCGACCGTCAGATGAACGAAGACGAGATGGCCGTGGACGAGATGGCCATGCGCATGCTCGCGCTCCGTCAGCCCGTGGGCCGCGACCTGCGCTTCGCCATCACCGCCGTGAAGGTGGTCACCGACCTCGAGCGCATCGGCGACGAGGCCGTGAACCTGGCCGAACGCGCGAGCGAGCTGGCTGCGCGTGGCTCGCTGCCGGCGCCCACCAAGCGCCTCTCCGAGATGGCCATGCTGTCCAAGAACATGCTGCGGCACGCGCTCGACTCCTTCGTGGAGGAGGACGCCGACAAGGCCCGCCAGGTGCTCGAGGAAGACGACGAGGTGGACGCCATCTACGGCGAGATCCTGCGCGGCAGCATCGCCTTCATGCGCGCGGACCCGTCGGCCATCGAAGACGGCATGCGCGTGAGCAACTGCGCGAAGTACGTGGAGCGCATCGGCGACCACGCCACGAACATCGCCGAGATGGTGATCTTCCTGGTGGATGGTGTGGACGTCCGCCACGGCGGCGGGGGCTGACGGGGTTGTGCACCCGCCCGGGGGGCGGCAGGCTGCGGCCATGCACGTCGTGATCCTGGGCGCTGGTGCGGTGGGAAGCTTCATGGGAGCGGTGCTCTCCGCGCACGGCCACGAGGTAGTGCTGGTGGGGCGCAGCACGCTGCCGGATGCACGGCCGCTGGCCATCGACCTGGGCGGCAAGGCGCACGCGCCCACCGGTCCGCTGACCGTGACTCGGGACCTCGCAGGCCTCTCCGAGGTGGATCTGTGCCTCGTGGCGGTGAAGTCGCAGCACACCTTGGCCGCCGCCGCAGCCGTGCGGGCCGCGCTGCCGCCCAGCACCACCGTGGTGTCGCTCCAGAACGGCCTCGACAACGTGGCTCGGCTGCGCGCCACGCTCGGCGCGGAGTACGACGTCGTGCCCGGAATGATGACGTTCAACGTCATCCCCACCGAGGCGGGCTTCCGCCAGGCCACCGCTGGCCCCTTGGTGTTCGGGCCGGGCGAGCGCCCCGACAG
>CAZEAA010000520.1:0-312 GCA_964510015.1 uncultured Sandaracinaceae bacterium
GTGGCGTACAGGTCGTTCACGAGGTCGGTGGAGTCCTCATCGTCGTCGATCGCGACAACGCAGACTGCCTCGCGCTGAAGCAACAGCTGCGGGAGGTCATCGAGAGCGCCGGCTTCGTCGAGGGCACCAAGGGAGTACGCGCCACACAGGACAGCTGGCACGTGGTGAGTCGTGTGGCCATCGAAGAGCTGGAGGCCTGGTACTTCGGCGACTGGGAGGCCGTTCGGTCGGCCTACCCCAAGGTGCCGAAGGGAGTTCCGAATCAAGAGCGCTACCGTCACCCAGACGAGATCGCGGGCGGCACCTGGGAGG
>CAZEAA010000520.1:322-4049 GCA_964510015.1 uncultured Sandaracinaceae bacterium
CGGGGCTCCGCAAGATCGAAGCGGCACGCAACATCACCCAGTACATGGATCCTGCTCGCAATCGCTCCCCCAGTTTCATCCAGCTTCGTTCGTTGATCGCGGAACTCACTCCGCCAGGCTGAACCGTTTCTCCAGGCCCTGTGACCCAACGATTGGTCTATGAGTCCGGACGCCACGCTCGCAGTGCCAACCGGAACCCGCGCGGACGAGGCACGGGGCTCAGGGCGAGGCGCAGGGGGCCCGGGTCCGCTAGCTCGAACTGCTGCACGATCATGGCCAGCGCCAGCGTGGCTTCCACCAGCGCGAAGCTGCGCCCGAGGCAGGTGCGGCGGCCCACGCCGAACGGCTTGTAGGCGTACGCCGGCCGCTTTTGTGTGCGCTCGGGCAGGAAGCGCGCGGGGTCGAAGCGCAGCGGGTCGGGCCACACCTCCGGGTCCTGCTGGATGGCGGTCAGCAGCAGGGCCACCGGCTGCCCGCGGCGGATGGGGAAGCGGCCGCCCAGCAGCACGTCGTCCTTCGGGCCGCGCGAGATGAACGGCAGGGTGGGGTGCAGCCGCAGGGTCTCGTCCAGCACGCGCCGCACGAGGTCGAGCGAGCGCACGGCGGCGAAGGTGGGAGGCCCGCCCGCGAACACCTCGTCCACCTCCGCACGGAGCGCGGCGGCCAGCTCCGGGTCGCGCGCCACGTAGTGCAGCGCCAGCGCCAGCAGGCCGGCGGTGGTCTCGTGGCCTGCGATCAGGAACGTCAGGATCTGATAGCGCACGTTCTCATCGCTCAGCGGCTGGCCCGTCTTCGGGTCCGCGTGGCTGAGCATCCGCGAGAGCAGGTCACTCGGCCACGCGTCGCGCGGCATCTCGCGGCGGCCTGCGATGACGGGGTCCACCAGCGCGTGCAGCCCCAGCACGTCGCGCTCGAAGCCGCGCTGCTTGTGGGCTTCGTAGCGCTGGCTCAGCCGCGGCCGAAAGGCGCCGTTCACCACCTCTTGCCCTCCGCGGGCGAGCGCCACCAAGAACGGGTCGAGCTTCGGGCGGTCGAAGGTGCCGAAGCGGTGATCGAAGCCCGCTAGCGAGATGGTCTCGAGCGTGAGCTTGATGGTGTCGCCCACCACGTCCACCGGCCCCTCGCTGCGGCGCCAGTGGTCCAGCAGCTCGTTCAGGACCTCGAGCTTCGCGTCGAAGTAGCGCTCCATCGCGCTCCCCGCGAACGCGGGAGCCAGCACGCGATGGGCCGCGCCCCAGGCCTCTTCGTCGGAGTGCGCCGTGAAGAGCCCGTCACCTCCCAGCAGGCGAACGCGCAGCATGAACGGGTCCAGCACCTTCTCCCAGCGCTCGTCGTCCATGGTCTCGGCCGCGAGCGAGGCGTTGCACACGAAGGTGAGGTCTGGGGCGCCGGGCAGCGGGACTCGGAACAGGCCCTCGCGCCGAAAGCGGCCGGCCATCTTGGTCAGCCCCGGGACCACGCCTTCTCGCGTGAGCACGAAGGGCAGCGGGCCCACCAGGGGCCAGGTTGGAATCTGTGGGATGGGCTCACTTGCCGTCTGGATCATGTGCTTAGATCTAGGCGCCGCCCGATGCGCTCTCCACTCGCGTTCCGGCCGCCCACCGCCATGACGTCATCACCCCCGAAAAGCCCACGAAGAGTCCCGAATCAGGAGCGCGCGCGGGCGCTCGTGGCCGCCATCCTCGAGGCTTCCGCTCACGTTCTCGAGGTGCACGGCTTCGAGGGAGCCACCACGGCGCGCATCGCCACGAAGGCGGGCGTCAGCGTCGGCTCCCTGTATCAGTACTTCGGCACCAAAGAGGCGCTCTTCGACGCGCTGACCGCCGAGCTCATCGAGCGGCTCATGCTGGCGGTGGCGCCGGTGGTCGCTGCGGCCGAGGGCACCGTGGAGGAGCGCATCGAGCGGGCCCTGGACGCGGGGTTCCGGGTCATCGCGCCGTACCCCACCGTGCTGCGCCAGCTCGCGGCGGCCACCGACACGGCCTTCGAAGCTCGCCTCTCGGTGCTCCGGCGCCAGGCCATCGAGCTGGTGGGCGTGCTCCTCTCGGACTCCACGAGCACGCTGCACTCCGACGAGATCGCGGTGCGCGCGCGTGTGGTGGTCAACGCCAGCGAGGGCATCGTCCTCAACCTCACACGCGGCGACGACTCCGCCCGCATCGCGCGCGAGGCCAGCCGCATGTTCGCCCGCTACTGCGCGGCTTAGGGGCTACTCCAGCAGTCCGCGCGCCGTCTGCTTGGCCATCCGCCGCAGCGCGCTCTCGGCCGCGTAGAAGCCACACATCCCATGCACGCCGCCCCCCGGAGGCGTGGACGCCGAGCAGATGAACACGCGCGGGTTGGGCGTGCTGTACGGGTTCAAGCGCGCCACCGGCCGCGTGAAGAGCTGGAACACGTCGGCCACGCCGCCGGTGACCGCGCCGCCCACGTAGTTGGGGTTGTGCGCCTCGAAGTCGCGCGGGCGGGTCACGTGCCGCGCGAGGATGCGGTCACGGAAGCCCGGGGCGAAGCGCTCGATCTGGCGCTCCACCACGTCGGTCAGGTCCACGTCGCTGTTGGCCGGCACGTGGCAGTAGCCGTAGCCGGTGCGCTTCCCCTCGGGAGCGCGGCTCGCGTCCACGTCCGACTGCTGCACCATCAGCACGAAGGGCCGCTCGGGGTGCTGGCCACGCCACATGGCGCCTTCGGCGGCGGCGATCTCGCGCATGGTGCCGCCCACGTGCACCGTGCTCGCCTCGAGACAGCGCGGGTCTCTCCACGGCACGGGCCCGTCCAGCGCCCAGTCCAGCTTGAACACGCCGGGCCCGAAGCGGTACTTGCCGAGGCGCTTCTTGTAGCCGCTCGGCAACGCGCCGTCGGCGATGCGCAGCAGCTGATCGGGGCCGGTGTCGAAGAGATAGACCTTGGCTGGAGGGAGATCCGCGGCGCCCCGCACCCAGTGGTCGGTCTGCACCTCACCGCCCAGCGCGTGCAGGTGCCCCACCAGCGCGTTCGCCAGCTGCTGTGAGCCGCCGCGCACCACGGGCCAGTCGGCCACGTGCGCCGTGATCAAGAACACGAGCCCCAGCGCGCCCGTCATGGGCATGTCCAGCGACAGCACGGAGTGCGCGGCGCAGCCGGCCAAGAGCGCCTTCGCGCGCTCGCCCTCGAAGCGCTTGCCGAGGCCCACCGCGGAGCGCAGCCCCAGCAGCCCGAAGCGCAGCATGGTGAGCGGGTGCTTCGGGAGGCGCAGCGGCGCGAGCGCGTCGCTCAAGAAGCCCTCGGGGTCCTTCAAGAAGGGCCGCACCAGCTTGCCGTACGTGGCGGCGTCCGGGCCCAGCTCTTCCGTCGTGGCGTCGAGCGAGCGCCGCAGCAGGGCCGCCGGCCCGTCCACGAAGGGGTGCGCCACCGAGGCCGAGCCCGCGTCCCACACGAGCCCGTGGCGTTCGAGCGGCAGCGTGCGCAGGTACGGCGAGAGCACGCCCATGGGGTGCGCCGCCGCGCACACGTCGTGATGAAAGCCCGGCAGCGTGAGCTCGGCCGTGCGCATGCCGCCCCCCGCGGTGGGCATGCCCTCCAGCACCAGCACGGACGCCCCGGCTTCGGCCATGCGGATGGCGGCGGCCAGGCCGTTGGGGCCCGAGCCGATCACCACTGCGTCGTAGCTCTTCATGCGGGTCACTAACCCGGGGTTGCTAGAAGCGCCCGCCGAGCGTCACGGACGCGCCACCCGGCCGCACGTCGGCCT
>CAZEAA010000521.1:0-4043 GCA_964510015.1 uncultured Sandaracinaceae bacterium
CCCTCGGCGTGGGCCCGTCGCTCGTCCGGCGCGGGCTCTCCGGCGGCCACGCGGGACGCCGCGTCGCGATCCCACGCCTCCCAGAACTCCCGATATGCCTGCGGGTAGTAGCGCTTGGCCTTGGTGTAGTGGGCCACGGCCTCGAGGTACAGCTCGGGGTGCTGCTCCGACGCCAGGCGCCCCGCGTCGCCGCCCGCGTTGCGGTAGTAGTCGAAGCGCACGTCGCTCTCGGCGAGCGCCAGCAGCAAGAGCCCCGCGCCCAGCAGGCCCGCGAGGGCGGTGGGCAGCGTGCCCGCGCCGCGCCCGCGCGACGAAGGCCACAAGGGCCACAGCGCGAGCGCGCACGCCATGACCGCGGCCAGCAGCCCCGCGTAGAGGCCCCCCGGCAGGTCGGTCAGCCAGAAGACCCCGGCGACCCCGGCGCCACCCAGGAGCGCGCTCAGGACGGCGACCACGCGCGAGGGCTCTTCGGCCGAGAGCCAGGTGTGCGCTGCGCGCACGGGCGTGCTCAGCAGGTGCAGCAGCCCGGCCAGCAGCTCGCGCGGGAGGAAGACGATGACCGCCACGAGCAGCATGTACTCGGTGAACCAGCCGATCTCGAGGTCCATGTGCGCCGCGCCCGCGTGGAACGACAGCGGGGCCAGCACCCAGAAGGCGAACACGCGACGCACGCGCAGGCGCGGTACGCGGTCGATGGCCGGCGCCAGCACGAAGCCCGCGGCGATGACCAGCTGCACCGCGATCGCGCTCTTCGCGAACCAGCCCCAGAACGTGCCGGGGCCCACGTCGTGCTCGGCCGCGAAGCGCAACATGCTGCGGGCCGCGTCGGTGTGACCCGCCAGGCGCGCGATGGCGTGGCCGTCACGCCAGTCCGCGTTGGTCTTGGTGACCGCGGTGTAAAAGTAGACGATGGCGCAGCTCACGCAGAAGAGCACGAAGCCCCAGCTCTCGCGCGGGGCCCGCGGGCGCGCCTGCCCGAGCTCGGTCGCCTCATCGGCCAGCAGGTCGGTGTGCAGGTCGCCGTAGAGCGCTTGCGGCAGCGTGATCGCGGGGAAGCAGGTCATCGCCACCAGCAGCAGCGAGAGCAGGTAGTGGTGCTGGTAGGTGTCCAGCAGGCTGCACGACCACGCGAGCGTGTAGAGCGTGGTCAGCACCACCATCCCCACGCGCGTGGGACCGGCGAGCGCCATGGTCAGCGCCAGCCAGCCCGTCACCAGCACCGTGCCCACGTAGAGCGGCGCGGTGGGCAGCGGCAGCAGCGCGTCCAGGAAGGCGAAGTGGGCCACGTTGAAGCCGCCCACCCCGTAGCGACCGCCGTGCGGCACCAGGTCGAGCCAGCAGTCGAAGGCCAGCAGCGCCAGCAGCAGGCGGGTCAGGAGGTAGGGCCGCAGGAGGTCCACCGGCCCGAAGAAGTAGCGGTCGAAGGCGCCGGGGCGCGCGGGGTTCGTGCTCATGGCGTGAGCTCCCCCGTGGCGCAGTCACGCGTCAGCTCCACCACCGGCAGCTCTTCGCCGTCCACCTCGTGGCAGCGGTTCTCGATGCGCACCGAGGTCATGCCCGGGGTCTCGCAGCGCAGCGCCAGGTAGCGCTCCATCACTGGGCGCCGGTTGCGCTCGAGGCCGGTCACCCAGCCCGCGGGCACCACTTCATAGGGGTTCACGGCCTCCTCCCAGTCGCCGTGCGACTCCGTCACGCTGCCCTCGCACTCCTGCAGCCGGACCCCCGAGAACATGCGCCACACGAAGCGCTCGTCGTAGGGGTCGTCGCGCAGGTAGTAGGTGAGCGGGATCAGCAGCTGGGCCAGCACCGCCACCCCGATGAACACCCGCGCCCCCGTGCGCCGCGCCGGCCCCTCGGAGGCGGGCTCGGGCGGGTCGGTGTCGACGGGAGGGATGGGGTGGTCGGCCGAGCTCACGCGGCGCATGGTCGTCTCCGCACGCGCCCACGTCAAACCCCTGCGTGCCCGGATCTGGGCTCCCGCGCGTGGGTCGTGATACTGCTAGTTCGATGAAGGTGGTCATCAGCCGAATCCCATTCCTCGCTGACTCGTATCTGGCGCGTACGCTCGCGCTGGTCGCCACGCTCGCCACGCTCTGGACGTCGTCCACGGCGCAGGCGGATCACGGGCGCTTCAACCTGCACCTCGACGTGGGTGGCGGCCTGCCCCTCTCGGGCGAGACGCGCCCCGGCGGCAGCATCCGCTCGGGCGGCGGCATCGGTTACTTCGGCGCCGACCTCGTCCTGGCGCAGCCCATCGCGGTGGAGGTCTTGTTCGGCCTCGGCCGCTTCGCGAAGCCCTTCCCGGGCACGCTCGAGGGCTCGCCCAGCTTTCGCGCCGTGGTCGCCGGCATCCGCTACCGCCTGCTCGAAGACAGCAGCGGCTACGCGACGGGCGGCGGCAGCATCGCCGGTGGGCTGTGGATGTCTGCGCACGTGGGCTGGCACGACTACGACGGTCCGCAGTTCGGCTTCGACGTGGGCTTGGGCTACGAGATGTCCGTGGCCCGGCCGCTGTCGCTGGGGGTGTTCGCGCGCCTGACCACGATGATGGCCGGCAACAACAGCGGCGCTGACGCCATCCTGGTGATGGGCCTCACGGGCTCCATCGCGATCCGGGTCTACGGTGGTCCCACGGACACCGACGGGGACGGCCTCTCGGACGACGACGAGGCCCGCCACGGCACCGACCCGCAGCGTGCCGACACCGATGGGGATGGCATCCGTGACGACGTGGAGGTCGCGGCGGGGTACGATCCGCTGCTGACCGACAGCGACCACGACGGGCTCAACGATGGCGTGGAGGACGCCGATCACGATGGCGACCTGGACCCGGGCGAGAGCGACCCGCTGCTGGTCGACACGGACGGCGGCGGCGTGAACGACCTGGACGAGGCCACCGCCGTGGGGATGAGCTCGCAGGACCCGCGTGACGACGACACGGATCAGGACGGCGTGGCCAACCCCTACGACCGCTGCGCCGACACGCCGACCGACCGCGCGGTGGACCGCACCGGCTGCCCCACGGGTCGCGTGCGCCAGACGCCGACCGAGCCGCCCGCGCCGGTGACCCCGACCGAGGGCCCGGCCCCCGTCGCGGCCGTGATGGAGTTCGAGGGCATCCGCTTCGCCACCGGCAGCGCGCGCATCCTCGCCGAGTCGGAGCCCACGCTGCAGCAGGCGCTGGCCGTGCTCGAGTCCCACGCCGACCTGCGCGTGGAGGTGGCCGGGCACACCGACGACCAGGGCCGCGAGGCCACCAACGTGCGGCTCTCGCAGCAGCGCGCCCAGGCCGTGCACGACTGGCTCGTGCAGCACGGCATCGACGCGTCCCGCCTCACCGTGCGGGGCTACGGGCCGCGGGAGCCGATCGCCCCCAACGACACGCCCGAGGGCCGCGCGCGCAACCGGCGCATCGAGTTCCGTCGGCTGAACTGACGGAGACCGGTCGCCGGGCCGCCCCAAGCCTGACCTGAGCCAGAGAAGCCTCGGGTCAGGTCAGGTCAGCGGAGGTCGTGCCGGCGCAGCAGGTGAAAGAGGTGCGAGCGGTCCATCTTCGCTTCGCGCGCCGCCTTGGCCACGTTGCCGCCGCTCTTCTCGAGCCAGTGCTTGAGGTAGTGCCCCTCGAAGTCCTGCAGCACCGCCGCGCGCGCCTCTTTGTAGGCGAGGTCGAGCGCCGGACGCACGTTCAGCAGGAAGCCCTCCGAGACCACGGCGCTGCGCGGGCCACTGTCTTCGACGTCTTCCAGGTCGTCGCGGGGCTCGAAGCTCTCGGGCAGGTGCGCTTCGCCCATGGCCAGCGTGGCCTCCACCAGGTTGCGCAGCTCGCGCACGTTCCCGGGCCAGCGATGCGCGCGCAGGCTGGCCATCAGCGCGTCGTCGAAGACCTCTTCCACGGGGCCCGTGTGACCGCTCTCCACCAGGAAGTGCTGCACCAGCAACGGCAGGTCCTCGAGGCGCTCGCGCAACGGCGCCACCCGCAGCGTCACCACGGCCAGGCGATAGTAGAGGTCCAGCCGGAAGCGTCCTTCGTTGACCTCGGCGCG
>CAZEAA010000522.1:0-4040 GCA_964510015.1 uncultured Sandaracinaceae bacterium
CCGGCGACCAGGATCAAGCAGGTGGCCACCGACTCCATGCCCACGGCCATGCCGCGGATGACGTTGGTGCCGGCGCCCGTGATGGCCGCCTCGGCCACGCGCTTCACGGGGTTGAAGCTGCCGGTGTAGTACTCGGTGAGCAGGCCGATGATGGCACCGCCGATGGCGCCGGCCGCGAGGGCCGCGGTCACGTTCTGCGACACGCCGAAGACGGGCAGCAGGCCGGCGGTGGCGCCGACGAGGACGAGCGGCGGGAGCACCATGGCGGCGCGGAGCACCACCGAGGGGGTGCTGTTGCGCATGGCGCGGGCCACGAAGATGCCCACGATGCTGACCGCGAGGCCGATGCCCGCGAGGATGAGCGGCAGGGCCACGGCGATGGCGCGGGCGTTGCCGGCCTCGGCGTTCACGAGCAGCGAGGCGAGGGCTGCGTCGTCGGCGGTGAGCGCGATGGCCATGGTGGCGACCACGGCGGCCACGAGCGACTCGTAGATGTCGGCGCCCATGCCGGCCACGTCACCCACGTTGTCACCCACGTTGTCGGCGATGACGCCGGGGTTGCGCGGATCGTCTTCCGGGATGTTCTCCACCACCTTGCCGGCGATGTCGGCGCCCACGTCGGCCGCCTTGGTGTAGATGCCGCCGCCGATGCGCGCGAAGAGCGCGATGGACGAAGCGCCCACGGCGAACGCGTGCAGCGCGCTGGCCAGCTCGGCGTTCTGATGGGCGTCGCCCATCGGGTACACGTAGTAGACGGCGAAGAGGCCGATGAGCGCGAGGCCCGCCACGCAGAGACCCATCACGGCGCCGCCGTCGAGGGCGGTCAAGAGCGCGTTGGCCTTGCTGCCCGTGGAGGCGGCCTGGGCCGTGCGCACGTTGCCGAACGTGGCGGCCTTCATGCCGATGAAGCCGGCCAGTAGCGACAGGGTGGCGCCCAGCACGAACCACGCGCCCGACTGCCACGAGAAGGCGAAGGTGAGCAGACCGAAGACGACCGCCGTGTAGACGGCGAGCACCTTGTACTCGGTCATGAGGAAGGCCATGGCGCCGACGCGGATGTACCCCGCAATACGCTGCATGGCCTCGTTGCCTTCGGGCAGGCCCTTGACGCGAACGTAGAAGACCGCAGCAATGAGCAGAGCGATGACTCCCGCCACGACCGGCGAGAGAGTCCAGAATCCGAGAACGTCGTCCATTTCACGCCATTCGCTGTAGAGAGTCGACCGGGCAGGGGGTGCCTCGGCGGCGCACCTTCTCCCACGTTCCCCCTGGTGGCGCAACCCCTCGGCCGGGCGGTCGGGCCCTGCCGGGGAGGGGCCCCCCGTCGACAACGATCGGAAGCTGCGCTACTCGGCTGCCGTGGATCTTCTACGCGAGTTCTTCTCCCGCCTGCGCGACCTCGAGAGCCTGCTCACCTGGGGCGGCTATCCGGTCTTGATGACGATCATCTTCGCCGAGACCGGCCTGCTGATTGGCTTCTTCCTGCCGGGCGACTCGCTGTTGGTCACCGCGGGCGTGCTGGTCAACGCGAACCAGATCAACCCGCTGCAGCTGCCCACATTCACGAACCTGCTGCTCATGAACGTGGTGCTGTCCATCACCGGCATCATCGGCGACGCCGTGGGCTACTCCATCGGCTACAAGGCTGGCCCCAAGCTGTTCAATCGCGAGCAGAGCCTGTTCTTCCGCCGCGACTACCTGCTGGCCACGCAGAGCTTCTACGAGAAGCACGGCGGCAAGACCATCGTGATGGCGCGCTTCATGCCGTTCGCCCGGACGTTCGCGCCCATCGTCGCGGGCATCGGGCAGATGAGCTACCGCCGCTTTCTCATGTTCAACGTGATGGGCGGCATCGGCTGGGTCTTCTCCATGACCTTCCTCGGCTACTACCTGGGCCAGGTGCTCGGCGCGAAGGAGATCGAGAAGGTGGTCTACCTGATCATCGTCATCTCGGTGCTCCCGCCGGCCATCGGGGCGCTGCGGGCGCACCTCCGGGCCAAGAAGGAGAAGGCCGCTGCGGGGGAGACCGCGGCCGGCAGCGCTCCCGCGGTGGATGGCTCGGCTGACGAAGCCCTCTGACCGGGCGAGAGGAGCGCCGCCAGGCGGCACGCTCCTGCGCGGCTGAGGTGTCGAGAGGCGCGAGTCACTCGCTTGCGTAGACGACCGCGTCGAGTGCCGAGTGGAGCTGGAGCCACGCGCCGATCCGAGCGGCGGCGCGCGCGTTGCCTTCTGCGGTCCAATGGGACTCGCGCGGGATGAACCCCGCACGCCCAGCTCCGCAGCGAGGCTCCGGGTCTGGGCAGCGTCGCTCGAGGGGTCGGCCAGGGAGACCAGGCACAGCGTCGCTCCATCGTCGCTCACCCGCTGCTTCAACTCGGTGAGGTCTCGCCGCAGGCTGGCCGTGCGCTCCGGCGTGGGTTGCACGAAGGGTGCGGCCAGCATCCCCGGCGCCAGCAGCACGACCCCGGTTCGGGAACGCGCTTCGCGCGCGGGGCCGTCAGGTGAGCGAGCGGGCCAGCTCCACGAGCGTTCGGTGGCCATCGCGGAACACGGGCCAGCCATCTCCGACGAGCACGGCGTCGATGGCGCTCATCGCGGCCAGCCTCTGCACCGACTCGATCGCGCGCGCTCGGTCGGTCAGCTTCGCGTCGGGCAGGATGGTGAGCGCGCCGGCGCGATGCGCGCGGATCAGGTCGCCCGTGATCAACGTCGTCTCGTCCACCACGAGCGCGAGCTCGCCTGGCGTCTTGCTGCCGTGCAGCTCCACGGCGACGATGCCGGGCAGCACTTGGTCCCCTTCGCCGAGGAAGCGCGTGCACGGAATCGGGAAGGCCGAGGCCTCGGCGTGCGGGCCCAGCACCGCCGCGCCCGAGCGCGCCGCCAGCTCCTGGACTGCGCGCGTGTGGTCGCTGTTCGTCACGACTACGGCGACGACCTGCCCGAGCGCGTCGAGGTGCGCCAGGTCGTGGTCGGACATGGGCATGGGGTCGACGAGCACCACCCCGTCGGGGCGCACGATCGCGTAGCCGTGAAAGTCGATGTTGCGGGCCTCGTCGAAGCGCGACCAGGAGAAGAAGTGGGGCTGGTGCAGGGTCTTCATGATGTTGGTCTCGGCTCGCTACGACGGTCTGGTCAGCGACGGTCGAGCTCGACCGTGACGCAGTCTGCGTCGCGCGGTGCGTCGGCGCACACGAAGAACTCGCTCGGTGCCCGGCGGCCCGCGCATCGCGCTCGACGGGCGGTCAGAACCGACCCAAGAGGCGGAGGCCGTAGCGTCCGCCGGTCAGCTCGACACCCGCCGTGAGCCTTCGCTCGCGCCCTCGCAGCCCCCCTCCGCGGCCCGCGACGATGATCCCCACCAGCAAGACGGGCGCCATCATGACCATGAGCGCGGCGGCGTCGGAGATGGGCTCGTAGCAGAACTCCGAGTCCTCGTCGCAAGGCTCGCGGAGGGAGGAGCTGACGCCGCTCCCCACGATGATCCCAAGGAACCCGAGCCCGACCAGGATGCCCCCGGTGCGGATCAGGCGCGTCGCGCGGCGCGGGTGGCGAGGGGCCGCCTCCAACGTGACCGATGGGTCGTCGAGGTGGACCTCGCGTCGAGGAGCGGGCGGCACGTCGTCTTGACCCACCGGGGCCTCTTGCGCGTGCGCGCCCTGCGCAGCGCTGGCGAGCCACCACACGAGCGCCACCACCGTCAGCCGTCCGAAGAGCTTCGTTTGCATGAGCGCCATGCACCAACCGCGCGGCAGGCGGGCGGCGAGCGTGTGAACGGCCAGGATCGAGCTTGCAGCGAGGTTCGGGAGACGACGAACCCGCTTGGCTGGCGTCGCGTCGTTCGGCTCGGGTGTGCAGGTTGCTTCCCGAGAGTGGGAAGCGTTCTGCACATGACGCATGACAGGCCACAGCCGAAGCGGGCAATTCCGCCCACCTTTGCTCAGTCGGTGCGCGCCTCCGTCTAGCGAGCTAGCTCCGCTTGCGCCTGACGCGCCGCAGGATCCCCCGCGTGAACGTGGACGCCTCGCTCACCCCGAGTGCGT
>CAZEAA010000523.1:0-4030 GCA_964510015.1 uncultured Sandaracinaceae bacterium
GTCGTACAGGAGGGCCGCGTAACGAAGCTGGAGCTCCCACGCCTCGAGATACTCGGCCTCCTCGTTCGCCGCCAGGTGCTCGAACAAGTGCACGACCGGCGCAGGGATCTGGAACCCATCGATGGGGTGTCGCATCTCGCGAGTGTGCGCCTTCCGCGTGAACCTCAATAGGGTTCCACGATGGGTGCGGGATCACCACGGCACTCGGGCCCCGCAGGGGAGAGCGTGCACGTCATGCCGCCGGGACATGCCGGGTCGCAGTCGCCACGCTCGCAGAAACCACTGGTGCGGTTGCACGAGTATCCGGGGGAGCAGCGTCCCCAGCAGTCTCCGTTGGCGGCTCGGTTGGCTCCGGTGGCGGCCACCCCGATGACGAGGCCTCCAGCAGCCTCTCCGTACTCGTTGGTGTCGCCGTACTCGCTGGCTCCGCCACAGCCGAGCAGGACAGCCACCGCGGCCACTGCGAGAGCAAGACGCACACGAACCATGATGGACCTCCTCGGAGCTGGATGGGCCCCAGCAACAGTCAGAGGTCAGCCTATCAGGCGCGAGTCGAGCTAGGAAGGGACCGTCATGTCCGCGAGCAGCTCGCGGCCCGTCTTGGTGATGTCGCCGGCACCGAGCGTCAGCACGACGTCGCCCGGCTTCATGCGAGCCCGCATCGCGGACACCAGGTCGGAGCGGTCTTTCACCAGCGTCACGTCGCGGTGGCCGTGCGCGCGGATGGCGTCCACCAGCGCGGCGGAGTCGGCACCCGGGATGGGCTCTTCGCCAGCCGCGTAGACATCCGTGATGAACAGCACGTCGGCGCGGTTGAAGCAGCGCGTCAGGTCCAGGAAGCAGTCGCGCGTGCGCGTGTAGCGGTGCGGCTGGAAAGCCACCATCAGGCGGCGACCGTAGGCGCGCTGCGCGGCGTCCAGGGTGACCTGCACCTCGGCGGGGTGGTGCCCGTAGTCGTCCACGATGGTCACGCCCTCGTGCTCACCCACGATGGTGAAGCGCCGCTGCACGCCACCGAAGGTGCGCAGGGCTTCGCGCAGCTTGTCGTGCGGCACGCCCAGCTCGTCGGCCACGGCGATGGTGGCCAGCGCGTTGAGCACGTTGTGGATGCCCGGCATGCGCACCTCGAACTCGCCCAGCGCCTCGCCGCGGCGGAAGACCGAGAAGGTCATGGCCAGGCCGGAGAACTTGGGGTTGCGCGCGCGGTAGTCGGCCTGCGCCGCAAGCCCGTAGGTGACGATGCGCTTGTCGATGGCCGGCAGGATGTCCTGCACGTTGGGGTGATCGAGGCAGGCCACCACGAGGCCATAGAACGGCACGCGGTTGGCGAAGCCGATGAAGGCTTCCTTGACGGCCTCGAGCGTGCCGTAGTGGTCGAGGTGCTCGGGGTCGATGTTGGTGATGACCGCGATGCCCGGCGTGAGGTGCAGGAACGAGCCGTCCGACTCGTCGGCCTCGGCCACGAGGAGGTCGCCCTGCCCGCGTGACGCGCCGCTGCCCAGCGCGTTGAGCTTGCCGCCGATGACCACGGTGGGGTCGAGCCCGGCGTCGCGCAGCACGGTGGCCACGAGCGAGGTGGTGGTGGTCTTTCCGTGCGAGCCCGCGATGGCGATGCCGTCCTTGAGGCGCATCAGCTCACCCAGCATCTCGGCGCGCGGGATGACGGGCACGCCGCGCCGCCTGGCCTCCACGATCTCGGGGTTCTTCGGGGACACGGCAGACGAGAAGACCACCACGTCGGAGCTGGCCACATTCGCGGCGACGTGACCGATGGCCACCTTGGCGCCCTTCTCCACCAAGCGCGACGCGTACTCGTTCATGCGCAGGTCGGAGCCGGTGACCTCGAAGCCGTAGTCCAAGAGCACCTCGGCGATGCCGCTCATGCCGACGCCGCCGATGCCGATGAAGTGGATGGACCGAATCTTTCCGCGAAACATGCTGCCTGGTTCTCTCTGGCCCCGCAGGGCTGCGAGTCTATTCCCAGCTGGCGTCGCCCACGGTCACGCGACGGCGCAGCGCAGGCGAAGGAGCCGAGAGGCACGCGCGGACGTCCCGCACGCGCGGGATGTAGGGGCGCGCCCCGCGCAGGGACTTTGGTGCAAGCTCGGTGTCCTGGCCAGCATCCGGCGCGGCGTCGTCGGTGGGCGGCTCGGTCTCGCTGGCTTCGAGCGGCTCGCTGCTGCTGCCCCCGCCACGCACGTCGTCCCAGCCCAGCCAGTCGCACACGTCGTCCACGATGGCCGCGGCGGCGTCCGGGCGGCCACGACCACGCGCAGCGTCCGACATGCGGCGGCGCAGCGCAGCGTCACCCAGCAGCTGGCGCACGGTTGCGGCGAGACCCTCGGCGGTGAGCGCCTCTTCGCGAACGCAGATGGCGGCGCCCGCAGCCTGCAGCGCTTCGGCGTTCTTGCCCTGGTGGTCGTCGGCGGCGTGCGGGAACGGGATCAGCACCGAAGGGCGCCCCACCGCACAGATCTCGGCGAGCGTGGTGGCACCGGCGCGGCCGATGATCAACGTCGCGTTCGCGTACGCCCGCGCCATGTCGTCGATGAAGCTCTTGACCTCGGCGTCCACACCCAGCTCGCGGTAGCGGGCCTCGACCTCGTCGCGCATGGCGGCGCCGGTCTGGTGGACCACGCGCACCTTCGCGTCGCGCAAGCCGGCCTTGGCGAGTGCTTCGGGGATGGTCTTGTTGAGCGCGCGGGCCCCCTGCGAGCCACCCAGCACCAAGATGTCGGTGGCGCGAGCCTCGAAGCCGATCGGGTCGGTGACGGCGCGCTGTGCGGCGCTCACGAAGTCACGTCGCACCGGGTTGCCCACGAGGCGCGCTCGCTCCTTGCCGAAGCGCTGGACCGTCTCGTCGAAGGTCACGTAGGCGCGACCCACGCGGCCGGCCAGCAGCCGGTTGGTCAGGCCCACGTGCGCGTTCTGCTCCAGCAGCGCGGTGGGCACGCCCAGGCGCGAGGCGGCCAGCAGCAAGGGACCCGACGCGTAGCCACCCACCCCCAGCACCATGTCCGGGGCGAAGTCGCGCACCAGCGAAGTGGCGCGACCGAGCGCCGTGGGCAAGCGCGCCACGCTCTTGAGCAGCGCGACCGGGCTCTGGCCCTTGAGCGGCGTGACCTCCATGGTCTCGAGGCGCTCGCCACGCGCTGGGATCACCCGCGCTTCGATGCCACGCTCGGTGCCCACGAACAGCACCTCGATGCCGCTGTCGCGCCGCCGCAGCTCTTCGATGACCGCGATGCCTGGAAAGAGGTGGCCGCCCGTGCCACCGCCCGCCACGATGATCTTCCGACTCATGCTGCACTCCCTCTCGGCCGCCCGTTCAACGGGCCCATGGGCCGCGTTCGCGGACCCGGCTCGCTGACGCGTCGCCCGCGCCCTTGGGTTTCGCTCGTCCCATCCACTGCGTCGGGTTTCGCCCCCCTCCGCGGTGTCTTGTCTTTGACTTGGTTGCGCGGTGCGCCCTCGTCGTCCGCTTGCGCCAGGATCGCGCTCACCTCGCGCGGCCGCGACACGTTGAGCAGCAGCCCCACGGCGGCGCAGTTCACCAGCAGCGACGAGCCGCCGTACGAGACGAAGGGCAGCGTGAGGCCCTTGGTGGGCAAGAGGCCCAGCGCCACCGAGAGGTTGGTGAAGGCCTGCAGACCCACGAACAGCGTGACGCCCGTAGCCAGGTACGTGCCGTAGTCATCGGCCGCGTTCGCCGCTGCGCGCAGGCCGCGGTAGACCAGCAACGCGAAGGCCAGCAGCAGAATGGTCACGCCGACCAGCCCGAGCTCCTCGCCCACGATCGCGCTGATGAAGTCGGTGTGCGCCTCCGGCAGGAACGCGTGCTTCTGGCGACTGTCCCCGATCCCGACACCCCACCGGCCGCCCTGCGCGAAGCTGATCAGCGACTCGGCGATCTGGTAGCCGACGCCCGCGCGGTCCTGGAAGGGGTTCACGAAGGCCTCGATGCGCCGCATGCGGTACTCGGAGCCGGTGATGAGCGCGTACACGAGCGGGATGGCGATGGCCGCGGAGC
>CAZEAA010000524.1:0-4019 GCA_964510015.1 uncultured Sandaracinaceae bacterium
AGACGCCTTCCCGTCGGACTTGTGATGAGTCGTCAGACGGCGACGGCGACGGCGATCGACTCGTCACAACTCCTCGATGGTGACCAGCATGACAAATCGGCTTCTGGCAAGGTGAATTGGGGCCCCCGCCGCTGAAACGCTTCAGCCGGGGGTGCCCCAATTCACCTTGCCAGAAGCACTATTCGCTTGGCAGGCAACCTCCACCCCCTCACAGCATCGGCGAGAACAACCGCGCGACCGCCGCCAGCAGGCGCCTGCGCAGCGGGTCCTTGTTCAGCTTGGCCTCGTCGAGCAACACGCTCTTCGCCACGTCGGCCGCGAACGCCTCGGCCAGGTGCGCGGCCACGCGCGCGTCGTACATGACCGCCACCACCTCGAAGTTCAGGCGGAAGCTGCGGTTGTCCATGTTGGCCGTGCCCACGATGGCGATGTCGTCCACCAGCAGGGTCTTCGAGTGCAGGACGGGCTGGCTCAGCTCGTGGATGCGCACGCCCGCCGCGAGCAGCTCGGGGTAGTAGCTGCGCGCCGCCGCCGCGACGAAGGGTTGGTCGCCGCTCGCGGGCAGGAGCAGGTCCACCGGGACGCCGCGCAGGGCCGCCACGATCAGGGCCTGCATGATGGGCTCGTCCGGCACGAAGTACGGCGTGGTCAGCTGGATGCGCCGACGCGCGCCGGTCATGACCGTGAAGAACAGCTTGTGGATGGCGCTGATGTTCTCGTCGGGCCCCGAGGACACGATCTGCACGGGCACGTCCACGAACGCCGCCTCGATGGGCGACTTCACGGTGGGCGCCTGCATGATGGCGGGCGCGTCCCCGCCGGCGTACTGCCAGTCTTCGTAGAACACGGCGGCGAGGCCCTCCACCGCGGTACCCGAGAGGCGCAGGTGCGTGTCACGCCAGGCGCCCGGACCCGCGAACTCCTCGGTGTGGTTCTCGGTGAGGTTCATCCCGCCGGTGAAGCCGATGTGACCGTCGATCACGACGATCTTCCGGTGCGTCCGGAAGTTGGTCATGGTCGGCCGCCAGTTGGACCAGTTCACGCCGTTGAAGTGCCGCACCTCGCCGCCGGCCGCGCGCACGGGCGCCCAGAACGCGCGCCCTGCCCCGCTCGAGCCGAGGCCGTCCACGATCACGCGCACCTGCACGCCTTTGCTGGCCCGCTCCGCGAGGATGTCGCGGATGCGGGTGCCGGTGCGGTCGCACTCCCAGATGTAGTACTCGATCAGGATCTTGGAGCTGGCGGAGCGCAGCGCCTCTTCGAGCGCCAGGTACTTCTGCTTGCCGCTGAGCAGGAGGTCCACGTCGGCCCAGCGCAGCACGGCGGCGTCACCCACCGCGTTCTCCAGCAGGGCCACGGTCGACGCATGCTCGGCGGGCGCGCCCGGGAGCTCGCAGCGACCCGACCCCGCTTGCTGACCGCGCACCACCTTCCGCGCGCGCCGCCGCCGCCGCTTGCGCCGGTCGAAGCGCCGCGGCCCGAGGAAGAGATAGATCAGGAACCCGAGCACCGGCAGCACCGCGAACGTGGCGATCCACGCGATGGTGGCCTGCGGCGAGCGGCGCTCCAGCAGGATGTAGACGCTGGAGGCGATGACCCACAGCACCTGCAGCGCGGTGAGCACGGCCACGACCGCCGGAGGGAGCTCGAGGCCCAGCATCATCAGGCTCCTGGGTTGGCGGCGGGCGCGGGCCCCGCCGAGCCGAGCAACACACCGCGCTCGAGGAAGTCGGCCAGCATGGCCGAGAGGCGCTCGAGAAAGTGCTCGTCGATGGCCACGTCACGCGCCTTGGTCACGGCCTGCACGCGCTCGGCGAGCGAGCCCTGGCCGTCCACGAAGGCGTCCAGCAGCGCCGCCGCGATGTCGTTGAGCACCCACGTGGCGGGCTTGTCGTCGAGGCGCCGATACACCGCGAGGTTCGCGGCCTCGGCGCGTGGCTCGGTGCCGCGCAGGTCCACGCGGTGCTGCACGCGCAGGCGCCGCAGCGCGGGCGTGGTGACCGGCGGCAGGGTGAAGTCGAGCGCCACCACCGTGGTGGCGGGCTCGGACTCGAGGTGCTGCACCGTCCAGCGCGCCAGCTCGAACTGACACAGCTCGCGCAAGTGCGCGGGACCGCTGTCGCCGAAGCGAGTCAGCGCGAACGCCCCGAAGTGCTCGGGCACCTCGCGGAACCAGCGCGTACGCGGCGGGGCCTCGTCGAAGAAGGCTGTGATGAGCGCGCTGGCTTCGTCTTCCCCGAGCGCCCGCAGCGTGCGGGGCAGCGCGGCGCGCACCACCTTGTCCAAGCGGTGCCGCACCATGTTGCGGTACAAGCGAAAGCGCTCGGGCGAGCCCAGGGCCGCGAGGTCCTCGTCGCTCGGCTCGCGCCCGAAGAACACACGCAGCGCGGTCTCCTGATAGGCGCGTAGGCTCAGCTCGGCAGGACCGCCCAACGGGCGGTCGGTCATCGCGGGACCGCCCAACGGGCGGTCGGTCATCGCAGGACCGCTCACTGGGCGGCCTCGTGGCTCGCGCTGCGGGACGCGCGCACCCGCTCGACGATCGCGGTGAGCCGGCGGATCTCGTCCAGCTGCTCTTCGAGCGGCGGGATGTTGTTGTCGCGCTCCAGCAAGATGGGCTTGTCCCCGGTGCGCCGCAGCGTGTGCTCGAGCAGCGAGTAGACCCCCTCGGGCACGGGCTCGCCGTGCGTGTCGATGCGCAGGCCGTCGTCGCGCACCAGGTGCCCGGCCACGTGCAGCTGCACCACGCGGTCGGCGGGCACGCGGTCGATCCACGCGCGCCCGTCGAAGCCGAAGTTCTGGCTGTTCACGAAGACGTTGTTCACGTCCAGCAGGAGCTTGGCGCCGGTGCGGCTCAGGATCTCGTTGAGGAAGTCCACCTCGGCCAGCGGGTCCGTTCCCATGGGCGCGTAGTAGCTCACGTTCTCGAGCGCCACCGGCAGGCCGAGCGCGTCCTGCGCCTCGCTGATGCGCTGGCTCACCACGGCCACGGCTTCGTCCGTGAAGGGCAGCGGCAAGAGGTCGTGCGCGAAGACACCGTCCACCGAGCCGAAGCACGCGTGGTCCGAGTGCCAGGCCACTTCCAGGTCTTGCAGGAAGCTGCGCAGCTCGCGGTGATAGCGCGGGTCACAGGGCTCGAGCGCGCCGAAGCACATGGTCAGCCCGTGCGTCACCACCGGCCACGCCTCCCGCGCGCGCTCGAGGATGCGGGCGAAGCGGCCACCGCGCTCGATGTAGTTCTCGGGGTGCACCTCCACCCAGCGCACTTCGCGCGGGAGCGCGGCCAGCAGCGCCTCGGAGTTGCCCATGCGCAGGCCGATGCCGACCCCGCTCACGCCGTCTTGTGCTCGCGTCATCGTCACGCCCACACCATGGACCAGAAACAGAAACGCCGCAGCAGCCAAAGCCACCGCGGCGCCTCGAGTTGCCTACGGCAGGATCAGCCGCAGGAGCCTTCGCCGCAGCTCGCCTCGGCAGCGCCCTCTTCAGCGGCCGGCTCTTCGGTCGCGCCGGAGCAGGACGCCTCGGTGGCGCCGGAGCAGGAAGCCTCGGTGGCCGTCTCGCCGCCGGTGGTGGACTCTTCGCCCTCCGGGCTCTCCGAGCTGCAGCCCGCGGTGAAGCCGAGCGCGGCGGTGGCCATGGCGATGATCGTGTGCTTGAGAGCGGTGTTCATTGGATTTCCTCCGACTTGCGTCGATGTCTCACTTGGGACCGGGTTGTTGGGCACCTGTTGTGCCTTTGGAGCAGCGATGACCGTCGCTGCCGCAAACTGAGTGGGGCGAACGCTAGCGGTCCCCGCGCTTCGTGTAAAGTCTTCGTGGAAGAACAAGACACGAGTATGCATGTGCGATACGCGCTTACTCGGCTGTCTACGAACGGGCCGCGCAGGTTCGTCACAACTTCGCCGCGTTGGCCCACCACCGAACGACATGGTCGATATCACAATGAAATTCGGTAACTTAGGGATCACCCGGAGAGGTGTCTCGGGGCTGTGCCTGGGGCTCCTCGGGCTCTTGGGA
>CAZEAA010000525.1:0-369 GCA_964510015.1 uncultured Sandaracinaceae bacterium
CGCTGAAGGCGTTCCGCGACGGGCAGATCAAGGTGCTGGTGGCAACCGACGTTGCGGCGCGCGGCATCGACATTCCGGGCGTGCGCCATGTCTACAACTACGACCTGCCGAACGTGCCGGAGACCTACGTGCACCGCATCGGTCGCACGGGCCGCGCCGAGGAGACCGGCGTGGCGTGGGCGCTGGTGGAGGACGAGGACCGTCCGTTCCTGGCGGACATCGAGCGGCTCATGAAGCGCCACGTGGACCGCGTGGAAGACCACGCTTACCCGCCGCAGCGCCCGCTGCCGGGCATCACGGATCTGCAGAGCCGCGCGGCGCCGGCGAGAAAATCGTAGGGCTCTTTGCTCTGCAGGTAGGGCAGGGTCG
>CAZEAA010000525.1:379-4007 GCA_964510015.1 uncultured Sandaracinaceae bacterium
GTGGTGGGCGGCGGGGTGGCGGTCGCACCGGTGGTCGTCCCGGTGGGGGCGGTGGCGGGGGCGGTGGCGGCGGTGGTGGCGGCGGCGGCTACGGCGGCGGTGGCGGCGGCGGTGGTCGCTCCGGTGGAGCCGGCGGCGGTCGTTCTTCGGGCGGGGGCTCGCGCAGCGCCTGAACGTGGCTGTGGCTCTCGCGGCGCCCATGTCGCAGCTACTCACTGCCTCTTGGCTCTAGGATCAGGTGACCAGAGTGCTCGACCTCGGAGCTGCGCTCTCGGGGGTGGCCGAGAAAAGTCCGGGGCTCGCTGCCGGTGGGTCGCGCCGCGCCGTGGGGGCCACCCTGATGTGCACCAGCGTGCCCGCCACGGAGACCACGCACGCACCCCAAAAAGCGCCACCAGCCCAGGCGTCGAAGAGTACCCCTGCGACCGGGCCCGCGACGCCCATACCGATCCCGGCCCCGGCGGCTGCGTACAACCCGGTGGCCGTGTGCTGTTCGGGGATCTCGTGTCGGATGAACTCGAGCGCGCCAAGGTGGAGTAGGGCGAAGCTCATGGCGTGCAGAGACTGGGCGGCGAAGAGGGGGACCAGCGCGGTGGTGGACGCGAGCGCCGCCCAGCGGACGGCCCCGCCCACCCCCGCGAGCACCATCAGGCGCGTTGGCCCGAAGCGGTCCGCGACACGGCTGCCCACCATGAACACCGCCACTTCGACGACTACGCCGATGGCCCAAAGCTGACCGATCACGTCGTGCCCTATACCGGCGCGCTCCCAGTGCAGCGTGCCGAAGTTGTAGACGACGGCATGGCTCGCCTGTACGAGCGCCGAGCCCACGAGGAAACGGCGCACCCGCGGTCGTCGGAGGAGCGTGCGGGCGTCGGCGGGAGCCCCGCCGGAGAGCGGTCGCGCGACAGTGACCCGGGGGAGGAGCGTCGCGCTCGCTGCGAGGCCGAGCACCAGACCCACGTTCAGCGCAGGGACCAGGTCGTAGCCGGCGCGCTCGACCGCGTAGCCCACGGCCAGCACCGCGACGATGAACGCGACCGAGCCGGCGGCGCGCACCCGCGCGTAGTCGATGCGCCGCTCGCGCGCTTCGACGACCGCGATGCCGTCGGTCAGCGACGAGATCGGCGCGAAGCCCACGCCGACGAGGACGCTCGCCACCACGTAGAGGGGGAACACGGCAGCGCACTCGTAGAGCAGGAGGCCCGCGGCGCAAACCAGCGCCAGACCGATGATCATCGCCCACGCGCGGCCCGTGCGGTCGGCGGCCTGACCCAGAGCGGGGTCGATCACGATACGAGTCCACGGGACGATCCCGAGCAGCACGCCGATCTCCGTGCCCGTCAGCCCGCGTGCGCTCAGCCACCCCGGAAAGTAGGGCAGGTACACGCCCACCCACCCAAACAGCAGGAAGTAGACGAGCGCGAGCCGGGGACCGGACGACATGGCCGCCCGCGTCAGTCCTCGTCGCCGCCGCCCAGCGCTTCGATGGCCTCCTGGGCCAGCTCACCGAGCGTCGCGCCGGTCTCGTCGTCGGCTTCATCGAACGCCACGGTGCGCTGGTCGTCCACGAACGGCTCGATGGCCGCAATCGCCTCCGGGTCGTCCAGCGTGACGAAGGCCTCGATGGTGGCCGCGATGATCTCGGGGTCGTTGGTGGCCAGAAAGCGCTTCATCAGCCCCATGGCGCTGGGCTCGCCGACCTCGGCCAGCACGTGCGGGAGCTCGCACATGGCGAGGCCACGGTGGTTGCGGGTCAGCGCGCGCTCGATGCCGCGGGCCACCTCGGCGTAGTACTCGTAGGCCACGTCCAGCAGGGCCTCACCCGCGGCGATGCGCACCGGCGCCTCGTCGTGGTCCAGGATGTCGATCAGCGCGTCGGTCATCTCGGGGCCGGGCACCTGCGCGCACAGGTCAGCCAGGCGCTCGAGGCGCATGCCGCCCTCCGTGGGGTTGCGCGCCGAGAGCTCCTTGGCTTCGGTGATGGCGGCGGTGAGCACGCGAACCAGGCCTTGCTTGCCGCTCGAGAGCAGCTGGGTCTCGGCCTGGCGCATGGCGCGGTCGGCGTCGAAGATGGCATCGAGGGAGCGCTTGGGATCGGTCATGATTCAGCTGTCTTTGCAGAGAGAAGGGAGGACGCGCAAGACGTCGCGCACGTGATCCACGCCATCCAGCTTGTTCTGGCTGTGGTTCGGGTCGCGGTGGTGGGTGAGCTTCATGTCCGGCGACAGCTTCCACTGGCTGCGCGGCTGGCCCACCAGGCCCATGACCTTCGACGGGTCGAGGGGTGTGTCCTCGCGCAGGTGCAGCGTCACGCGGCGCTCGTCGGCCTCGCAGCCCAGGATGCGGTACTCGCGCAGCAGCGGCCGCAGCGCCATCACGCGCAACAGATCCCGTGCGGGCTGCGGCGGCGGGCCGAAGCGGTCCTCCATCTCGATGGCGAGGTCGTCCACGCGCTGCTCGTCGCGCGCCGAGGCCAGGCGCTTGTAGAGCGACAGACGCAGGCCCACGTCCTCGATGTAGTCGTCGGGCAGGTAGTGCTCCACGGCCACCGTCATCTCGGTGTCGAAGTCCGCCACCACCTCTTCGCCGCGCAGCTCGGCCACGGCCTGCTCCAGCATGTGCACGAACATGTCGAAGCCCACCTGCGAGACGCTGCCGCTTTGCTCGGCGCCCAGCAGGTCACCCGCGCCGCGCAGCTCCATGTCGAGCGAGGCCACCTTGAAGCCCGAGCCCAGCTCCGTGAAGCGCTCGAGGGCCTCGATGCGCGAGCGCGCCTCGTCGCTCAGCGTCGACGGGGGAGGGGTCAGCAGGTAGCAGTAGGCGCGCTCGCGGCTGCGGCCCACGCGCCCGCGCAGCTGATAGAGCTGCGAGAGCCCAAAGGTGTCCGCGCGGTCGATGATCATCGTGTTGGCGCGCGGGATGTCGATGCCGGACTCGATGATGGCCGTCGAGCACAGCACGTCGTAGCGGCCCTCGATGAAGTCCGTCATGGTCTGCTCGAGCGGCACCTCGCCCATCTGGCCGTGCGCCACGGCGATGCGCACGTCGGGCAGCAGCTTCTTCAGCCGGTCCGCGCGCTCGTACAGGCCGTCGATGCGGTTGTAGACGAAGAAGGCCTGCCCGCCGCGGTTCATCTCGCGCAGGATGGCCTCGCGGATGGTGTGGTCGTCCCAGCGGCACGCGAACGTGCGCACCGCGCGGCGGTCCACGGGCGCGCTGGTGATCAGGCTGAGGTCGCGCATGCCGCCGTTGGCCATCTGCAGCGTGCGCGGGATGGGGGTCGCGGACAGGGTGAGCACGTCGACGCTCTTGCGCAGGTTCTTGATGCGCTCCTTGTGGGACACGCCGAAGCGCTGCTCCTCGTCCACCACCAGGAGGCCCAGGTGCTTGAAGTGCACGTCCTTGCTGAGCAGGCGGTGCGTGCCCACCACGATGTCGACCTTGCCCTCTTTGAGCCCCGCCAGCACCTCGCTCTGCTCGGCCTTGTCCACGAAGCGCGAGAGCACCCCCACGCGCACCGGGTAGTCGGCCATGCGCGCGGAGAAGTTGTTGAAGTGCTGCTGGGCGATCACGGTGGTGGGGCACAGCACGGCCACCTGACGGCCGGCCATGGCCACTCGGAACG
>CAZEAA010000526.1:0-4000 GCA_964510015.1 uncultured Sandaracinaceae bacterium
GTGCAGCAGCTTGGCTTGCGCTGCGCTCGGGAGCTCCGCGATCTCGTCGAGGAACAGCGTGCCTCCCTCGGCGGCCGCCACCAGCCCAGCGCGGGCCGTCGTGGCGGTGGAGTGCGCACCCCGGCTGGCGCCGAACAGCTCGCTCTCGATCAGCTCGCTCGGCAACGCTGCGCAGTTGAGCTCTACGAAGGGCGCGTCGCGGCGTGTCCCGCTCCGCGCGATGGCCCGCGCCAGCAGCGACTTTCCGGTGCCCGACGGGCCCGTGAGCAGCACGGGGCTGTCCGCCTGGGCGGCGAGCGAGGCCAGCGAGAGCACCCGGGCCAGCGCCGGGGAGCGACCCACCAGGTCGGTGCACGGAAAGCGCTCCCGGATGCCGGCGGTCGCGTCGGACGCCTGCGCGCGCCGTCGCGCCCGCGCGACCTCACGAGCGATGGTGGGCGCGATCGCGCGTGCCGTGGCCCCGACGAGCCGCGCGGCATCCCGATGCAGTCCGCCACCGCCGCGCTCGCCCTGGATGTAGAGCACGCCGAGCTCGGCATCTCCGCCGATGGCCGCGCAGATCACGGCGCCCACGCGGTTGGCCTGCACGCTCCCCGCCGCGTCGAAGCGCGCGTCGGTGAGGGCACAGGCCGTCTCCACGGTCTCACCGCGATCGAGCGCACTGCGCAAGATGCTGCGCGAGAGATGGGTGCGGACCTCGTCGAGATCCCGCGAGGACGACCCTACCGCGGCCCAGTAGGGCGGCGCGTCTTGGAGGTCGCGACCCGCTTGGACGTAGAGCCGCTCCGCTCGGGTGAGGTCGCGCAGCACATCCAGCACGCCGTGCAGCAGGGCGCCCACATCCGACTCACCGTCACCCAGCTCCAGCAGCGCCCGGTAGAGGTCGCGCTCTCGCGCCGTCTGCTCGACGGCTCGCTCGGCGTCGCTGTGGGGTGCGCTCATCGGCGCGAGGATACTCGCGTTGAGCGCGAGAGCGAACGGTGTCCGCAGGGTCCTCACTCGGCGGCGGTGGCGATGCGCGGTTCGAGGGCTCCCAGCGCGCGCGCGAGCTCCACGCGGTTGGCCACGCCCAAGTTGCGATACACCGTCTTCAAGTGAGTCCGCACCGTGCCCGCGCTGATGTCGAGGTGCGCTGCGATCTCATCCACCGTCGCGCCGCACGCGGCATACTCGCAGACCTCGCGCTGGCGTGGCGTCAGCTCCGACGCAGCGGCGTCCTGCCCCACCAGCAACGCCACGGAGCGCGACCGGGGACGCACCCGCAGCACCACGGCCGCGGGGGAGCCGGGCGCTCGGTCGCCCGCCACCAGCCGCCACGCGGTCAAGTCGGCTCCCGGCACGGCGAGCGACAGTGGTCCGGGGTGCACGCCACGCAGGAGATGTCCCGCCAGCGCACCCCACTCGGCGGGCAGGCTCGCGTCGCATGCTTGCCCAAACAGCGTCTGCCCATCCTCGTTCACCACCCAGAACCGCTCGTCCGCCACACTCATGGGTGGGTTGGTGTGCACATGGTGTGCCGCGCAATTGTTCCGGTATTTGTGTGCTCTCGTGTCCGCGATGCCGGACTCGCGCCGGGGTGCGTGTCCGAGATCCCGGACACGGGCTCACAGCAGGCGGGGGCCGCCATCGAGGGTGCGCGCGAGCTCCACGCGGTTGGACACTCCCAGGACGCGATACACCGCCTTGAGGTGTTGCCGCACGGTGTGCTCCGAGATGCCCAGCTGAGCTGCCGTCTCCGAGGCCGTGGCGCCCACCGCGGCGTAGCGAGCCACCTCCCGTTGCCTCGGGCTGAGCGCGCTCAGCGCGTGATCTCTGAGGGTCGGCGCAGAGGAGAGCGTGACCAGGACACGGCAACCCTGCGGTCCTTCCATCTTCACCAGCTGGGCTTCGAGCTGCCCCACCGCGACCCTCTTGACCATCCACTCGTCGGTCGAAGCACAGGCGACCGCCGCCCGCACGGCGCCACGCAACCATCGGCGCTGCGTTGGTCCGAGCGTGTCCACCGCGGTGGTGGTCTCATGTTCCAGCGTCCCGTCGGGCAGGTACAGGAGCGCACACATCACGGCGTCACGCCCATCGCTCTGGGGAAACACCGCAGCGGGTTACCACTCCGGCGCTGACGCCTCCCATCCCCCGAGCGGGGGATGGCGCTGGCGCCGCACTCGAAGCGAGTGTCGGGCACACACCGCGCCCCGTCGAGGGCAGGCGTCTGCGGTGCAAGGAACCAGCAAGCATGAACACTCCATCCGCACGACTCGCCGCCGTCGTACCTTTCGTCGTGACCTTCATCGCCATGCTTTGCGTGGGCTGCGGCAGCGACAGCTCACCGCCGGGGGACGATGGAGGGGTCACCCAGTGCACGACGCACACGCAGTGCGACGACGGGCTCTTCTGCAACGGAGCAGAGCAGTGCATGCCCAGCAGCGCCGCCGCCGATGCCGAGGGCTGCGTGCCGGGCGCTGCAGCGTGCGTCGCGAACGTGGCGTGTGACGAGACGGCCGACAGCTGCGGAACCGTCTGCACGAACGGCGACATGGACGGAGACGGCCACGACGCGGTGGCCTGCGGCGGCGACGACTGCGACGACACGGACGCGGACCGCTTCCCCGGCAACACGGAGACCTGCGACGACGGAGCAGGCGGGCAGCACGACGAGGACTGCGACCCAGCGACCTTCGGCACGACGGACGGTGATGGCGACGGAGAAGTGGCTTCGAGCTGCTGCAACATGGGATCGAGCGGGCCGAACTGCGGCACCGACTGCGACGACACGACCATCCGCCGGCGCTCAGGCCAGGTGGAATTCTGCGACAGCGCGGACAACGATTGCGATGGCCGGATCGATGAGCAGACCCAAGACGTGCCGTGGTATCCCGACACGGACGGCGACGGCTTCGGCACGGGAACAGCCGTGATCAGCTGTACGCCAGTGGCCGGCCACAGCCTGGCTTCCACCGACTGCGACGACGCGAGCGCGCAGGAGCACCCCGCGCAGCTCGATATCTGCGACCTGAACGACAACAACTGCAACGTCACCATCGACGAGCTCCCGATCTGCGACGTGGTGCAGCTGGTCGGTGTGGCTGGCGCTACGCTGACCTCCACCGCGACGGGCGGCGGCACGATCCGCGTGCAGATCCCGGCGGGCGCGCTGAGCAGCAGCACGCCCGTCGCCATCGGCGAGATTCATCCGCGCACGTTGCCTGGCCTTGCAACGGGCGAGTCGTTCGTGGGGCGACCGGTGGCCATCAGCCCCTATGGGCAGGCCTTCAGCGTACCTGTGAACGTGACGCTTCCGGCGGCAGGCCAGAACCTCGCGGTTTTGCGACTGAGCGACGAGGACGACACCACGTGGGAGGTGGTCGAGGCCACGTTCACCGTCGGCCAGGCGCTCTTCGAGGCCGAGAGCGGCGGCGTGTACGCGGTGGCCACCAAGACGTGCACCGCAGCGCCCGAGACCTGCGACAGCGCGGACAACGACTGTGACTGGCTCGTGGATGAGGAAGACGTGTGCGCGACCGGCGTCGTCACCACGCGCGACGAGTTCGTGGCGGCGCTGACTCAGCTTGCGGTGGCGGAATGGGTGGCTTGCTACTCCACGACCACGGTACCCGCGAGCTTCGACCACAGTGACATCGACGGCTGGATCGCAGACACACTGAGTAGAGACCAACTTGCGGCCGGCTACCTTGCACTCGATCTGGAACGGGCAAACCACGTGCTCCAGGTGCTTCGTGCCTGGCCCGATTGTGCGACAGACCTCGATTGGCTCCTGGAAGTCGTGTTCTTGAGCGTGATCCGGGGTGGCTATTTGGACGAAGGGATCAGCCAGACCGAGCTGTCTGGCGTTGGGGACGACTGCGCGAGCACGAGGAACTGCGAGCTGGGTCTCCACTGCGTGAACCCGACGGATGCGACGCCGTGCCGTGGGATGTGTGCGGACGTCCCCGGCCAGGCGCTCGGTCAGCCTTGCCGCGCTCACGCCGACTGTGCGCTCACG
>CAZEAA010000527.1:0-3997 GCA_964510015.1 uncultured Sandaracinaceae bacterium
ACTTCTGGCAGGGCGTCGTGGGGCCAACGCACACCGTCAGCCTCGCCGCGGGCGAGACCTTCATCATCCGCACGCCGGGGAACACCTGCGGCGCCGAGATCGACGGATCGCTGATCACTTCGACGGCACCCATCGCGGTCATCACGGGTGGCCGCGGCTGGTCCGGCACCTGCGGCACCTCAGCGGGCTGCGGAGATGACGGCTTCGACAACGTCCTTCCCACCAGCCAGTGGGGCAGCATCTTCACCGTCACCAATTACCCCGGCGCCGACGGCGGCGGCGAAGACGTGCGTGTGGTTGCGGACACCAACGGAACGATGGTCCTCGTCAACGGCACCCTCGTGGCCACGCTGAACGCGGGTCAGACCCACCGCTTCGTGCCGGCCGCGGGCGCCTCGCTCATCGAGACCTCGAATCCGGTCGGTGTCTTCCACAACGCAGCGGCTGCGCTTAGCGCCTGCGAGCTCGGCCTCAGCTTCGTGGCGCCCATGGAGTTCCGCGGGTCCACCTCGCTCAACGTGGCCGTGAACGTGTCCGGTACCGGGACGGCGGCGGTCACCATCCAGACCGCACGCGTGGCCTCGCTCCGACTCGACGGCGCCGTGCTGGTGGCACCGACGGTCAACGTCGTGCCGGGCCGGCCCGACGTGTCGATGGTGACGTTCGCCGTTCCGGGCGGCAACCACGTGGTCTCGTCCTCCGGAGACTTCCAGATGGGCCTGGTCACCGGCATCTCCGGCACCGGTCTCTTCGCTTACTACAACCCCTTCCGCGTACCGGGCTGCGGCAACGGTCAGCTGGATGGCGCCGAGAGCTGTGACGACGGCGGCATCGCCAACGGCGACGGTTGCTCCTCGGGCTGCCGCATCGAGATCGGCAGCGGCGTGTGCACCAGCGACACCCAGTGCGTGGCGGGTGGCCACTGCGACGGCCTCGGCATCTGCCGCGAGTGCGTGATCGCCGACCACTGCGATGACACCAACGCGTGCACGACGGACACCTGCCTCCTCAACTCGTGTGTGGCGACCACCCTCCTCGCGGGTTCGATGTGCCCCGGAGGCATCTGCAACGGCGCGCTCGTGAATCCGCTGTGCGTGGGGTGCGTGGACACCCTGCCGGGAGTGCTCGTCGACCTCGGCTGCACCATCGGCTCGCCCCAGTGCGTGGCGCAGGGCGGCGGGGTGTTCGCGTGTCAGGGCTGCTCGGGCAACTCGGACTGCAACGATGGCAACCAGTGCACCACCAACACCTGCACCGCGGGCACGTGCTCTTTCCCGCCGCTGATGGCGGGCATGAGCTGCACAGGCGGCGTGTGCAACGGCAGCGCGCTGGCGCCCGAGTGCGTGGTCTGCGTGGACACCGCGCCTCCCGGCATGACCGACCCGGGCTGCACCGCGGGCAACCCCATGTGCGACCGCTCCAACGACCCCGCCGTGTGCGTCGACTGCATCGCGACCAGCGACTGCACGACGTTGGGCGACATCTGTGTGGGCGGGACCTGTGACGCCCCGAGCATCACGCTGACCGCACCCACGGGCACCATCACCACGCTGACCACGACCCCCGCGGGCGTGGCGATGCACCTGCCGAACGGCACCAACTTGGTGGTCATCGTGAGCGACGACAACGGGCCGGCCGAGTTCCAGTGCACGGGCTTCGTGAACGGCAACACCTGGAGCTGTGTCGCTGACTCGATCACCGGCTTGGTGCAGGGCGGCGAGTACACCGTCACGGTCACCGGCACGGTGGACGGGGTCATGGTCTCGGCCATGGGCAGCTTCGACGTGGCAGGATGTTTCATGGCGTCCGACTGCAACGACAACAACGCGTGCACCACGGATGCCTGCACCGCGAACTCGTGCGTGAACACGGCGGTGGCCGAGGGCCAGACGGGCTCCTGCACCGGCGGCGACGTGTGCTCGGGCGCGCCCACCAACCTGTGCGTGGCGTGCACCGACACGTCGGCGTTGGGCACGGACGCAGGCTGCACGGCGGGCGCACAGCACTGCCGGACCATGGGCGCGGGCGTGCCGGTCTGCGAGGCGTGCCTCAACGACGCGACGGGCTCGGACACGGACCTCGGCTGCAGCTTGGCGCAGCCGTACTGCGTGACGAACGGTGGCTCCAATGCCTGCGTGGCGTGTGTCTCGGCCGTCGACTGCGGTGACGGCAACACGTGCACCACGGACGTGTGCACCAACGGTGTGTGCAGCAACCCCCCCGCGATGACGGGCACGAGCTGCGCGACCGGCGTGTGCGATGGCATGGCGTCGGCGCTGTGCGAGGTGTGCGTGGACAGCGGCTCGGGCACGGACAGTGGCTGCAACAGCACCACGCCGCACTGCATCGGGGCGAGCGGGGCGCGGTCGTGCGTGGCGTGCACCAACGCGACGCACTGCAACGACGGCAACGCATGCACGGACGACACGTGCGGAGGCACCACGGCGAACGTCTGCGACAACACGTCGGTGGACGCGGGCGAGGTGGGCATGTGCACGGGCGGCGAGGTGTGCTCGGGCGGGCCGAGCGACGTGTGCGTGACGTGCGCGGACACCGAGACCAGCGGGATGGACGCGGGCTGCTTGGGCGGAGCGCCGTTCTGCAACGTGAGCGCCGGTGGCAACACCTGCGAGGTCTGCACCGATGGCGGTGCGGGCACCGACCAGGGCTGTGACGCGGCCGCGCCGAACTGCGTGGTGGGGACGGGCGGCGCCAACGAGTGCGTGAGCTGCACCGGCAACGGGGACTGCAACGACGGCAACGACTGCACGGACGACGTGTGCACGGCGGGCGCGTGCACCAATCCGGGTCTCGGGGAGTTCACGCCGTGCGCGACGGGTGTGTGCACCACGGGCGACGTGTGCAGCATGGTGGAGGTGACGATCACGGGTCCGGCGGACAACGCGACCGTGACCGACAACACGCCGGACATCACGGGCACGGGCACGCCGGGCAGCATGGTGAGCGTGCTGGTCGGCAGCACCAACGTGGGCACGGCCACGGTGGACGCGAGCGGGAGCTGGACGCTAGCGATCACGACGCCGCTGCTCGACGGGCTGCAGGTGGTGACGGCGACGGTGACGGTGGGTCAGCTGATGGACATGGACATGAGCATGTTCACGGTGGACACGGGCACGGAGGTGACGATCACGGCGCCGGCGGACCAGAGCACGATCCTGGACTCGACGCCGCTGATCCGCGGCACGGGTGAGGTGGGCGCCATGGTGGTGGTGAGCCTCGACGGGAACGAGCTCGGCACGGTGACCGTGGGTCAGGACGGGACCTGGATGATCGCCGTGGTCACCCTGCTGATGAACGACACGTACATCATCGAGGCCGTGGCGACGGATGCCGCGGGCAACATGGACACGGCGACGTCCGAGTTCACGGTGGCGTCGAACACGGACATCTTGATCACGGGCCCGGTGAACGAGTCGGTGATCAACGACAGCACGCCCACCATCACCGGCACCGCGGTGCCCGGCGCCTCGGTGGAGGTGGTCATCGAGGTGGACGGCACGGAGGTCACCATCGGTACGGTGACCGCCGACGGCAACGGCAACTGGAGCATCGCTGTCACGACCCCGCTTGCCGACGACGAGTACTTCGTGACCGCTACCGCGACGGACCTCGCGAACAACATGGCCGAGGACACGTCGGTGTTCACGGTGGACACCGAGACCTCGGTGACCATCGAGACGGTGGACACCACGACGGGCGTGATCAGCGGCACCGGCGAGCCGGGCGCGACGGTGGTCATCACGGTGGACGGCACCGAGGTGGGCACGGTGACGGTCGCGACGGACGGCACATGGAGCTTCGATGGAGACGGTCTCGGCGTGGGGCTGCACACCATCACGGCGACGGCGACGGACCCCGCGGGCAACACCGCGACGGACGCCAGCGAGGTGTTCGTGACCGGTCCGGACAGCGGCATGATGCCGGACGGTGGCATGGACACGGGCGCGGGCGGTGTCTCGGGCGGCGCGCTCTGCGC
>CAZEAA010000528.1:0-3951 GCA_964510015.1 uncultured Sandaracinaceae bacterium
CTGCAGGACCTCGAGCGCGGGCGCCTCACCGAAGTGGACGAGCTCAATGGCGCCGTTGCGGCGCTGGCCAGCGCACATGGCACGCGGGCGCCCATCAACGAGCTGATCACGCGCGGGGTGCACGAGTTGGAACAGCACCTCGGCACGGGGGAGCCGCTGCCGTACTGGCGCCCGGACACGCTCACTGCGCGGGTGGCGAGCGCGGTTCGTTCCGACCGCTAGCGCGAATTGCCGGTTGGCGCGTATAGCGTTCCCATGCGGTCGCTGCTCCTGCTCACGTTCGCCTGCATCGTCGGCGTAGTCTCCGCGCAGGCGCGCCGCATGCCGAGCCCCTGCGCTGACCCGGTGCGTGTGAGTGCAGCCGCGCGGCGTGCGCTCACGGCGCTCGGCGCCGCGGACCCGGCAGCTCGGCGGGCCTTGCGCGGCTGCGCCCGCGCGGTGACCTGTGGGTCGGACCCCGCGCCCACGCGGACGGGCTGCACCCTTCAGCTGATGCCCGAGGACTGGGGCTACCGCGTCACGGTGCGGCCGCGTCCCGCGAACGGCGCGCCCGCGGAGATGCAGGTGAACGTCGACACGCGGCAGGACACGGCACACGCGGTGCACATCTCCCGCAACCGCTGGGCGGTGGGCCGGGGCGTGGCCATCGTGGGCCTCACGGACGGGTACATCCACACGCACGGCGGAGAGGCCGCGCGCATCGGGCTGGCGCGCTTCCGGGTGTGGAACGACACCGGCTCAGCGCTGCCCGTCACCCTCCTGGACGGCGTATTCCTCGATGACTCCGTCGAGAGGCCACTCACCACGCTCCACAGTTCGGTGACCAGCCTGCCGCTCGGCGAGAGCGAACTCACGGTGGGGTTCCCAGCGCAAGACGCCTATCAGTCCTGGAACGACCACTTCGCGGCCCGCGTGCGACTGCGTGCGGGCGAGCAGGCGCTCACGCCACAGGCCGAGTTCTCGGTCTCGCGCGAGGAGGCAGTCGATCTCTGAGCTGCCCCATCGGTAGCGCGAACGTCGCGCTGGTGCGTATAGCTCTCTCATGCGCGTGCTCCTCGCTGCCCTCGTGGTCGTGTTCGCCACCCTACCGGTCGGTGCGCAACCGGCCGAAGACCCCTGCGCGGACCAGACTCGGGTGAGCGCGGCGGTGCGGCGCGCGCTCACGGCGCTCGGGCAGCACGACCGCACGGTGGCCGCCGCGCTGCGTGGCTGTGCTCGTGCGGTCGCGTGCGGGGCTCCGCCCGCCCCCACCCGGACGGCCTGCACCATGCACCTCGCGCCCGAGGAGTGGGGCTTCGTCGTCACCGTGGTGCCGCGCCCGGCCAACGGCGCGCCGGCCGTGCTCAGCGTGAACGTGGACTCGGCAAACGACGCGGCGCACCGCGTGGACGTCTCCGGCAACCGCTGGGCCGTGGGCCGTGGTGTGGCGATCGTGGGCGAGACGCTGCACCGCCGGCACACGCACGGCGGCGAGCCAGCGCGCCTCGCCTGGGCCAACTTTCGCGCGTGGAACGAGACGGGCGCGGCCCTGCCGCTCGAGATGGTGGACGGCGTCTTCACCAACAACGCCCTCGCGCGGCCGCTCAGCCCGGTCACCAGCCAGGTGACCAGTCTCCCGCCCGGCGAGAGTGAGCTCGAGGTGGGCTTCCCCACCCAAGAGGCCTATCAGTCCTGGAACAACTACTTCGCGGCCCGCATCCGCATGCGCGTTGCCGGCCAGCTGCTCACCCCGCAGGCCGAGTTCGCCGTCACGCGCGTGACACCGCTGCACCGCTGAGGGTGTGCCCACGTGCTCGCGTCAGGCGCGCACCACCAGCACGGAGCAGGGCGCGAGGCGCGTCACCTTCTCGGCCACGCTGCCCAGCATCAGGCGCTGGATGCCGTTGCGACCGTGCGTGCCCACCACGATCAGGTCGGCGTCCACGCGCTCCGCGAAGTCGGTCATCGCCATGCCCGAGTTCGGGCTGTAGAGGATGTGCGTCTCCACCTCGATGCCCACGAACAGGCTCTCGCGCAGGTCGCGCAGGTGCTTCTTGGCGTACTCCTCCATGCCCTCGCGGAGCGCGTCCGTGCCCATCACCGCGTCGAGCCCCGGCCCAATGTGCGGCAGCGGGTCGATCACGTGCACGAGGAACACGCTCGCGCCCTCACGGCGCGCCGTGGAGGCTGCCGCTTTGAGCGCCGGGTGCGACGGCTCGGAGAAGTCGGTCCCGACGACGATGCGACGGATCTGAGGGAAGGTGGTGTCAGTCATGGCAACCCCCATTGCAACGCACGGACCAGGCCAACACAAGGCCAGACCGATGTTTTTGCACATCGCGTGAGTGGGGTGCGCGCAAGGCTTGCGGTGTGGCGCAAGGGTGGCGCAGCGCGGCGCGGCTCAGGTGCCGGCCAGCGCGGGCTCGATGCCCTCGGCGCCGAGGTCGTTGGCCGTGGTGCGCGGATCCGGGATCCACTCTTCGTCCGGCCCGGCCTCGGGCAGCGGAATGGGGTTCCCCAGGTAGTCCACGCGCCGGTTCAGCACGAAGGTCTTCCACAGGTAGGCCAGCATCGACGTCTGATCGAGGTTCGGGTGGATGTGCGGCGCCACCAGCTCGGCGTGCTTCTCGGGCAGCACCGACCAGTGCAGGCCGGGCTGCATGTGGTGCAGGCCGTGGAAGCCGTTGTTGTACGCCCACCAGTTCACGGCCTTGCCCACGAAGTTGCGCGAGTGGTTGTACGGGTGGTCCGCGTCGGTGCCGTCGTGCTGCAGCATGTTCATGCCCACGAGGCCCCACTGCGCGTAGATGTGCGGGATGAACCAGAAGATCAGCGCCTTCTGCCAGTCCACCACGAAGAGCGCGATCTGGATGGACCACAGCCCGGCCAGCTCGAACATCATCTGGCGGAACCAGCGCGGGTGCCGCGTGCGCATCATCTTCGTGTACGCCGCGTCCGCCTTCATGGTGTAGGGCGCCACGATGAACAGGAAGAGCAGGCCGTTGAGCAGGTGCCAGCGGAACTGCGCCTTGGTGGTGCGCATCACGTCCTTGCGGGACTGCGTGTGCTTGTGGTGGCTGAGCGTGTGCCCCGGCACCAGGCTGCTGACCGGGTGGCCGTACGTGCAGGTCAGCACCACCTGGTAGACCTTGTTCAGCCAGCGCTGCTTGAAGATGGGGCAGTGCACCGCGTTGTGGGTCTGCACCGCGCCCATGAACGACGTGAGGCACAGCGCCGCGAAGAGCGGCAGCGACAGCCACCAGCTGGCGAGCGGCACCGACACGAACGCCCAGGTCAGCAACCCGAAGTAGATCGCGTTGAACATCAACGGTCGAAGGTCTGCGCGGTATCTGAGCACGCCTCCTTCGTACTTCGCTCGGGGGCTTCCGGCAAGATCACGGGCGCCTGGCAGTGGCTTGCACCGGGTACCTCGGGGCGTGTTCGATCCGCAGGGGCGCGGCAGGGGTCGCGGCGGGCACGGCCGCGCTGGCGCGTCCTGGCGGTACCCCCTGGAAAACGGCGCGCTGTGCGCTTGTTTTCCGGGCCCCCCGACGTCCTTGCTGACCCCAGCCCCGCCCCGGCTGCTGCGGACGTCTCGTGTTCCCCACCCGAGCCCGACCGGGAACGCGGGGCTGGTCGCAGGCCCGCGAGCGGCGCCCTCCGCTCGGCGGAGAGTCCTGCACCCTCCGTTCGCGGAGTCGAGCGCGACGAGTTCACGCGCTCGGGTCGCTTGGTCGGACGAGCCTCCGTCCTCGCTGGTCCCCCACGGTCGACGCAGTCTCGCTGCAGCTGTTCGCCCATGGATGCGGGCGAGTCCGAGTCCCCTGCGCCCTTCACGCTCCGTCGAGCTCAGCTGAGCAACACCCGCGACCACCCCCTCCACGGGGCAGTGGGCGAGACGCATCCCCGCGCGACCCGAGGCGCTAGCGGGGCGGGGGGGGGGGGGGCCGGGGGGGGGGGGGGGGGGGGGGG
>CAZEAA010000529.1:0-3949 GCA_964510015.1 uncultured Sandaracinaceae bacterium
ATCCACACCTTCGCTGGATGCAGATGGCGCACGCGTTCCCCGGCGAGCCAGTTGCGGGTGAGCCGGCCAGGGGAGACAAGCAGCCAGCCCAGGTCACGCAAGAGCGCGAATTTGTCGCGCCAGAAGTCGAAGCCTTCGAACAGCACCGTGGCGACGCCGATGTCCGACACCGCGATGTGTCGCTGCCCGCAGCTCGCGCAGAACGGCCCTTGGAGAATGGCCGCGCAGTTGAGGCACGACGCGCCGCTCATCTACGGCACCCACTCGCCCACGTGCCCAGCCGAGATCAGCCCCATCCACTGCTGGGCCAACGTCCGCGCGAACAGCTCGTCGTGCAGCAGCACGCCCGCCTCGATGTTGCGGTCTTGGCCGCGGTCGGTGAAGTTGGCGCTCGAGAGGAACGCTTGGGTGTCGTCCACCACCACGCACTTGGCGTGGAGGCTGCACCAGGGCTTCCCGGGGCGGAGCGCGCGCTTGTCGTAGAAGATGCGCGGGAAAGGCGGGCCAAACGGCCAGCTCTCGGCGGCGAAGTTGGCGAGCTCGGCGGCGGCGTGGGCCTCGGGCGGGTTCGTGAGCTGCTTGGGCTGCTCGATGTTCACGAAGAACGTGGCCTGCACGCCGCGGTCACGCATCACACGGTGCAGCGGCCCCAGCACGGCCTCGGCGTGGCTGAAGCTGTAGCCCGCCAGGATCACGCGCTCCTGCGCGCTCTCGAACAAGTGCCGCAACACCACCGCCGTGTCGCGCGCCGTGGCGCTGTGGCTCTCGGGCCCAGTCCACACCAGCTCGGCAGGTGGCCGCGTGTGCCGCGCCCGCTCAGTGAGCGCCACGTCCAGAATCGCCAAGCAAGCCAGCTTCCCGTGCCCGCCCAGCACCGCCAGCAGCGCGTCGGCCTGGTCGCGGATGCCCACCGCTCCCAGCGCAGTCGCGCTCAGCGGCGCCCGCACGTGGTCACCGGCCAGCGCATCGCGCAGCTGCTGCAGCGTGGCACCACTCACGCGCCCCAGGTCCGCTGGGCCAGCGCCCTGCCCGCCCGCCGCCGTCACGGGCGCTCCTCGAAGAACGCCAGGCTCGCGTCGTTGCCGATGGTGGGCACCACCAGCGCTCGGTCCAGGTAGCGGTTGAAGCGCTCGCAGGAGGACTCCGCGATGTACAAGCACCCGTGGCACGCGGCCCCCTCGGTGCGCCGGTCGCTCGACTCGCTGGCGGGGTCGTGCGCCGCGCACACCGGGTCGTTGGAGCACAGGCGCCCCAGCTCCCACGCCTCGCGCAGGTGCGAGCGCACGCGCCGGCCCTCTTCCACCAGGCCGCCTAGCGTGCCGCCGCTGCCGGTGGTGCCCGTGGTCAGCAGCACCGCCGCCATGGCCCCGTTCGGGTCACCCTGCGGCGCGCAGTAGATGCGCTCGCGGATGGCGCTGGCCGAATAGCCGCACTCCAAGCTGATGGCCGTGAGCAGCAGGTGGCTGAGGCTGTGCAGCAGGTAGAAGCGCGCGCCCGGGAACTCGCCGCGCGGGCCGTCGGCCTCGAACGCGCGCAGCAGCGCGTCGGTGCGCTCCACCACCGCGGGCCGCTTCTCCCAGGCGCACACGGCCGCTTCGTCCAGCTCCACGAAGATGCCCTCGCCGCGCACTTCGGCGGCGGGCAGCCACTTCTCGTTGCCCGTGGGCATGGTGAGCGTGGCCGGCTTCACCCGGAACGTCTCGTAGTCGTACTCGCCTTGCAGGTTGGCGCCCACCGAGTCGATGCGGCTGAAGCTCACCTGCACGCGCACCTCGCGCAGCGCGGGCACCAGCACCAAGCCCGCCACGCCCTTGGGCACGTCCAGCTTCTTGCGCGGAATGCGGTACGCCGCGAACTTGGCCCCGCGCTCCGGGATGACGCCGGGCGTCTCGTCGGGTGCTGCGGTCAAGCGCTGGAACTCCACGGACCGCAGCGGGCGCTGAATGGTGGCGCTGCCTTCGCTGCGGATAGCCTCGATCGCCGCAAGCGCTTCGGCCACCGAGCTCTCGCCCAACGCCCCCCGCACCGAGCGGATGAGTCGCACCAACGTCTCGAGGTCCGACTCGGTCGCGACGTCGACCACGGATGCCCAGATCTTGGGTTCGCGCAGGCGACTCATCAGAGGGCTCTCCTGCTCCGCCTCGAGGCGCAGCGCGCTCACCATCTGCGCGAAGTACGCGTTGGACGCCGTGCGCACCAAGAGCTCCAGCGTCTCCTCGCAGTCTTCATCCGCCGCGCGCCCACCCAGCCACGGGCGGTCGCCTCCGCAGCGGTACTGCACCGCGGCCGCGCGGTTCATGGTCTCGCCCTCGCCGCACGTCTTGCACTTCACGCCGATCTGCCCGAAGTCGCCCGTGGCGCCCTCGTTCAACGTGAGGTCCGGCCGCTCGCACACCTTGCCCGTCTTGCTGTGCGCAAACGAGATCCACGGGAAGTCGCTCAGGTGCCCGCGCTTGCAGGCGCCCACGAAGCGCACGGGCACGGCCAGGCCGCGCTTGTTGCCCCCGCACTCGTGGCGATACCTCCCGCCCACCTTGTCGAAGCCATCGAGCGCCCGCGCCAAGCGGTGGCACTTCTGGCACACGAACCAGCGCGGGAACTCGAGCGCGCGCACCCCCACGCTGGGAAACGGCTCGCGCGAGTCGCCCTCGGGCGCCATGCGGAAGTAGTTCTCGCTGGCCAGCGTGAGCTCCGGGTGCAGCGCGCGCAGGCGCGGCAGCAAGGAAGCCCGCAGGCGCTCGTCGTCCAGCGACACCCAGCCCGCGTTGCCCGCCCCCCAGTGTTCGAGCCCACCAATCACCACGGCCTGGTTCACCAGGTCCACCATGGCCCCCGGTCCAAACGTGGTGACCATCTGGCTCTGGCGCAGCTCGCCCTCGGACTGAGCCCGCTGCTTGCCGTCTCGCCCCGCGCGGCCTGGGCCGCCTTGTCGTCGTGTCGCCATCAGCTTCTCTTGTCCAGGTCGGCGTAGCGCACCCACACGTGCACCGAAGGCTCCACGTCGCGCATGGAAGTGGGCGCCTCGAAGTGTTGCTCGTCGGCGTCGTGCGGCAGCGGGTCGGTGGCCACGAACATGAGCGGCTTGCCCTGGTCGCCCACGTGGTCGAAGCGGCTGTAGATGCGGTCGGCGGCGCCCTCGCGGGCGCGGTCCACCACGCGCTCCCACGCGTCCAGGAAGTGCTTTCCGCGCCGGCGCACCAGGTCTGCGATGCGCGCCTCGCCGTCGGCGTCCCACTCGCGGTGGCCTCGCGCGCGCGCCACCAGCCACTCCACCATCTGCTCCGCCTTCGGGCGCTGCGCATGCAGCTCGCGCACCCCCGTGGGCGGCTGCATCTCGGCGATGCCGTGCCGAATCATGGTGAGCATGGTGCCCACCAGGCCGCGGTCCAGCACTTGCCCGCTGAAGGGCGTCACGCTGGTGGCCTCCACGTCGCGGTAGAAGCTCTCGTGGTAGTCCACGAAGCGCTCGTAGTGCGACCGGTCCCGCGGCCGCGACACGTTCAAGCACGTGACCACCAGGCCCGGGTAGCGCCGCCCCACGCGGCTGGTGGCCTGGATGTACTCGCTGGTGGTCTTGGGCTGCCCCGTGACCACCATCAGCCCCAGGCGCTCCACGTCTAGGCCCACCGAGATCATGTTGGAGGCCAGCACCACGTCCACCGGCTCGGCCCCCTGCGGCTCGGGCGCGCTGCCCGCTGCCCCGCGCGTCTTCGCCCCCGGCGGCACGCCGCGGTGCTCGGTGGCCAGGCGCTGTTTGGTGGCCTTCACCACGTCGGTCTTCTCACGTGACGTCAGCTCGGCCGGCAGGCGCAATGACCTCTCGGCCGCCCACGGGTGCGGCCCCGCATATCCATGCGGGCGCTTCTCCTCCGCCAGCCCCTTCACGCGCGTGCTCACGTCGTCTTCCACCAGGCGCCGCATGCCACCCAGCTCGCGCAGGCTGTTGAAG
>CAZEAA010000530.1:0-3931 GCA_964510015.1 uncultured Sandaracinaceae bacterium
CGTCGCCTTGCAACGACTCAGGGGAAGATTGACGAAGGAGGCCAACTCTGTGAATCGGAGCGGTTCGTTTATCGCGTTGGAGACGGCACTCGATATCTGTTGTGCAGTTCCAGCGGAGCCTAGCTTCGACTCGATCGCGTTTCGAACAATAGTGCAGATGGCGCCACCGTTGACCGTGGCATATCCCGCATTGTGCGTGACGTTGAATCGTGCACGGTTGTTCTCGTCTGTGTCGAACGTTCCACAGAAGTCGAAGTCAATGCTGTTGTGGCAGATGACCCCCGTGATCGGACCGATGGGCGGTGTTCGCCAGAGCTTGGTGGTGCCGGTTCCCTCAAGCCGCACGCGATGACAGAATTCCGTTGGAAGCCCGTCTCGGGGCTCGACTCGGTAGCTTGATTCACTGCGATTTTCGGCGCGAAGACTACTCCAGGCTATGGCGAAACCAGGAATAATCTCCCGAGTGCGCTTCCCGAGCTCATCGATTATGAATTCGCTAACTTGCTGCGACAATTGTTGCGCAAATCCGTCTCCAATGTCATCAAAACCGGCGAACGAAGACGAAGGCGGTATGTCTGTATCATCGTCGATTTCCCACGGAATGCGCACGGAGCAGAGCCCGAGGTCAACATTCTGAATCGACTGCGCCTGAAACGTTGAGGGGAGTACGATGGACTGCGGCGTAAACCCATCTACATCGTCCCACGAGCGCTCGTGCACACTTCCCCACACGCGACTCGGCTGTGGCGGTGGCCCGTCTGGGCGCTGCCTGGGCCAGGGTGGAGGCGACGTTGGCCCGCTGGGTAGCTCCCAATCATACAACACCAAGCGACTATAGTTGTCTGCAACCCACATCCCCGTCGAGAGCGGAGCGAGTCCATCGAGGGGCGCTACAATCAGATCGGTTCGAAAGTCAGCGAGGTCAACCTTCTGTCCTTCCGGCGAACTGTCGTTCCAGATGATGTGGCGCCCGCGGACACCGCATCCATCGGGGGCACCCTGCTGATTTCGGGCTGCCACCAAGACAGGCGCGCACAAGAGTACTCCCACCATCGTCGCGACGATTCTTCGATTCACGTTGTCCCTCCTCCTTCGTGCAGCCTTGAGGCGCCCGAACTTCAGTTTCGGGCGTCCAGCTGCGCGCTGTCAAGGAAAATGTAGCGGCGAGGGGTGCCGTGAACACGCTCTGGCAAGAGTTGCAGGTCGGACGGTTCCGTCTCGCCTTCGAGACGGAACCGTCGGAGACCGGGAGCAGGGAGTTGCGCGGGCGCCGGCAAGAACAAGCCGCCCAGCGCAGATGCGTGGGCGGCTCAGTGTGTGTCGGGGCTACGCAGCGGCGAGGTACTCGCCCGCTGCCCGCTCCATCGCGAAGCGTTGGTCGGGATCGGTGGCCTTCCCGCCAGCGATCGCGGTGATGGCCTGGACGACGCCGAGGCGGGTGGCGTCGCCTTCGTGGAGAGCGGCTTCGCGCGCGCTGTCGATGAGGGCCTTGGGCAGCACCACGCCATCGAGAGCCGCGAGCACGGCGTCGTCCGGGTGAGGGACGCTCGCGTGCTTGGCCCCCACCAGCATGTTGGTCACCGCGTCCCAGCGCTTCGGAAGCCTGGAGATCGCGATGACCATGGCAGCTGCGAGCTGCTCGTCTTCGATGGCGCGGTGGGTGCGGTACAGCAAGCGCTTGCCGTCCACCGGGACCATGAGGCCGTTCAGGCAGACCAGCCGCATCCAGAAGTCGTCGAGGCTGAGCGCCGCGCTGCCCACTTCGGAGTTGCGCAGAGCGAACCCGGCGCGGTGGCGGTCGTCCTCGATGTCGCGCGGATGCTTGTGGAGCGCGCGATAGTGGGAGGTGGAGTCGGTGAAGGCCACCTCGGTGAAGTCGTACTCCTCCAAGGGGCCACGCATCGTCTCGGCCAGCGTGTTGAAGATGCGGTCGTCGTCGATGGGGGTGAACTTGGGGCCCAACAGCCCGCGGATCACACCGTCGGCTTCGTGGGTGTCGTCGCGGTACGAGCGGACCTTCAGCTGCCCCGGCATCCGGGACAGTCGGCGGTTGAGTTCGTCGGCGCGCTCTTCGCCCGAGATCGCGTCGCGGAACCAGGTGTCCCAACGAACACCCACGAGAGCCGCGAGCTGTTTCCGCGAGTGCGAGTTGAGGCGGTACGTGTCGGAGCCGCCGGCCGTGAAGCGTCCGTCCGGGTTCATGCGCATGTCGGAGACATGCACGATGCGATCGGGGAGCTGGTTGGCGGCACGGACCTGGACGAGCTCGAGCGTCTCGTCGAAAGAGCGGGTGAACTTGGGGGCAACGGTCAGCATGGAGTCTCGTCTCCTGGGGATCAGCGCGCGTCCGCACGAAAGTGCGCGGAGGTGGCTGGTCCCAGGGAGGAAGAGGCCGAGCGCACAGGTGGTGTGCTCGGCCAGCTTGGCGTGGCCTCACGGTTGCGTCCCGACGTCGCGCACCGTCGGCAGGCGCCGAGGGCGCGAACCGACCATTGGACCCCAACTGGGGCCCGTTTCCTTCAGCACACCCAAAGAGAAAGGCGGCTCCATCGCTGGAACCGCCCTAAAGGAAGCCTTGGTAGCCGAGGCCGGACTCGAACCGGCACTCCCGAAGAAAGCGGATTTTGAATCCGCCGCGTCTGCCATTCCGCCACTCGGCCAGGAGAGGCCGGTGTCTAACGCGCTGGCCCGTTGGCGTCAATCCCCGGGTGACGTGAAGGGCACCGACACGGAGGGGTCTACCGCCCGAGCGGCGCCTCGTGGAACACTCCCCCCATGACGCGCCTCGCCTTCGGACTCCGGTCGCTCCCGCACGCCACGTTCTTCTTCGGCATCACGGCCAGCGCTGCGCTGGGCATTGCCAGCTGCGGCGGCGGGGGTGGTGGCGGGCCGGGGGTTCTCGGCAGCGACCCGGCCCCGCTGCCCACGGCCAGCTGCGACACGGCCAACGGCGGCGGCAGCGCCACGGTGGCGGAGCCCATGCTGGTGCGCTCGCTGATGGACCGCTGGCACGAGGCCTGGTCGGGCTCGCCCGCGCTGGCGGACCTCGACGGCGACGGCGTGGTGGAGATCATCGTGCCGCGCGACAGCCGCCTGCAGATCTGGCACGCCGACGGCACGCTGGTGCGGGAGCACGAGGTGGAGGGCCGCATCTGGAGCAGCCCGGTGGTGGTGGACCTGCTGCCCGACACCGAGGGCCTCGAGGTGGCCGTGGCCGCGCGCGGGCGCATCTACGCCTACGACGCCGAGGGCAACGAGCTCGACAACTTCCCCACCGAGGTGCGCGACGAGCTGCGCAGCCTGGCCGCGGGCGACATCGACGGCGACGGCGCGTTCGAGCTGGTGGCCAGCACCACGCAGCGCCTCGAGAGCGGCGGGTTCCGTGACGTGGTCTTCGCGGTGGAGGCCAACGGCGACGACGTGGCCGGCTTCCCGCCCAACACCACGGGGGCGTCGGGCTGCGACGAGGCCTGCTACGTGACGGGCGCGTTCGACCAGAACGTGGGTCTCGGTGACCTCGACGGCGACGACATCGTGGACGTGGTGGTCCCGCACGACAACGCCTACCTGAGCATCCACGACGGCACCGGGCGCGCGTTCGACGCGGCCAGCATCTTCGAGGACCGCACCAAGGTGCTGGGGGTGCGCTTCCTGCACGACTACGCCGAGGCGCAGCAGGGTTACGCGGAGATGGAAGAGACCGCGCTCCAGGCGCACTTCACCAACAGCTCGCCGGTGGTGGCCAACCTCGACGGCACAGGTGGGCGCGAGCTCATCGTGCTAGGCAGTGTGCAGAACGCGGCGCAGAGCAACCGCTTGCAGGGCGTGGCGCTGTGGGTGGTGAACCCCGACGGCACGCGCCCGGCGAATTGGCTCACGCCCTATCACGTGCCCGACTACCGCGCGGGCCTGTGGGACTTCGAGGACACCA
>CAZEAA010000531.1:0-3927 GCA_964510015.1 uncultured Sandaracinaceae bacterium
CTCCAGCGTTGACGGTGCCGCTGCCACCGTAGATGCAGTCGTCCCCCGCATATGCGAACACGTCGTCGCTCGTCGCGGCCTCGATGCAGTCGCGACCGGCCGACCCGACGTAAAAGTTGCCGAACATCGTGGACGTCGGGGTATCAACGTTGTTGAACCCGAGCATGGCACACGCGGCATACGTATCGGGACACACCTGCGCACTGGCGGCCCCCGCCCCCGACGCCAGCATGACCCCCACGACCGCCCCAAAAACCCATACCCTGTTGGCTCGCATCACTGCCTCCGTACTTCGATACCCGGATGAGTGGCCTGCTCGACCCTCACCATTCACGGCCCCGAGCAAAAGCTCGGCGCCTAGTCTGAGCGAGGAAAGCCCGCTTAGCAACGGTCGGCACGAAGTTGGCGCGTGTGCGTAGTCGCCTGTGGGCGCTGGCCACAAAAGCGACTCTGCCCGTCACCCCTGCGGCGTCTCGGCCAGCAGCTCTTCCACATCCCGCCACGGCAGGCCCAGCAGGTACAGCATGCGGTCCAGCCCGCCGGCGCTCACCGCCGTGTCGGCCGCGGCCTTGAGCTTGGGCTTGGCGTGGAACGCAATCCCCAGGCCCGCCGCCGTGAGCATGCCCAGGTCGTTGGCGCCGTCACCGATGGCGATGGTCTGGTCGAGGGCGATGCCCTCCCGCTCGGCGATCTCGCGCAGCAGCTCGGCCTTGCGCTCGGGGGTGACGATGCTGCCCAGCACGCGGCCGGTGAGCACGCCGTCCACGACCTCGAGCTCGTTGGCGTGGGCGTAGTCGAGGCCCAGCTGCTCCTTCAGGACGTTGGCCGCGAAGGTGAAGCCGCCCGAGATGACGGCGGTCTTGTAGCCGAGGCGCTGGAGCACCTTGAGCAGCTCGGCGGCGCCCTGCGTGAGGGGCAGCGCGCCCGCCAGCTCGAGGGCGCGCGCGTAAGGCAGGCCCTTCAAGAGGCCCACGCGCTCGGTCAGGCTGGCCGCGAAGTCGAGCTCGCCGGCCATCGCGCGGCGCGTGATGTCGCCCACGCGGTCCACCACGCCGTGCATGCGCGCCAGCTCGTCGATGACCTCGATCTGGATGAGCGTGGAGTCCATGTCCATGACGATCAGGCGCTTGGCCCGCCGCGTCAGGCGCTCGCGCTGCACCCCCACGTCGATGTTGGTGGGCTCGAGGCCGTGCATGAGGGCGCGCCGCAGCTCCGCCGCGCGGCACTCTCCGCCGGGCAGCGAGACGATGACCTCGAGCGAGATGAGGTGCGGCCCGCTGAGCTTGCGGATGGACTCGATGTTGGCCCCGAGGGCGGCCAGCTCGCGCGTGAGGATGTGCACCCCCTCGGCGTCCAGGGCGTCGCCGATGGCGGTCACGGCGTAGCGCAGGTGCCCCTCGGTGGTGGCTGCGGGAAGCGCCCCCACGCGCTGGTCGATGATCTTGAACTGCAGGTCGAGGCCCATCGACTTGGCGCGGAACAAGAGGTCCTTGATGACTGGCTCGCCCACCGCGGTCTCGGGCGAGACCCCGATCAGCATGCACAGCGTCAGCTGGCCCTGGACGACCACCTGCTCGATGTCGAGGAGGCGCGCGTGGTTCTCCGCCAGCACGCCGCTCATCGCGGCGGTGATGCCGGGCGTGTCCGGTCCGATGACGGTGACCAACACCTTCTGCAGCTCTTGCATGGGCCCGTTTCTAGCAGCCGCGTTCGGAGTTTCAACGCGTGCGCAGGAACACGGCGGTCAGCACACCCAGGCCGAGCGCGATCACCGGCGGGAGCCACGGGCGCTTCGGCTGCGGGATGGCCTTGCCGTGGGTCTCGAGCCAGGCCTGCACGTCGGTGCGCTGCGCCACGCTGAGGCCCGCGAAGGGCAGCACGTGGAACGTGGTGGGCGTGGGATGCACCAGCAGCCGCTCGTCGCGAAGCTCGTAACGCAGCTCGGACCACGGCATGCGCTGGCTGCCTCCGCCGCTCGAGAGATCCACGCCCCGCGTCGAGAAGTGCCAGCGGGCAGAGGGGCTCGGCAGCCCACGAAACATCTGGTCCCCCAGCCGGCTGATCAGCCACAGGCCACCCACGCCCACCCCCAGCACGCTCAGCGCGAACACCAGCAGCGGGGCGGGCACGGTGCGGAACGCGATGGCTGTCTGGATGGCGTACACCACGAGGCCCACCGACAGCCCCAGCCAGATGGGCCAGAGGCGCGCCCAGCGCGTCTGTCGGAGCACCGTGCGCAGCAGCCCGGCCCGCACGTCTTCGGGGCGCAGGGTCACCTGCAGGTCCAGCTCCTTCGAGGTCGTCACGCCGCTGTGATGCCGCAGTGGCCGCGATTGCGCAAACCCCTTATAATTTTCCGATAGGGCCAGTAAGGTGATCAGGAACCATGGATGAAAAGCGACGATCTGCGCCGCCCGTGATTGGGCGCGTCGAGACCCGCGCCGTGCCCGCGCGCGAGCTGGGCATCGACATCCAGGCCGATCGCAGCTCCACCCGCAACAAAGAGCGCGAGAGTCATGCCGGCCGGAACGCGGTGACAGCCGACTTCGTGGGGGTGACGGGCCTGAGCGCCGTGGGCACCGCCACCGACCGGCCGCCAGCGCCGACGGGGCGCGTCTCCACCGAGACCGACTGGATCGCCCGCCTGGTGAAGGAGCTGGGCACGTCCACGCCGGGCGGCGAGGGGCCCGCGATCCAAGCGTTGCTGCGCTTCGGCGAGGCGGCGCTGGTCCGGGTGGTGGAGGCGTTCCCGGGCGTGGTGTGGTTCAACCGGCAGCAGACGGCCACGCGCTTGCCCAAGGGTCGTGGGGTGTCCGGCATCGCGTCCGCGCTGGTGGAGTTCGGTCCGGCGGCCATGCCTCACGTGGAGCGCCTGCTGCGCGACCCCAACCCGGACATCCGCTACTTCGCGCTGGTGGTCTTCTCGGAGCTGGACGCCGAGAACCTGCCCGAGCACGCGGCGCCGCTGGTGGCCGACCCCGACCCGGGGGTGTCCAACCTGGCCATCTTGTCCATGCGCGCCCACCGCGGGTTGCTGTCGCGCAAGCGCGCGCTCGCGGCGCTGTACGACTCGCTCAACGACCCGGAGTCGCCCGTGCTGGCCCTGCTGCGCACGTTCGGGGTGCTGCGCGACCCGGGCTGCGTGCCGCACATCGCCGCGCTGCTCCAGCACCCCGATCCCTCCGTGGTGCAGGCCACCGAGCGCGTGCTGCAGGGCATCACCGGGCGTGACCTCGGGACCAAGCCCGCGCGCTGGCGCTCCTGGTACAAGCGCCGCGAGAAGCGCACGCGCGCGGAGTGGCTGATCGAGGCGGCGCGCAGCCTGCGCGTGAAGGAGCGCACCCTCGCGGCGGAAGAGCTGAAGCTGCTCACCGGCGAGACCTGCGGCTTCTTGCCCCACGGAGGCTGGCGTGAGCGGCGGCGTGCCCTCGCGCTCTACCGTGCCCACTTCGAGCGGCTCGCAGCCGAGGAGCCGCGTGAGAGCGGCGAGATCGAGCGCGGCTCGCGGCGCTCGTCGACTCCCAGCGTGAGCTGATGCGATGAACGCCGTGTTCAGCGCCGCCCTCCTGGTGGCCGCGCTCGCGCCGTTCCTGGAGGCGCGCGCGTGGCGGGTGCCGCTCGCCTACGTGCCGCTCGCGCGCATGGCCCGCACGTTCCTCAGCGCCGGGGTGGTGACCTTGTTCGCGGGCGGCCTCGCGTGGTTCGCCCTCTCGCAGGCCAGCATGGAGCCGGGCGCCACCGCGCTCGCCGCAGGCAGCGTGGCGCTGGCCTTTGGGTCACTGGTGGCGCTGGCCAGCGCCCGCAAGGAGCGCGCGCTGCGTGGCCTGCACATCCTCATCACGCAGCTCGGCCTGCCCGACCGGCGTGACTCGGCCGCGGCGCGCGTCGACGCGCTGCTCGAGCGGGCGGCCACCCGCGACCCGCGCC
>CAZEAA010000532.1:0-3920 GCA_964510015.1 uncultured Sandaracinaceae bacterium
GATGATGCCCGGGCAGAGGCCGCGCGCACCGCCCTGCGCGCCCGTGGTCCAGCGGGCCTCGCGGCGCTCACGCGCGAACACGCCGCTGCGGTGGCGGCCCTCGCCGAAGGTCGCACCACCGCCCCGAGCGCGGCCGACGAGCGCCTGCGGGCGGCCATCGACCAGGTGTCGGGGCAGCGCGATGGGCACGCCTCGGGTCTGTACTTCCACACCGACCTCCCGGCGGCGCTCGCCGAGGCCCGCCGCCGCAACGTGCCGGTGCTGTCCTTCCGCATGCTGGGCCGGCTCGACGAAGAGCTGTCGTGCGCCAACAGCCGCTACTTCCGCACGGTGGTCTACTCGGACCCGAGCGTCTCGGCGTTGCTGCGTGAGCGCTTCGTGCTGCACGTCTCCACGGAGCGACCGGCCCCGCGCATCACCATCGACATGGGGGACGGCCGCACGATGGTGCGCACCATCACCGGCAACAGCGTCCACTACGTGCTCGACGGCGAGGGCCGCGTGGTGGACGCCCTTCCCGGTCTCTATGCGCCGCCGCAGTTCGTCGAGGCCCTGCGAGCCTCCGAGCGCATCGTGACGCGCTGCGGGGCACGCCAAGGGGCCGTGTTCGGGGAGTGCCTGACGCGGATGCACAGCGAGGCCCTGACCCAGCTCGGGCAACGCTGGGAAGCGCTGCGTGGTGGCTCCGGCGCGCTGCCCGCCTGGACGGTGCTCGCAGCACGGGCGCCTGCGCCGTTCGTAGGCCCCGGTGCTCCGTCGGCCCGCGACGCGATGGCCATCACCATGTCCAAGGTCGCCGTGGAGGCGCCGCTGCTCGACGCGATCGCCCAGGCGCCGACTCCGCAGCCGTACGACGGCATCAACTGGCCGCTGCTGGTGCGCATGGGCGAGTACTCGCTCTCACCGCGCTCGCTCGCGTTGGTGCGCCTCAAGACCGGCCGCACCGATGTCGCGGGGCTGGAGCGCGAGCTGGCCCGCAGCGCGATGGCCGACGGGCTGCGCAACGAGTTCATCATGCACCGCCGCATCCACGGCTGGTTCACGGTCCCACCGGTGGCGACGGACTTCGCCACCGTGAACGCGCGCGTGTACTCGGAGCTGTTCCTCACGCCCGCGAACGACCCGTGGCTCGGGCTGCGCGCGGACGACGTGTGGGACGCCATCGAAGAGGTTCACTGAGCCGCGGCGCGCGCCATCAGCATGGGGTGGAAGGGCACCTCGCCCAGCTGCACGCGGCCCGCGTACTCGTAGCCGTCCGAGGTGGCGGCGATGTGCTGCGTGGCCGCGTGGATGTCGCGGAAGCAGCGCTCGAGCGCGGACCCAGCGCCTGCGTACAAGGCGGATGCGCCCCCCGCGCGGAAGGCGAACGTGGTGATGGCCGCGGCGGCCTCGGTCACGTAGGCCATGCCGGCACGCGCCATGGACCAGTCGTCCGGCGTCAGCGCCTGACCCGCCGCCATGCGCTCGCTCAGGCGCGCCACCACCTCGCGTGAGAGAGCCCTCGCGGCCTGCAGCGCCATGTGCTGGCGCCCCAGCTCCAGCCGGAAGCTCTGCTGCGCGGCGAGCGGCTCCCCGGGCCACGCCATGAAGCGCTTCGGAGCCAGCGCGGCCACCTCGTCGAGCGCACGCTGCGCCACGCCCAGCGCGAAGCCCAGGTGTCCCGGCGCCACCAGCGCCACGAAGGGCAGGTTCAGGAAGGACGACCCCCGCAGCCGTGCGCCGTGCGGGTACGGGCACGTGTGGGCCTCGTCCACGAAGAGGTCCTCCACGCGGTAGTGCTCGCTGCCGCTGCCGCGCAGGAACGCCGTGTCCCACGTGCTCTCCACCGTCACCTCCGAAGCCGGAATGGCGAGGTGCACGAAGCACGGCGGGCCGGGAACGCCGGTGTCCTCCACCATGGCGGCGGTGAAGACCCAGTCCGCGTGGCGGATGCCGCTGCCGAAGCCCCAGCGCCCCGACACGCGATAGCCGCCGGTCACCCGGCGCGCGCTGCCCATGGGGACCTGCAGGCCCGCCGCCGCCTTCGAGCGCCCCGCGAAGATCGCGCGCGCTGTCGCATCGGGCAGGTACGCGCCCAGCATGCCGTTGAGGATCGCGCCGATCATCAGGGCCCAGCCCGCCGACGGGTCCGCATGCGCCATCGCCTCGAAGACGGCCAGCTGCGTTTCCCCGCTGGCGTCACGGCCACCGAGCTCGGACGGCGCGGCCAGCAGGAACAGGCGCTCGCGCTCGAGGGCGTCCACCACGGCTGGGTGCAGCGTGGCACCGAGCTCACTCTCGCGGGCGTGGGCTTCGGCGATGGGTCTCACGTGCGCCACGGCAGCCAGCAGGTCGCGCTCGAGCTCGGGGTTGTGATTGGGAACGTGGGGTCGTGTCATGTCGGGGCCTCCAGTGCGGGTCTGACACCAGGCTCGCATTAAAGTTTCACCTTGCTACATTAAATGTTGAAACGCTCTACATTTGGCCCGCTGGCGCTGGGTGCTACCCTCTCCGCGTGCCACGCCGCCCCAAGCGCCCCTACCACCACGGCGACCTGCCGCGCGCGCTGTGCGATGCGGCGCTCCAGCTGATCGCGGAGTCCGGCACCGCCAGCCTCACCCTCAGCGAGGTGGCCCGACGCGTCGGCGTGTCGCACGCGGCTCCCTACCGGCACTTCGCCGACAAGACGGCGCTGCTCACCGCGCTCGCGACCGAGGGGACCAACCTGCTCGCCGATGCGGTGGCGGCCGCCCTCAAAGGCGCGGGCGGTGTCCCCCGCGCGCGCTTCCTCGACGCGGGCTACGCCTACGTGCGCTTCGCCGTGGACAACCCGGCGTACTTCCGGGTCATGTTCTCGGGCGAGACCAACAAGGAAGACCCCGCCGCCCTCGCCGCGCGCGACCGCAGCCTCGGGCAGCTGTTCGCGTTCGTCGAAGATGCGAAGGCCTCGGGCTTCTTTTGCGGCGCGGCGACCATCGACGTGGTGCTGCCGGTCTTCGCCATGCACCAGGGCCTGTCCGCGCTGGCCGCCTCGGGCGCGCTCGGGCCACTGGGCTTCGCGGACCTGCGAGCGGCATCGGACGTGGCCCACGGCAGCCTGCTCGACGGCCTCGGGGCAAAGCCGCGCGTCGCTCAGTAGTTGCGCTGGATCGTTCCCAGCGGGCTTTGCGTCGCCTATCCTGAGAGCGCTCCGTCGCTGCGGAGCAGGAGCGCACCATGGAACGTGAGCTGAGTCGTGATCCGGCCGTCAGGCTGTCGGTATTCGTGCACGCGGGGCTGATCCCGCAGGTGCCCACGCAATTCCAGTTCCTCCAGGGCCAGCTCGAGATGGCGCCGTTCGTGCTCTTGCCGGACGCCGGCGACGACGACCGCTACGCGGGTGCGCCACTCGGGCATCCGCTGCTGCGCACGCCGCTGGTGCTGTGGGAGGTGGGCCCCGATCACCTGCGCATCGGGCATGGCCTGCACGCGGAGGCCGAGTCGCTCTACCGGCACCTCATGTTCGTGTTCCACGAGGGCATGCCGGTGTACGACCTGCAGCTCATCCAGACCGTGCCTGGCGGGCTAGAGACCTTTCGGCAGTACGCGCAGGACATCGAAGACGGCAGCACCCCTGCGCGTGCTCGTCAGCGCGAGCGCATCGACTTGGTGGTGCCCCATGCGTCGCGCTACCGGCGGCACTTCCTCGAGCGCGGGGGCTGGATCGACCAGGCGGCGGCCTTCCAGTACCCCGGCGAGGCGGAGGTGGCGGCCTTCCTGCGCCCGGAATTCATGAGCTTGGTGCGCTTCAGCAACTACTGCGCGCGCACCTTCCCGCGGCAGCCGCTGGACCTGCCGCTCACGCGCCTGCCCGCGCACCTGGCCGAGCTGGCCTCGCGGCGCTTCCGCCAGCGGGAGGCCTGACGCCGGCTGGAGTCGACGGGCGGCCTGAACCCCCCAAG
>CAZEAA010000533.1:0-3913 GCA_964510015.1 uncultured Sandaracinaceae bacterium
AGCGAGATCGAGATGAAGGAGAAGAAGGACCTGGTCGAGGACGCGCTCAACGCGACCCGCGCCGCGGTCGAAGAGGGCGTGGTCCCGGGTGGCGGCGTCGCCCTCATCCGCGCGCAGGGCGCCCTCGACAAGCTGCAGCTCTCGCCCGAGCAGATGATCGGCGTCGCCATCATCCGCCGCGCCATCGAGGAGCCGCTCCGCCAGATCGCCGCGAACGCGGGCCACGAGGCCTCGGTCGTGGTGAACGAGGTGCGCAAGTCCAAGGGCGGCAACGGCTTCAACGCCCGCACCGAGGAGTACGAGGACCTGCTCAAGGCTGGCGTCATCGACCCGGCCAAGGTCGTCCGCACCGCGCTGCAGAACGCGGGCTCGGTCGCCGGCCTCATGCTCACCACGCAGGCGCTCATCGCCGAAGAGCCCCAGAACGACGACGGCGGTGGCGCTGGCGGCGGTGGCGGCGGCATGGGTGGCATGGGCGGCATGGGTGGCATGGGCGGCATGGGCTTCTGAGCCCCGCTCACCCCTGACCCCTGAAACGAGAGAGCCCTCGGCGGAGACGCCGGGGGCTTTTTCGTGGGCGCGACGCCACCCGTGGAACGACCGTGCTGCCACATGAGCGTGGCAGCGACGTGACGTTCAGTTGGCCTCGACCGGGATCGCGCTCAAGCAGTTGAAGCGCTGCATGTAGCAGCTGGTGCACGAGGTGGAGCAACCGTCCGCGCTCTGCTGGAAGCAGTTTTGGCGCGCCCCCGCGCAGAAGCCCAAGCAATCGGTCCGCTCGGCTCCTTGGTACTGCTGGCACATCTGCACGCAGTCCGCGTGGCTCGCTTCGCAGTTGACGACGAAGCGCGGCATGTACTGGCCGTTGCCGGCCCCCTCGCAGATGTCGCAGCTGAAGCTGGGCGATGAACAGGTGGGTGAGCCTGTGAAGATGCCGTCCTGACACGTGGCGCACGTGGCCTCGCACTGCTCGAAGGGAGACAGGGGACCGCCGTCTTCCGCCGCCGCGTCCCCTTCACCGCCACCCTGGTCTTCGGTGACGTCTGCGTCTCCGTTGCCGCCGTCCTCATTGCTTTGGCTGCCGGCGTCGGGGTCGGACGACGTGCCGCCGTTCCCGCCACATCCGGTGAACAGCACGGCGAAGAGAAGGGCGAAGGACAAGGCGAGCGAGCTGTGGGTCTTCATCGAGGCGACTCCTGAATCCATCGAAGGTGGAAATTTCGGTCCTAAAGCGCCGTTCTAATGCAACTGCTTATTTTGTCAATCGACCAGTTACTCTGTGTATCAAGCGGATGGCGAGCTTCTGCACGGAACTGTGAGAGCATCCGCCGGCCTTCAGGCCCCCATGTCCAGCCAGAGACCACCCAGCCGTCGGGCCACCACCGACACCCGCCTTGCCCTGATTCGGGCGGCCGAGACGCTGTTCGCCGAGCGCGGGGTGGACGCCGTGTCGCTGCGCGAGGTCAGCGCGGCCGCCGGGCAGGCCAACAACTCGGCGGTCTCCTACCACTTCGGATCGCGCGAAGGCTTGATCGACGCGATCCTCGAGCGTCACTCCAACGCCATCCAGGAGCGCTACGCCGCGCAGCTCGACCTCTTGGAGCGCCAGGGTGCGCTGTCGCCGCGCGCCGTCGTGGAGATCCTGGTGCTGCCGATCGTGCGCAAGCTGGACGACCCAGACGGCGGCTGGGAGTACATCTCGCTGGCCAGTCAGCTTTCGGTGCACCCCACGTTGCCCCTGTCGCTGCGTGGCGTGGGTCGCACGCCGGCGGTGCTACGCATGGGCAGCGTGCTCTGGTCCTTCGCGCTGTGCCCGCCCGCCATGCTGGTGTTCCGCATGGAGCGTGTGCTCTACACGCTCTACGGCAGCATCGTCACCTGGCATCGACTCGCGGCGGGTGGTGGCCCGACGCCTGTGTCGCGCGCCATGTTCGAGCAAGACCTGATCGACTCGCTCGTGAGCATCGTCGTGCACCCCACTTCGCCGGTCACGGAGCCCGCGACCTGAGCGCCGGCCGAGGCGGAGCTGACAAGCGTCGCCCAGCTGCCGTACAGTGCTCGGATGCGCACCGTCCCCACGTTCTGTCGTATCTGCGAGGCGTCTTGCGGGCTCTTGGCCGACGTCGAAGGCGAGCGCGTCGTCGCGCTGCGGCCCGACCCGGACCACGTGTCGTCGAAGGGCTTCGTGTGCATCAAGGGCGTGCGCTACCTGGACGTGCACGACTCGCCCGACCGCGTGAAGACGCCGCTGCGGCGCGTGCCCGGCACCGAGCGCTTCGAGCCCATCACGTGGGAGACGGCGTTTCGCGAGATCGGGCAGCGCACGCGCGCCATCCGTGAACGGCATGGCAAGCACGCGGTGGCCACGTTCCTCGGGAACCCGTCGGCGTTCAGCGTGGCGCACGCCATGTTCGCGACGGCGTTCTTCAAGGGCCTCGGCACGCGCAACGCGTATGGCTCGTCCACGCAGGACTGCTCCAACAAGTTCGCGGTGGCGGAGCGCATGTACGGCTCGGCCATCCACCAGCCGGTGCCGGACCTAAAGCGCACGCAGATGGTGATCCTGATCGGGACCAACCCGGCCATCAGCCAGATGAGCTTCGTGCATACGCCCAACGCGGTGGACACGCTCTTGGGCATCGAGGCCCGCGGCGGCCGCGTGGTGCACGTGAACCCGCGGCGCACCGAGACGGCCGAGCGCGTGGGCGAGCAGGTCTTCATCCGCCCCGACACGGACGTGTTCTTCCTGCTGTCGTTCCTGCAGGTGATGTTCGCGGAGCACGATCCTGGTGCCGTGCCGCACGTGCGAGGTCTGAGCGAGCTGCGCGCGTTGGTGGCGCCGTACTCGCCCGAGCGCACGGAGGCCGTCACGCGGGTGCCCGCCGGAACGCTGCGGGAGCTGGTCGCCGCATTCCTGAGCGCGCGCGGCGCGAGCGTCTACGCGTCCACCGGGCTCAACATGGGGCGCTCCGGATCGGTGGGCATCTGGCTGGTGAACGCCATCAACGTCCTCAGCGGGAACCTCGACCGCGAGGGCGGGGCCATCGTCCCGCACGGCATGTTCCCGCTGGCCACGGTGGCGCATCACACTGGCTTCGGGCGCGGGCACCAGCGCTCGCGCGTGGGCGACTTCGAGGCGGTGCTCGACCAGATGCCGGGCGCCATCCTGCCCGACGAGATCCTCACGCCGGGGGCAGAGCAGGTGCGCGCGCTCTTCGTGACCGCCGGCAACCCGGTGCTCAGCTGCGCCAACGAGGCGCGCATGCGCAAGGCGCTCGAGTCGCTCGAGCTGCTGGTGTGCATCGACCTCTTCCGCAACGAGACGGGGCAGCTGGCGCACTACGTGCTGCCGGGGCTCTCGTTCTTGGAGCGCAGCGACATCCCGCTCGGCGCGCAGGGCTTCATGAGCGAGCCCTACCTCCAGCACACGCCCGCCGTGGTGCAGCCCGATGGCCAGCAGCGCCACGAGTGGTGGATCTTCCGCGAGCTGGCCCACGCCGTCGGTGTCCCGCTGATGGGCCTGCCGGGAGCCGATGCCTGGCGCACGCTCGACCGCGGCCTGCGCCGCCTGCCGGTGCTGGGCGACAAGCTCGCGTTCCACCCGGACCAGCTCTACGCGGGCATGATCGCCGCCACGGGGCAGACCACGCTCGGTGGCGTGCAGAAGCATCCGCACGGGCGCCCGCTGCGCCGCAAGCCCACGGGGGACTTCCTGCCCAAGCGCCTGCTCACCGCCGACAAGCGCGTGGACCTCGCGCCGCGTGACCTGGTGGCAGCCGCGCGTGCGCTCGAGGGCCGCTTCGAGCAGGAGCTCGGCCTGCTCTCCGAGCTGCGCCTCATCACCAAGCGCGAGCGCAACTCGCACAACTCGTGGATGCACAACGTGGAGGGGCTGGTGCGCGGCAAGCGATCC
>CAZEAA010000534.1:0-3910 GCA_964510015.1 uncultured Sandaracinaceae bacterium
GTGCGAACACGTTCAGATTCGAGTCATTCATCGGTGAAGGTCCCTTCGATGTAGCTGATGGGAATGAGACCGGGGAGCGTCTCGCTTCGCGTGACACGCACGCCAGCGGCCTCGACGGCCTCGCGCAGGCTCCGAACCGTGAACCTTCGGTGTCCAGGAAACCCAGTCACGGCGAGCACGCGGGAGACGAGCCAAGAGAGCGCAGTCTCGTCATGGCAATACGTAGGCACGATGATGCGCCCGCCCGGGCGCGTGACACGCTGCAGCGCGGCGAGCGCGCCACGGAGGTCGGGAACCAAGTGAAGCACGTTCGCCGCGACGACGGCGTCAAAAGTATGGGGCTCGAAACGGAGGGCGTAGAGGTCCGCCTGCTCGAAGCGCACATTGGTCAGTCCAGCATCGCCGACGCGTCGCTGGAGCGTGGCGACCATGGCTGCGGAGTAGTCGGTTGCGACCACCTCCTTGGCCCCGGCCGCGAGAGCAGGCGTGACCAAACCCGTTCCGGCCGCGACTTCCAACACACGCGCGGCTCCGCGAACCCCTTCTCCGGCCAACTCGACCATGTGTGGGGTCGGCCCTCCAAGCAGCGCCATCGAGCGGTCGTAGTTCTTCGCGTGCGTGTCCCAGTATTTCCGCCCTTCGTCACCCATATTCCTCATCCCCGATGCTTGTACGCGAGCAGCCTCAGCGCGTTTGCCACCACCACTAGGGTCGATCCCTCGTGCAGCGCGACCGCCAAGCCGATGTTGGCGAAGCCGAAGATCGTTGCTGGAACCAGGAACACCACCATCCCCAGGCTTGCCCACAGGTTCTGGAGGATGATGCGGCGAGCTGCGCGGCTGAGCCCCACCGCGAGTGGCAGCGCGCGGAGGTCGTCGGCCATCAGCGCAACGTCGGCCGTCTCGAGTGCCACGTGCGAACCGCCCGCGCCCATCGCGATGCCCACCGTGGCGTTCGCCATCGCAGGGGCGTCGTTCACACCATCGCCGACCATCGCGACGCGGCTGCGCGACCGAGCGAGTTCGGCGATGGCGGCGACCTTCTGCTCGGGCAGCATGTCCCCTCGCGCGACTGTGATGCCCACGTGCTTCGCGACCGCATCCGCCACGCGCTGGTTGTCGCCTGTCAGCATGATGGTCTGTTCGATGCCCATCGCGTGAAGCGCGGCGACGACTTCTCGGGCGCTCTCACGAGGCGTGTCCATCACACCCAGCACACCCAGGTAGCTTGCCTCGGCCTTCACGACCATCACCGTGCGGCCTCCCGCTTCGAGCTGGTTCACCGCCTCGGCGACTTTGGCCGGGAGCTCGCCATCGAGCGCAAAGAGGCCCGGCTTGCCGATGGTCACCGGCAGCCCATCGACGTCGCCTCGCACTCCATAGCCGATCACGGCCTCGACGTTCGTGGCTTCGAGGACACTGATGCTCGGGAGCCGCTCTCGCGCTCCGCGGACGATTGCGCTGGCGAGCGGGTGGTCCGACTGAGCCTCTACTGCGCTCGCGATGGTGAGTAGCTCCTCGTCGGACGCGGCGTCGATCAAGACGACATCCGTGAGCTTTGGCTTGCCCTCGGTCAGGGTGCCCGTCTTGTCGAAGGCAATGGCCCGAATCAGCCCGAGGGCTTCGAGGTGCGCTCCTCCCTTCACCAGAACACCTGCGCGCGCCGCCCGTGCCACACCCGACAGCACCGCGCTCGGCGTCGCGATGGCCAGCGCACAAGGACTCGCCGCGACGAGCACGGCCATGGCGCGGTAGAAGCTCTTGGCAAACGGCTCGTCGATCACGACCCAAGCAAAGAGCAACACCACCACCACGCATAGAATGACGGGGACGAAGATGCGCTCGAATCGCTCCGTGAACTGCTGAGTAGGTGACTGCTGCGTCTCGGCCTCGGCCACCATCTTCACGACGCGCGCCAGCGTGCTCTCCCCCGCGACTTTCGTCACCACGACGGTCAACACTCCAGCGCCGTTGATGGTGCCTGCGAAGACACGGTGCTGAGCCTCGACGGCGTCCCCTGCCGCCAGAGCGGCCGCGATGTCAGCCGCGGGCTGCTTGTCCGCAGGTACGCTTTCGCCAGTGATCGGTGCCTGATTCACGCTACTGGTTCCGGCGCTGACCACGCCGTCTGCAGGCAGGCGCGTGTTGGGCTTCACCAAGACCCGGTCGCCCAGGACCAGTTTGGAGACAGGTACCTCCCTCGTCTCCTCACCTTCCATGAGGAGCAAGGCCGTCTCGGGTACGAGTTCGCTGAGCGCCTCGATGGCGTTGCGTGCGCGCCGCATCGCGTACCCTTCGAGTGCGTGACCCAGGGTGAACAGCGCGAGCAGCAGAGCTCCCTCGAACCACTCGCCCAAGATCGCAGCCCCTGCGGCTGCCAGCAGCATCAGGGCGTCGATCTCGAATTTTCGTTCGCGCAGCGCACCGAAGACTTCCTTGACGGGGAACCAGGCCCCCAGGATGTAGGCGATGATGAAGAGCGCGGTGGGGATGTTCGCCTGGACGCCGAAGCGCTCGAGTCCCCAGCCCGTGGCCGTGAGCGTTGCGCAGGCGAGGCTGAAGATGAGTTCCGAGCGCTCCCCGAAAGGACCACCGTGGCCATGATCGTGGCCGTCTTCCGGGCCATGTGCCTCTTCCTTGGTCATGACTGCTCTTCCTTGCGGTAGACGAACGCGTACACGGTGGGGAGAACGAAGAGCGTGAGGAACGTAGCGGTCACGAGCCCTCCGATGACCACGGTCGCCAACGGCCGCTGGACCTCCGCACCCGCGCTGGACGAGAGCGCCATGGGGATGAACCCAAGCGCTGCGACCGTGGCTGTCATGGTGACGGCGCGCAGTCGCGATTCCGCGCCCTTCTGTGCCGCTTCGAGCGGGCCGGCGCCGGTCTCTCTCAGCGCTTTGATGGTGGTGAGCAGCACCACGCCGTTGAGCACCGAGATGCCGAACAGGGCGATGAAGCCGATCGCAGCGCTGATGGAGAAGGGCATCCCTCGCGCTGCCAGCAGGAAGATGCCTCCCACTGCAGCGAAGGGGACGTTCAGGTAGATCAGCAGCGCCGGCTTGAGCTGCCCGAACGCCATGTAGAGGAGAACGAAGATAAGCGCGAGGGCCAGCGGCACCGCCACGGCCAGGCGGCCAACTGCAGCGCTCAGGTTCTCGAATTGTCCACCCCACCTCAAGACGTAGCCCGGCGGCACGTCCACTTCGCGAAGCACGCGCTCCTGGGCGTCGCTCACGAAGGATGCGAGGTCCCGCCCGCGGACGTTCGCTTCCACGCTGGTACGGCGCCGAACGGCCTCGCGGCTAACGCTAGCGGGCGAGTCCACGACCTGAATGCTCGCGATCTGCGCAAGGGGAACCAGTGGACCGACCGCCCCGCTCACCGGAAGGTTTCGAATCTGGTCGATGTCGTCGCGCAGCGACTGTGGGACGCGTACCTGTAGCTGGAAGCGCCGCTCGCCCTCGTACACCTCACCCACGCCCCGCCCTCCGAGCGCCTCGATGGCGTCGAGGGCGTCGCGGACCGAGATGCCGTACCGCGAGGCGGCTGCGCGGTCGATGGTGACGTCCAACGTGGGGAGCCCCGCCAGCTGTTCACCGCGAACGTCAGAGGCTCCTGACACCTGCCGCACGACCGCCTGGGTTTGCAAGCTCAGGCGCTCCAAGGTCGCGAGGTCGTCACCGTAGATGGTAATGGCGACATCCGAGCGCGTGCCGCTGATGAGCTCGGCCATGCGCAGCTCGATGGGCTGCGAGAACGAGAAACCAAGGCCTGGGAGCGCCTCGGTGAGGCGGGCGGACATGCGCTCGACCAGCTCCTCTCGCGTGGCCGCAGTGGTCCACTCCGTCTGCGGACGCAGGATCACGATGGCGTCCGAGAGCTCCACGCCCATGGGGTCCGTGGCGATC
>CAZEAA010000535.1:0-3873 GCA_964510015.1 uncultured Sandaracinaceae bacterium
GTGCCTGCTGGCGGCCGCCCGCGGGCGCCTCGGCATGGTGCTGGTGGTGGACGCTGGCGAGCTGGTCGGCGTCGTGTGCGACACGGCCCTGCACACGGCCATGGAGCGGCACGCGTCGAACCTGAACATCCCGATCGCGAAGATCATGCGCCTCGACCCGCCCACCGTCGCTCCGTCCACGCTGCTGGCGGAGGCCGAGCGCGTGATGGCCGAGGAGCGGCACCCCTACCTGGTCGTGGTCGAGAACGGTCGCGGAGTTGTCGGGGTGCTCGAGCGCGTGCGAGACTAGGCCCCGTGAAACGGGTCCACTGTCTCAGCGCATGGAACTTGGCCTGCGCGCTGCCGTTCTTGGCGAGCGCGTGCGCCAGCGGCCCGCCGGCCGGCGCCTTCACTCCCGAGCTGGCACCCACCACCGTGAGCGCCACCACCCCTGCCGAGGTGGAGCTCCTGCGCCGCGCGGCCGAGCTGCCCGTGGGGGAGAGCGTGGACGTGGCCGGGCTGTCGGTCCTCGCGGCCGCGCCCTACACCGCGGCCAGTGGTCGCCTGTGCCGAGAGCTGCGGGTGGACCAGCAGCTGCGCCTCGCTTGTGACGGCCCCGCGAACCCGGGCCAGAGCGGCTGGGTGTTCGTCCCGGTGCTCGTCGAAGGGCCGTGACCATGCGCTTCCTGGCCGGCCTCTATGCGCAGCTCTGGGTCATCCAGACGCTCGCGCTGCGCGAGACGCGCACCCGCTTCGGTAACCACCGGCTGGGCTATGTGTGGGCGCTGCTCGAGCCGCTGGTGTGGATCGGGACGTTCTGGGGCATGTTCCACATCGCTGGAAAGGCGCCGCCCACGGGGATGGACATGGTCACGTTCCTGGCCACGGGCGTCATCCCCTACGACATCTTCTCGAAGTCCACCGACCGCTGCGCGGCCTGCATCGACGCCAACCGCGGCCTCTTGTTCTACCCGCAGGTGCACCCCCTCGACATCGTCTTCGCGCGTGCGGGGCTGGAGTTCGCCACGTACCTGGTGGTGTTCGTCGTCATTGTAGGCGGCCACTCGCTGGTGGTCGGCCACGGGGGGGTGGCGGATCCGCTCATGCTCTTGACGGGGCTGGTGCTGGCCAGCTTGCTCGGCACCTCGCTCGGCCTCGTGTTCGCGGTCCTGTCGGTGGAGAACAACTTGATCGACCGCGTGCGCGGCCCGCTGATGCGTCCGTTGTTCTGGACGTCCGGCATCTTCTTCACGCTCAACAGCCTGCCGCTGCCCGCGCGCGAGGTGATGTTGTGGAACCCGGTGATCCATTGCGTGGAGTTCGTGCGCAGCGGCTTCTTCGAGAGCTACGAGGGGCAGTACATGTCGGCCGGCTACGTGCTCTCGTGGGTGCTGGGCCTGGCCTTCGTGGGCCTCACGGTGGAGCGCGCCGTGCGCCACAAGGTGGAGGTCGCGTGATCCAGCTGACCGAGGTCACCAAGGGCTACATGACGCCCTCCGGGATGCACGTGGTGCTCGACAACATCGACGCGGTCTTTCCGAGCGCGCAGAGCGTCGGCATCCTGGGCCGCAACGGGGCGGGCAAGTCCACGCTGCTGCGCGTGCTGGGCGGTGCCGAGCTGCCCGACAAGGGCAAGGTGACGCGGCGCGGGCGCGTCTCGTGGCCCATCGGCTTCGCGGGCGGCTTCAGCGGGTCACTGACGGGGCGCGAGAACTGTCGCTTCGTGGCGCGCCTCTATCAGGCCGACCTCGACGAGGTCTGCAACTTCGCACAGGAGTTCGCGGACATCGGGGACTACTTCCACATGCCCGTGCGGACCTACAGCTCGGGCATGCGTGCGCGCCTCGCCTTCGGGCTCAGCATGGCCATCGACTTCGACACCTACCTGGTGGACGAGGTCACCGCCGTGGGCGACACCAATTTCCAGAAGAAGTGCCGTGACGCCTTCGCCGAGCGTCAAGAGCGCAGCTCGGTCATCATCGTCTCCCACCAGATGAGCACCATCAAACAGTACTGCTCGCGCTGCGCGGTGCTGCACCGCGGGCGGCTCACGTTCTACGACGACCTGGCCGAGGCCACCAAGCTCTACGAGGCCGCCTGATGAGCGTCGCGAACGTCGGCGAGAAAGCCGCCACGGCGCGGGACCTGCGCAAGCGCCGCCAGCGGCGCACGGTGCTGCGCCTCGGCGTGGGCGTGGTGCTGCCCACGCTGCTCGCCGCGGTCTACTACGGACTCATCGCGGCGCCGGAGTTCGAGTCCATCTCGGCGTTCACCGTGCGGTCCGCGGATGGCGGCGGCGGTATGGGCCTCGAGTTCTTCATCGCCTCCGTGCCAGGCTCGAGCGCGGGCGCCGACGCCATGCTGGCCCAGGAGTACATCCTGTCGCGCGACATGCTGGCCAAGCTGGAGTCCGACAACGACTTCGTCGCGCACTACCGCGACCACGGCGACTTCGCGTCGCGACTCGGAAGCGACGCCGACGCGGAGGCGCGCTTCGAGTACTACACCGAGCACGTAAGCGTGGAGCACGACAGCACTTCCGGTGTGATCACGCTCGCCGTGCGCGCGTACTCGGCCGCGAAGGCCGCCGAGCTCAACGAGGCCATGCTGCGCGCCGCCGAGGCGCTGGTGAACGAGCTGAACGAGCGCTCGCGGCGGGACCGCATCGACCTGGCGCAGCGCCAGCTCGCCGCCGAGGAGACCCGGCTGGTCGCGGCGCGCGCCGCGCTGGTGGCCTTCCAGGCCGAGCACGACGAGATCAACCCGCTCGAGTCCGCCGCCGCGGTGCTCACGGTGCGCAGTCAGCTGGAGGGCGAGCTCGCCTCCGCGCGCGCCGAGCTGATCGCCCTGCGCCGCACGCTGCAGCCCAACGCGCCCGAGGTGCTCTCGCTGCGCGGCCGCATCACCGCGCTCCAGGCGCAGGTGGACTCTCAGACGGCGCGCCTCAGCAACGGCGAGACAGGCTTCGCGGCCACCATCGCGGCGTTCGAGCCCTTGATGGTGGAGAAAGAGTTCGCGCAGCAGGCCTACCAGTCGGCGCTCGCGGCGCTCGAGATGGCGCGCGTCGAGGCGGACCGCCAGAACCGCTACGTGGTGAGCGTGGCGCGGCCATCGGTGCCGGACGCACCCACCCATCCGGACGAGGTGCGCGGCGTGCTGACCGTCACCGTCATCTGCTTCATGTTGTTGGGCGTGGGTTCGCTCCTGCTCGCCTCGGTGCGCGAACACGCCAACCTCTGAGGAGGCCACCTGATGCCATCCCTGCTCCCCCGCACGCTCTCCCTCGCTCTGGTTCCCGTCTTGTCGCTCTCGCTGGGCTTGGGCTCCGTTCGCGCACAGCCGGCGGCTCCCGCGCCCGCGGCGACGCCGCCTGCGACCCCGGCGGCCGCGCGATCTCCCGGTCCTGCGCCCGTCACCCCCACCGACTCGGCGGGAGTCACCCCCTTCGGCGCCACGCTCTTCGGTGGCCACTTCGCGGGGCAGCGCGAGGACGGCCTCAACGAGACGTATCAGGTGCTGCCCGGCGACCGCGTGATGGTCAACGTGTGGGGCAGCGCCGTGGTGAACGACGTCTTCGTGGTGGACGCGCAGGGCAACATCTTCCTGCCGGGTGTGGGCCCCGTGCGACTGGCCGGCGTGCCCGCGCGTGACCTCACCAACGTCGTGCGGCGCGAGGTCCAGAGCCGCTATCGCGGCGCCTTCGACGTCTACACCAACCTGCTCACCGCGAGCCCCGTCGCGGTCTTCGTGACCGGCGCCGTGCCGCGCCCCGGGCGCTACGCGGGCATCCCCTCGGACTCGGCGCTGGTCTTCCTTGACCAGGCTGGAGGCATCGACGCGCGCACCGGCAGCTACCGCCACGTGCAGCTGCTGCGGGGCGGCCAAGTGGTGGCC
>CAZEAA010000536.1:0-3862 GCA_964510015.1 uncultured Sandaracinaceae bacterium
AAGGCGAAGTCGTCGTCGCGGCCGAGGGCCGTGGCGAAGGTGACGGCGAGGCCGCGGGCATCGGAGCCGCCGGCGGCGCCGCGCCGAGTGGCACCCCGCGCTACGCCATCCCCGTCACCGCCGCGCAGCCGAGCAAGGGCCCCGCGAACGCGCTCGTGACCGTGGTGGTCTTCAGCGAGTTCCAGTGCCCGTTCTGCTCGCGCATGATCCCCATCACCGAGCAGATGCTGCGTGAGTACCCGACCCAGGTCCGCGTCGTCTGGCGCAACCTGCCGCTGGGCTTCCACCCGAACGCCATGCCCGCCGCCGAGGCGGCCATGGAGGCCTTCGCGCAGGGGGGCAACGAGAAGTTCTGGCGCCTGCACGACATCCTGTTCCAGAACCAGCGCGAGCTCACCCGCGAGAACCTCGACCGCTGGGCCGGCGAAGTGGGCCTCGACATGACGCGCTACCGCGCCGCCATGGACGGTCACACGCACCAGCGCGCCATCGAGGCCGACGCGGCCCTCGCGGCGCAGATCGGCGCCCAGGGCACCCCGAACTCGTTCATCAACGGCATCCAGGTCACTGGCGCGCAGCCCTTCGAGGCCTTCAAGACCATCATCGACGCCGAGATCGCCAACGCTCAGCGGCTGATCGCGTCGGGCACCCCCGCCGCCAACATCTACGCCGCCGTCACCCGTGGTGGCCTCACCCGCGCTGCCCCGCCGGCCGCCGCTCCCGGGGCTCAGCCGGGTGCCGCGCCGCAGGCTCGTCCGCAGCCGGACCCGAACGCGGTCTACCGCGTGCCCGTCGAGGGTCGTCTGCCGCAGCAGGGTCCGGACGACGCTCTCGTCACCCTCGTGCTCTTCAGCGAGTTCCAGTGCCCCTTCTGCGCCCGCGTCGAGCCCACCGTCACGCGCATCGTGCAGGAGTACGGTCGTGACGTCCGCGTCGTGTGGATGAACAACCCCCTCGGATTCCACCCGAACGCCATGCCGGCGGCCATCGCGGCGATGGAGGCCTTCGAGCAGGGCGGCAACGCCAAGTTCTGGGCCCTGCACGCGCTGCTCTTCGAGCACCAGAGCGACCTGTCGCGCCCCAACATCGAGACCTACGCGCAGCAGGCCGGCCTGAACATGGCTCAGCTCCGCGCGGCCCTCGACAACAACGAGCACCAGGCCGTCATCACCGCGCAGCAGCAGCTGGCGCAGGGCCTCGGCGCGAGCGGCACCCCGTCGTTCTTCATCAACGGCCGCAACCTCCGTGGCGCGCAGCCCTTCGAGGCCTTCAAGGCCGTCATCGACGAAGAGCTCGCCAAGGCGCGCGCCCTCGTGGAGCGCGGCACCCCGCGCGCCCGCGTCTACGAAGAGACCATCCGCAACGGTCACACCACCCAGCAGATGCTCGCCGCTCCGGCTGGCGCCGCTGCTCCGGCCGCCGCGCCGGCTGGGCCGCCCACGCGCGTCCAGATGGCCATCCCGAACGGCGCGCCCAGCAAGGGTCCCGCCAACGCGCCGGTCGTCATCCAGGAGATCAGCGACTACCAGTGCCCGTTCTGCTCGCGCGTCCTTCCGACCATCGAGCAGCTCCTCACGGCCTTCCCCGGTCAGATCCGCCTCGTCTGGCGCGACCTGCCGCTCCCCTTCCACCCGAACGCTCACATCGCGGCCCAGGCGGCGCGCGAGGTGCAGCGTCAGGGCGGCGACGAGAAGTTCTGGGCCTACAACGCCAAGCTCTTCGAGAACCAGCGTGACCTGACCCGTGAGACCCTCGAGCGCCTCGCGACCGAGCTCGGCGGCATCAACATGGCGCAGTTCCGCCAGGCCCTCGACACCGAGCGCCACAAGGCCGCCGTGGACGCCGACATGCAGGCCGCGCAGGCCGCCGGCATCAACGGAACGCCGGGCTTCGTGATCAACGGCCAGGTCATCTCCGGTGCCGTGCCCTACGAGCAGTTCGAAGCCGCCGTCCGCGCCGCGCTCGCCGCGCGCTGAGCTGAGCGACGAATGACGCACGCGGGCCGGTTCGAGAGAACCGGCCCGTTTGCGTTCCGTCGCGCAAGGGAGACGGTCACGACGACGACCACGACGACGTCCACGTAGACGTAGACGTCGTCGTGGTCGTATGCGTAAACGTGCTCGTTGACCTGCTCCTGCTCGTGCTCGTGCTCGTGCCCGACTCGAACGGCTTCCTGGCGCTTCCTGACCTACTAACCGCGTCGACCTTTAGACCCAACGAGTGAGCGCAAGTTGCCGAGCCCCGCTCACGAGTGCGAACACGAGCACGACCACGAGCAGGTCTACGAGCACGCGGACGAGTACGACCACGTCCACGTCGACGTCTACGTAGAGGTCGGTGGCGGCTTCTTTGGCTTCCGCTGGGCGCTCTACCGAGCGCCCAGCTCCAGATCCAACACCCCCTCCGCGTCATGCACGGAGTGCATCAAGTACCGCGCGATGAGCGTCTCCACCTCGGCCTCGCTTCCCCGCGGGGCCCGTGACGTCATCGTGTACAGCGTGGTCGCCGCGGCGACGGACACGTTCAGGCTCTCCACGAAGCCCAGCATGGGGACGCGGTAGCTGCCGGTCGCCCGGTTCTGCATCTCGGGCGAGATGCCCTCGCGCTCGTTGCCGAACACGACGGCGATGCGCTCCCCGCTGGCCACGCGGTCGGCCAGGCGCTCGGGGGTCTCCTGGCCGTTCATGACGGCGATGTAGAGCTGGTAGCCCGCGCTCAGCACGGCGTCGGCGCACGCGTCCGAATCACGGTGCACCTGGATGTCGAGCCAGCGGCTGCTGCCCTTCTCGACCGAGCGGGTGGCGCGGAAGCCATGCGGGCCGGGCACCAGGTGCAGCGACTGAATCCCGAAGGCCTCGGCGCTGCGCAGGATGGCGGAGGCGTTGTGGGGGTCGCTCAGGCCATCGAGCACGGGCACCACGCCGAGGGTGCGCCCGCGCGCCGCCGTCTCGATGCGCCCGAGGCGCGTGGGCGTGACCATGCCGGCGAGCACGCGGATGACGTCGGCCGCCGGGCGCGTCAGCACGGGTGGGCCGCTGATCTCGGTGATGTCGCTGTCGTCGCGCCGCATGGCGGGCGTCTGTAGCAGCCTGCGGGCAGGGTCTCCACCGCAGCGCACCGCGGCGCCCCGCTCACGGGGCTGGACTCAGGGCTTGCCGCTCTTCGACGTGGGGAATTCGAGGACGATGCTGTCGCTCACCAGCGTGGCGTCGTGCTCCTCCTGCGCGCCCTCGAGGTCGTCGCCCAGGTCGATGTCCACCTCGACGTCCAGCAAGTCGCGCTGCACCCCCGAGCGCCGCAGCGCGTCGAAGATGAAGCTGTCACTCACCTGCGTGGGCTCGTCCAGGTCGGAGGTCACGCTCAGCTCCTCTTCGCCCAGGTGCACGTCGGTGGACACGAGGGCGCCGTCGTCGTCGGTGCTGGGGTGGCGGGCCCCACGGCGCGCGGCGGCCGAAGCCCCTGGCGCCTCGCGGGCATGCACCCGCGCAAGGGCGTCCAGCATGGCCTGCGCGTTCGGGAAGCGCTGCTCGCGGTCTTGCTCGAGGGCGCGCAGGATGATGGCCTCCATCTCGAGCGGGATGCCCGGACGCACGCGCGTGGGCGGCACCGGCGCGTTCATCAGGATCTTCACCAGCAGCGCGTTGTAGTTGTCCGCCACGAAGGGCAGCTGTCCCGTGAGCATCTCGTAGAGCACCACGCCGCCCGCCCAGAGGTCCACGCGATGGTCGATGCCCTGATCGCCGCGCGCTTGCTCGGGCGAGAGGTAGTAGGGCGTGCCGATCACGGCGCCGGTCCGCGTGAGCGCCAGCGTGTTCTCGTCGAGGCTCTTGCTCACGCCGAAGTCCAGCAGCTTCGCGCGCGT
>CAZEAA010000537.1:0-3820 GCA_964510015.1 uncultured Sandaracinaceae bacterium
CACCCTCGCTGGTCATGATTCGTTTGGACTACTGAACAACTAATGGACTTCATGTGGGCAAGACTCCGCCTCAGATTGCGCGCCAGACTGACACGGTGATTTTGCGGAGTCGAGGTGCCGCTGATTGGCGGCAAACGAACAAGGCCTGGCGTGCGGGTCGCGCAGCCAGGCCTCGATCAGTTCAGCAGCGCATCAGCGGGAGCGGCGGCGAGCCCGACGAGCGGTGCCAGCGAACAGCCCCAGCAACAGCAAGAGACCACCCGCCATGTCGTGACCGCTGGCGACGCTCACGGTGCAAGCGCCGCCGCCGAGCACACCCTCGGGAGGCGTCACCACGGGCGGCTCCGGCTGGTCGGTGCCGTTGTCCACTCGCGGCGTACCCCCACCGTCGACCGGCGGCTCGATGATGCCACCGTCCAAGTCACCCGGCTCCACCACCGGTGGCGGCGCGAGGCGGCTGCGGTCGGGCAGCTGCGTCGCAGGGTCGCCCAGCAGCAGGTAGATCGACAGCTGTTCGCTCGACGCGTTGGCACCGCCCTGCTCCTGCCAGAGCCCCAGCACCACATCGCCCATGCGGCCCGCGGTCAGGTTGCTGCCCGTGAGCAAGTGGCGCTGGAAGGCCTCCGCGATGTTGCCCGACTCGTACGTGTAGCCCGGACCCGAAGGACCATACAGGGCGATGGCACCGCCCGGCGACCCGTTGAGCATCAACTCCGAGATGCTGTCCATGCCGGGCACCTCGAAGCGCGACGTGGAGCAAGACATCCCGGTGAAGATGGTGAGCGCGTCACCGTTGGTGAGACCCGCCACGTCGGCGATGGTGAGCAAGCCGTCATCGTCCAGCTGACTGCTGGCGCCGTGACCCTGGTAGTGGAACCAGAAGCTGCCCTCGTTGATTGCGCTCAGCAGCTGCGTGCGCGCGTCGTCGAGCGTGAGGTCGCTGCGGTCGATGCGCTCTGCGGTGACCCGCTGGTCGAGCCCGCGCGCCAACGTGTCCACGTAGGTGCTGAAGTCCTCGCCGCGGTTGATGCCCGAGACCAGCAGCGCGTGACGCGAGAACGCGTCTAGGTCCCCGCTCTCGTAGGTGGCGACGCGCTGCACGAACGCCTCGGCCTCGAGAGCGGTGTGTGCCGGCACGCGGCCGATGGCCGTGTCGGCGCGACCGTCACCGTCGGTGTCGCCCAGCGCCATGTCACTGGCGTAGAGGCCACGCGCGGTCCGGACCAAGAGCGGCGGGATGGCGCCCGAGCCCGTGGCCCGCACGCCGCGGTAGTCGTAGTTTCCGTCGCCGAGCAGCAGCACGTAGCGCGGCGCGGTGCTCCAGCTCGCACGCGCCACGCGCAGGAACTCGCGGATGGCGTTGGGGTTGCGCTCGCCGTGGCCGAAGGCGTCGTAGACGTCCTGGACGTCCACCACAGTGGTCGTCAGACCCTGTGTCTGTCGGCGAGTCGCGAGCGCGGTGGCCGCGTCGTACAGCGCCGCCGGCGCGATGACCACGTAGTCCGCCGCACGACCGCTGTCGGCGAAGTGCTGCTCGGAGCGTGCCCACAGCGCGGCCGGCGCGTTGAGCCCGTCTTCCGTGGCCACGAAGTACTCGTGACCCGCCTGTGCATCGAACGTGAAGCGCGCCAGCGTCGCGTCGACGTCGGTGCGGGTGGCAGTGACCACGCGGTCCAGCGTGGCGTCCACCAGGAAGGCTGGCGTGCCCGCGGTCGCGGCCAGCTCGAACGCGAGGGCACCGGTGGTCTGTGCCACGAAGCGCCCCGCCGAGCCGAACTCGAGCGGCGCGGCGTAGCTCAGCGTGTAGCGGTCCACGTAAGCGAGTGCCGTTCCGGCCGGAGCCGCTGACGTTGCGCGCACGCGCACGCTGTTCGGGCCAGGCAGCAGCGAGCCTGCCGGCAGCGCGAAGCTCACCACCTGAAGACCGGTGCTGGTGACGTCGTGCGCGTCGACGACCTGTCCGTTCACGGTCAGGGTCAAGGTCAGCGGCGCGTCGCCCGTGAGGCCCGGGGCGCCGTAGATGCCCAGGTCCAGCGTGGCAGCCTCGTCCTCCACGTGGTTCAGCGTGAACGTGGCGTTGTAGTCCTGGAAGGCGCTGTGGTTCCCGAGGGAGGCCTCGAACCAGAACTCCTGCGTGGGGTCGGGGCTCACCACGAGCGCCGGGAACGTGTCCACCTCGTGCACCAGCCGCTGGCTGCCGATGCCCGCGTCCTCATCGGACGCCGCGCGGTCCACCGCGGTGAGCTGCACGCCTGCGCCGAGGCGCACCTCGTACGGACGGGTGGCGCTGTACACGCTGGTCCGGCGCCGGGCGTTGAACACCACCGCATCGCCTGCCTGCGTCCATGCCACCGGCGCTCCGTACGTGCTGATGCTCAGCTGACCGTCGGCGACGCTGGTGCTCACGGTGGCCACGGGGACCCGCAGCTCGGCCGCCAGCTCCGCGAAGGTGACGCGCGTGAGGCCCTCGTTGGCGGCCAGCACCATGACGCCCACCGGCGTGTCGCCCGCGGCCTTGCGAGCGGCGCCGGGCGACGGTTCCGCGTCGTGGGCCATCTCGGCGGCGCCCGTCAACGCGTTGGCCACGACGCTGTAGTCGTTGCTCGTGAGCGTCGCCGCGCCGTTCGTGGTCCGCGGCGTGCCCTCGTACACCGTCAAGCCCGGTGCGCCCGCTTCGTGCTCCACGATGCGAATGGTCGCTCCGCGAACGCCACTGGCCCGCAAGCGATAGACTGCGCCCTGGGCCGCGTCCGGCAGCGCCGGCAGCACGCCGTCGTGCAGTTCCACCCAGCGCCCGCGCCGCTGCACGGACACCTGGAAGCCCGTGGTGCCGGCCTCCGAGAGCGTGCTCCACTCGAGTTCGCCGCCCACCACGCGAACGTCCCCGATGACCGCCTGCGCCGCCATGAAGCAGCAGCTGCCGCCCGCGTAGCGCCCGCACGTGGCCGAGAACCCAGGGGCGTCCGCGGGGTCCGAGCGCCCTCCCGGAATCAAGCAGCCCCAGCCCTGAATCACGGTACACGCGGCGGTGCAGCCAGGCCCCCCGGAGGGGCCCTTGTCGCAGCCTTCGGTTCCCGACACGGCCGCGTTGCCGCAGACGCTGGGCCCCTCGCACACGAACGGCATCTGCGCCGCGCACTGCAGGTCGTCCCAGTTGCTGGCGATCGTGCCCGTGGTCGCGCCCGTGGAGGCCACCGTGGTGCAGTCCTGGCCATGGCTGTTCGTGTTGGCGGTGTTGTGGGCTGCCCCCGTGCCGTCATCGGGCTGCACGACACCGACGGTCTGCCAGCTGGTGTAGGTCGCTGCCACGCCGTCTCGCCACCAGAACGTGCGGGTCCCCGGCGTTCCCGGCCGGGGCTCCTCCTGGCCCCCTCTGGCAGGGTTCTCTTCGTCCGTGGCACCAATCCACCACGTGCCAGCCGCCAGCTGGGTGGCCACGAGCGAATTCTCGTAGAGCGAGTTGATGTCGGCGAGGGTCCACCCCGTGCCGAGCGAAGCACAGGCTTGGTTCGCCTGGAAGGCGTTGAGCGCGGTCGCGCAGCGCGTGTACTCCATGGTGGCCGCGCTGGACTCGGCCGTGACCTCCGCCGCGAGCGTGGTCACGGGTAGCCCCGACGCAACGAGCGCCGGCAACGGGAAGCGGCTGAACGAGTTTCCTACGGGGTTGCAGGCCAGCGTGCAGGCGCCACCGGAGCGCGAGCAGTGATAGCCGCGCTCGATCGTGCACGAGCCCGAGCAACCGTCCCCTGACCCGGTGTTCCCGTCGTCACAGCCCTCACCGGCCTACACGATGCCATTGCCACAAGAAACAGGCGTACTG
>CAZEAA010000538.1:0-3802 GCA_964510015.1 uncultured Sandaracinaceae bacterium
GTCGTAGACGGTGGCAGGACCCACGCGCTCGTCGTCCGGGGTGCCGCTCTCGAACGCCGTGGGCACCACGTCCACGGGGAACACGTTGTAGTGCCCGATGGTGTGCGGGAAGTCCTCGTACGGCACGAAGGCGGTGGCCTCGAGCCCGGGGAACGCCTTGAGGCGGCCGCGCGCGCCCTGTGGCAGCGTCTCTTCCACGCTCGCGATGGCCGGCGCGTAGTCGAACACGATGTCGTGCTCGGTCGCCACGAGGGCGTCCACCCCCGCGGCCATGAACGCGCGCACCTGGTCCTCGGGGGGCGTGGACGAGTCGAAGCTGACGGCGCTGTGCACGTGGAAGTCCGCGGTCAGGAAGCCGCTCGGGATCACGTCCAGCGTCGCCACGTCCAGCGTCACGTTCACGTCCGCGCTCGCCACCACGATGGACTCGCGGTCGACCGACGCGTTGAGCCCGCGCATGGCGTACACGTCGTAGGTGCCGGGCGCGATGGGCAGCGAGACACTGCCGAGGCCGTCGGCCAGCGCCACGTTCCCCTGCGGCGCAGAGCCCGTCTCGGGCCCGAACACCGGGTCGGGGGTAGCGCCGGTGCCCAGCACCACCACGCGCGCGGTGCCGCCGGTTCCGTCCACACGCACCGTCACGTTCAGCTCCGGTCGCGCCGCGAGGGTCAGCGTGCCCAGGTTGACGCTCCCGCCCGCGGTCACCGCGGCGCCCGTGCCGCGGATCGGCGAGTGCCCGTCCATGCGGACCTCGTAGGAGATGGCGCCCGTGGGCACGCGCGCCGTGAAGGTCCCATCGGCGGCCACCCGCACCAGGTTGACCGGGCGCCAGGTGGCGGGGTCCATCGCGTTGCCCGTCGCGGGAGGCGTGGCCAACACCACCGCCGGACGGCGATGCGGATCGCTGGGGATGCCACCCGGCACGCTCACGGAGCCGGTGACCTGGCCCGTGGTGAGGCGGCCCAGCGCTTCGATGTCCTCGAGCGCGACGTCCACGCTGCTGGCGGCGTCCGCCGCGCCACCCGCGATCAGCACGCGCCGATGGCTCGCGGTCGCTCCGGCGGCGAAGCCCACGATGCTGGTGGAGATGTCGCCGAACGCGCTGTTGGTGGAGTCGTGCGCGCCAGCGACCGTGGCCATGTCCACCGAGTAGTAGGCGAGTGAGCCGGGGCGCCCCGCGCGCGAGCCGCCGCTGCCCACGTACTGCGAGCGCACCAGCGTGCCGGCCACGTTGCCGAAGTTGATGGTGGTGCAGGTGCTGCCCTGCCCGGCGTTCGGACAGAAGGGGCGCATGTTGCTGTTGCTCCCCCACAGCAAGACGTCCACGGGCCGGAGCGCGCCGGTGAGCCCCACCAGCGCGATGGGCGGGTCGGTGGCGTTCGTCAGCGTGGTCGCGATGTGCAGCTTGGGCTCGCCGCAGCGCAGCTCGAAGGTGGTCACCGCCGTCAGCCCCGTGCCGGGGTTCATCGAGATCGAGCCGTGCGGAGCGCGCTCCACGTAGCCACGCACCTCGAGGACCACGCGGTCGGACTCCTCCGTAATCAGGTTCATCGCGGTGTTGAACACGCGCAGGCCGGAGTCCGGCCCCGCCACGATCCAGTGCTCCACGAAGTGGTCGTCACTCCCGAGGACATGGAAGTCGAGCAGGTTGCCGCCGTTCGCGCCCGCCGCGCCGCCCTGCGTGAGCGAGGAGAAGCCAGCCACCACGCGATCGTTCGCGAGGCGCAAGCCGCCCACCCCCACGATGCCGTCCGGCCGGGGAGGAGCTCCGTCGGCCGCCGTCACCGTGGTCGCGGTCACGCAGTCCGGGGAGCCCATGTCTTCCGTGCCCTCGTCCAGGGGGCCTTCGTCGACCACCTGGCCCTGGTCCACCGGGTCGTCCCCCCCGCCGCCGCAGCCGGCCGCGAGGAAAGAGAGGAAACCCATGACGGCCGCGGGCGTCAGATGGCGGAGCGTTCGCTGGTCCATGATGATAAGCGTATCACCACTCCGAGGGCCGCCGGGGCGCAAACTTCCGAGGAGAGCACACGACCTCGCCCGCGGACTTCGTGACGGTCCGAACGTGGCCGCCGTTGACAGTCCCAACCCCCCGGGCTATCGAGCCCCTTCCCTTTCCCGAGTTTCAGGCGAATACGCATGTCTAGTTCCATTGGCGAGTCCCGTGACCTCTTGGTCGACCTCGCTCAGCGACTCGAGTCGCTGGGGAGGTATCTTTGACCTCGACGGCCTACAACACACTGTCGACCGTCTGACGCACGAGAGCCTGCGCGATGGCTTCTGGAACAACCAGGAGGCCGCGCAGCGGGTGATGAAGGAGCGCTCGGCCGCCGAGAACACCGTCACCACCTTCAACAAGCTCACCACCGAGGTGAACGACCTCAAGGACCTCCTGGACATGGCCGCCTCCGAAGGCGACCAGGACATGGCGGACGAGGTGGCCAACTCGCTCACGGGTCTCGAAGAGCGCACCCGCGCCCTCGAGGTGCAGCGCATGCTGTCTCCCGCAGACAACGAGAACGCGATCTTGATGATCAACCCCGGCGCCGGCGGCGTGGACGCGCAGGACTGGGCCGAGATGCTGCTGCGCATGTACCTGCGCTGGTGCGACCGGCACGGCTACAAGACGGTCATCACCAGCAAGCAGCCGGGTGACGAAGCGGGCATCAAGGAAGCGCACGTGCACATCACGGGGCCGTACGCCTACGGCTACCTGCGCGCGGAGAACGGCGTGCATCGCCTGATCCGCATCAGCCCGTTCGACAGCAACGCGCGGCGTCACACGGCGTTCGCGAGCGTGCGCGTGGTCCCGGACCTGGACAACTCCATCACGCTCGACGGCGTGGAGATCCGCGACGAGGACCTCGAGATCGACACCATGCGCTCGGGCGGCGCCGGCGGACAGCACGTCAACCGAACCGAGTCGGCGGTGCGCATCAAGCACATCCCCACGGGCTTCGTCATCCGCTGTGAGAGCGAGCGCAGCCAGCATCAGAACAAGGACCACGCCATGAAGATGCTGCGTGGCATGTTGTTCGAGAAGATGCGCCGCGACCAAGAGGCCGCCTTCGAGGAGGCCTTCATGGGTGACCGCGCCGAGATCGCCTTCGGCTCGCAGGTGCGCAGCTACACGCTGCAGCCGTACCAGATGGTCAAGGACGAGCGCACCGACCACAAGGACGCGAACGCCGGCGGCGTGCTGGACGGCGACATCGACGCGTTCATCGAGACCTACCTGCTGTCGAACGCCGATAAGAAGCGCGCGAAAGAGACCGCCGCGAAGTCGGGCTGAGTCGAGAGGAACGACCGTGGCGACCGAAGATGATCTGAAGCTGGCTCGCAAGACGAAGGCCGACACGCTCGCTGCGTTTGGCTCGCGCCCCTACCCCAACACCTTCCGGGTCACGCCGGAGATGGAGGCGGAGCGCAAGCACGTCCTCGAGCTCGCCAACGACCGCGAGAGCGGCGCGCGCAACGCCCTGCCCCTCGAGGAAGAGCTGGCGAAGGACGCGCCGCAGGTGCACCTCTTCGGGCGCGTCATGGCCAAGCGCGGCCCCTTCCTGGTCATCCGCACGCCCTACGGCGACGCGCAGGCGCTGGTGCGCAAGGAAGTGCTCGACGAGAACGGCGCCGGGCAACGCGAGGCCATGGACCTCGCCGACCACGTGATGCTGCGCGGCCCGCTGGTGCGCACCAAGACGGGCGATCTGGCCGTGAGCGCGCGCCACTTCGAGCACGTCACCAAGGCCATGCTGCCGCCGCCCGCCAAGTGGAACGGCCTCAAGGACGTGGAGAAGCGCTACCG
>CAZEAA010000539.1:0-3788 GCA_964510015.1 uncultured Sandaracinaceae bacterium
AGACAGTCCGGCCAGCGAGAGCTCGGCTCCCCCTTCGCAGCGCCCGGACGCGGCGCGCGAGCTCCGCAACGCCGTCTCCAGCTTGAAGAGCGCCGCGGGCGCCCTGTTCGGGAACGTGCAGCCGGCGCTGAAAGAAGTGCTCGGCGAGGCGGACCGCGTGTACCAACAGGCCAAGGCCAGCGCCAAGCCCGCCGTGAGCGGCGTGGCCGAGGAGGCCACCCGCATGGTGAAGCAGATCGGCGAGACCGCCGAGCCGCTGGCCCGCACGGTGGGCGGCGAGCTGCACAAGTTCAGCGAGGTCATGGCCGAGGCCGTGGAGGGGGCCGTGAAGGGCGCCCGAGGCGCGGTGTCCGCTGCGCGCGGGGCCAGCGACGCGAAGCCGGACGGTGGCGACGACAGCACGCCCGAGCCGCCCCGCGACGAAGACGAAGACGAAGACGCCTCGGGCCGAGACAGCTGACCCATGACGAGCGACGCGGAGTCGACCCCGCTGTCGTTCGGGGAGCTGGTGGATCTGGAGGTCGGTCTCCGTCAGGATGCCGATGCCCCGCGCGAGCAGCTGGAAGCCGACGCGTCACGGGTGCGCGAGCAGCCGCTCCCCGCGGGACGACGCGCCCTGCTGCGGACTTGGATCGAGTCCACACGCCCACGCCGTGAGTACGGCGCGCTCGGCGCCTCGTGGGAGCGTGGCATCGCCGCCGCCGCCGCCCTGCTCTTCCTGGGCATGACGGCTGCCGGCTGGGGCGTGGGCGCAGGCCTGTTCCACTACACGGGCGAGCACCCGGTGAACGTGCTGACTGTGCTGGTGGCGCTCGTGGGGCTGCAGGTCCTGCTGGTGGGCCTCACGCTCATCTCGCTGCTGGTGCTGCGCGTCTCGCCCAACGCCTACGAAGGCATCCCGCTGCTGGACATGCTGCGCGCGCTCGTGCGCAACCTCGGCGGCGCGCTGGCGCGTGCGCTCACGCAGCGCAGCCCGGAGCGGGCCAGCGCCCTGCGCCAAGCCATGGGCTACGCCCGCTCGCGCCACGGGCTGTACAGCGGCATCGAGCGCTTGATGGTCCTGCGCGTGCTGCAGCTGGCCGCCGTGGGCTTCAACCTGGGCGCCCTCGGCAACCTGCTCTTCACGGTGTCGGTGTCCGACCTCGCGTTCTCGTGGGCCACCACCCTGAGCTGGACGCCCGAAGGCCTCGCGCGCGTGCTGCAAGGCGCGGCTGCGCCGTGGAGCTGGGCCTGGCCGGCCGCGAGTCCGGACGAGGCGCTGCTGCGCGCGACCCAGTACTCGCGCCTCGACGCCGCGTTCGAAGGTGCCAACGTGGGCACGCGCGGCGGCGTGGGGGCCGGGCGCTGGTGGCCCTTCCTGGCCATGTGCGTGGCGGTCTATGCGCTGCTGCCGCGCCTCGTGCTGCTGCTGGGCAGTCACCTGGCGCTGGGGCGTGCCTACGCGCGCGTATCGCTCGACACCCCCGAGATCGACAAGCTCGAGCGGCGCCTGCGAGGCCCGGTGGTGCAACGCTCGCGCCCCGAGGACCCGGCCGACACGCGGGCCCTCGGTGTGGGGGCCGAGCCCGTGCTCGCGCCGAGCGCCACCCTCGACGCCGTGCAGGCCGTGTGCGTCCGCTGGCGGGACGCGCGCTTCCGCGTGGGCGACCTCGACACGCTGCTGCGCGACACCTTCGGTGTGGTGCGCGAGGGCACCGTGGGCAGCGCGGGCGGCTACGACTTCGCCGACGACGAAGCGCTGCTCGCGCGGGTCCGTGCGCTGGGCGCTGCGAAGACGCCCGTGTTCGTGGTGGCCGAGCCGTGGGCCTCGCCCGACCGCGCCTTCAAGCGCTTCGTGTCGGCGCTGCGCGAGTCGGCCGGCACCACGCGGCACCTCAACGTGCTGCTCACCTCGGGCGGCTTGCCCGCCGACCGCGCGCTGTGGGCCGGCTACCTGGCCGAGCTCGGCGACCCGTACCTGGCCCTCGACCCCGACGCTGCCGTCACCTCGGAGAGCGCATGAGCGTGCAGGTCACCAGCACCATCCCGACGTTCGCCGTGGTGGGCCGCGTCAACAAGGGCAAGTCCAGCGTCATCGCGAGCTTGATCGAGAACGACCGCGTGAAGATCTCGCCGCGCCCCGGGACGACCACCGAGTGCGTGCGCTACGACGTGGCCGTGGATGGTCAGACGCTCTTCTGCGTGATCGACACGCCGGGCTTCGAAGAGGCGCCGCGCGCGCTGTACTGGATGAAGTCTCGCGAGCGCTGCGCCGCCGAGCGGCCGGGCCTCGGGCGCGAGTTCGTCAACACGTTCGCGGGCACCGACGAGTTCGTCGAGGAGTGCCGGCTGCTGCAGCCCGTGCTCGACGGCGCCTGCATCCTCTACGTGGTGAACGGCGACGAGCCCTATCGGCCCAACTACGAAGCCGAGATGGAGATCCTGCGCTACACGGGGCGCCCCACCATGGCGCTGATCAACCGCAGCACCAGCGGACGCTATCTGGACGAGTGGCAGCGCGCGCTCGACCAGTTCTTCAAGCTGGTGCGGCTGTTCGACGCGCACGGCGTCACCTATCACGACCGTCGCGCGTTGCTCGAGGCGTTCCGCTTGCTGACGCCGCAGTTCGCCGGCCAGCTCGACGCGGCGCTCGCTGGCCTGGCGCTCGAGCGCAGGCGGCGGCGCTACGAGGTGGCCGGCATCGCCGCGGACCTGTTGGTGGACGCGCTCAGCTTTCATCTCACGGTGGTGCTGCGCGAGGACCAGGTCCTAGACCTCGAGCGCGCGCGCCTCGAGCGCGAGTTCCACGACCGGCTGCGGCAGCTGGAGACCGCGGCACACCGCAAGATGGCCGAGGTCTTCCTGCACCGCCTCGAGGGCTGGTCGCCCGAGACGGCTGCTGAGCTCGAGGGCGGCGCCGACCTCTTCGCCGAAGAGACGTGGGACGTGATGGGCCTCTCCCCCACCACGCTGGTGGCGCTCTCGGCACTCAGCGGCGCCGCGGCCGGCGGCGCGCTCGACGCTGCGGTGGGCGGCGCGTCCTTCATGACCGGCGCCATGATCGGCGGCCTCGGCGGCCTCGGCCTGGGCGTCTACGAAGTGAACCGCCGCTTCGCGAGCGCGAGCCACCTGAAGGACCAAGTGGAGTCCGCCCTGAACGCCACGCGCGGCGGCCAGCGCATCCGCGTGGGCCCCCACCCCTCGCTGAACTTCCCCTTCGTGCTGCTCTCGCGCGCCGTGCTGCACTTCGAGCGCATCCGCGCGTGGGCCCACGCCGTGGCCGAGCTGCCCGCGCCCCCGTCGCAGCCGGGCGCCACCCTAAGGGCCCTCGACACCGCCGGCCGCAAGCGCCTCGCCGACCTCTTCAAGCAAGTGCGCAAGAAGCACCGCAACGTCCCACGCGAGCTGCGTTGGGAGATCCACCAGACCGTGCGCGGGCTGCTCGATGCCTCGGTCGGCGAAGACGAAGGGTGAGCTTCATGGCTTCGCGGCACGACGGGCTGTCGACGACTACGTCTTCGTCGACGTCTTCGTGGTCGTAGTCGTCGTCGTGCTCGTTGACCTGCTCGTGCTCGTGCTCGTGTCCGACCAACGTCACGACGGTCGGACAATTTGAGACGGACCTCATTCAAAATCGGCGGAGAGCACAGGACAGCGCAGACAGCGCAGACAGCCGGGCTACTGGGATTCGCTGACGTCGCCGAATGCGGCCACGAGCACGAGCACGAGCAGGTCAACGAGCACGCGTAGGAGTACGTCTACGTCGACGTCGACGTACGAAGTCGCAATCGAACCGCGCCTCGCGGACC
>CAZEAA010000540.1:0-3785 GCA_964510015.1 uncultured Sandaracinaceae bacterium
GTCCAGCGCGCCCTGGTGCTGGTGAAGCCGTGGGGCGAGGCCGACCCGGCGCGCTTCCGCGGACGCGGACGCGGGCCCGGTGGGGGTGTGGGTGCACGGCCCGCAGGGCGGCGCGGCGGACGCGGCGCAGCAACGGAGCGCCGAGCGGCACGCGGCATGGCGCCACTGGTCCCGTTTGCTCGAGACGGAGTTGGTGTGGGCGGTCCCGCACCGAGCGACTTGCTCACCCTGGTGCACGACGGCGAGGACGCGGCCAGCCGTGTGGTGCGTGGGCGCCAAGGCCAGGACGAGTACGAGGTGCTGGTGGCCATGCCGTGGACCGACGGTCCGTGCGCGCTGATCCTGACCCGTGCGCCGGTGCACAGCGACGGCGCCGTGGCCAGCGCGCTCACCGGCGTGGGCGTGGGCTTCGCGGCGGTGCTGGTGGCGTGGCTGGCCGCCGTGCCGCTCGTGCGCCGTCTGCGACGCCTCGAGGACGCCGCCACACGCGGTCCCGGGAAGTCGGCCGTGGCCATGGTGGGTGGCGCCGACGAGGTCACCGCGGTGGCCCGCGCGCTCGACGCCGACCGCGAGCGCATCGACGCGCAGGTCACGCAGCTCCAGCAGCGCGACGCCGCGCTGGTGGCCTACATCGCGAACACCACGCATGACGTGATGCTGCCGCTGACCGTGCTGCAAGGGCACTTGGTGGCCGCGCGCGAGCAGCTGGCCAAGGTCGCGCACACCAGCGCCATGAGCGACGCGCTCGCCACTGAGCCCCAGCGCGAGCGCGCTCCCTCGAGCCTGGAGGAGACGCTGCGCCTCGCCGTGGAGGAGTCCGACTACCTCGGCTCGCTGCTGCGCAACCTCAACGCGCGTGCGCGCATGGACGCCGCCACCGAAGACCGCGTGCGCGAGCCCGTGGACCTCTCGGCGCTGGTGGAGCGGGTCGTCGCGCGCCACCGCATGATCGCCCGCGACCGGCGCGTCTCCCTCGACTTCGCCGTCCCCGATGCGCCGCTCTTCGCGCTGGGTGACGTGACGCTGTTGGAGCGTGCTCTCAGCAACGTGGTGCACAACGCCGTGCGCTACAACGACGCGGGCGGTCACGTGGCCGTGGTGCTCAGCGCCACGTCCAGCACCTTCACCCTGCGCGTCACGGACGACGGCCCCGGCCTCGACCCCGAGGACCTCCCGCGCCTCACCGAGCGTGGCTACCGCGGCAACGTGGCCCGCACCCGCCACCCCCACGGCATGGGCCTCGGTCTGCACATCACCGAAGACGTCCTCACCCAGCACGGCTTCAGCCTGCGCATCGCCCGCCCCGAGGGTGCGGAGCGCGGCCTCGAGGTGCTCATCAGCGGGCCCACTAGCCGGGCGCTCACTTGAGCGCGGCCGCCGCGGTCTCGATGCCGAGGAACATGGGCAGCGGCTCGCTCGGGAGCAGGCCTTCGCGAACGCCGTCCAACGCGACGAACCCGAGTGCGTCGTAGAACGGCACCGCATCGGGCTTCACGTCCGCGACGACACCGAGGCACCCCATGGCGGCGCGCTGCTCCAGCGCGATGGTGAGGACGTGACGCAGCAGTGCCGTCCCGATCCCCAGGCCTTGGGCGCGTGTGTCCACACCCAGCCGTGCCAGCCGAAGCACTGGCAGCGGATAGTCCGGCAGCCGCTTTTGCAGCCGGGCGCTCGGGATCTCCGAGCGTTCGAGGGAGCACGCGGCCACCGTCGCGAAGCCCACGATGCGAGCGTCGACGAGGGCCACGTACGTCACCGCCAAGAAGAGCTTGAACTGGTTCTGGCCGGCGTAGTGCTCGAAGAAGCGGTCGAGGTCGGCTTGCCCACAGGAAAACGAGGTGCGGTCGTCCTCCTTCGTCAGTGCTCGGATCTCAACGAACCGGTCCACGCATCAGCTTTCGCAAGGCTTCCGTCGGCGCCGGTGGGCTCTCCAGCATGGCCACCACCTGAGCGAAGGCCTTGTCGTCCAGCATCAAGCGCGTGGAAATGAGCGCCTCGTCGGGCAGCTCACGGCGGGCCTCCATGAAGTAGAGCAGGGCTTGCTCGACGACGAAGTTCTTCTTGAGGCCGTGGCTCTCCGTGAAGCGGTCGAGCCTCTCTTTGGTGGCGGCCGAGATGGTGGCCGAGATCTGGGACTGCTCACTCATGGCGCTCTCCGACGTGACCGCAGTAAATCCATGTAGAACCATGGAAAAACTAGCACCAGGAAGCGCAGGCTACAAGTGCGCGAGCGCGATGGGCTACTGGCCAGGCGGCTGGACGTCGGCGAGCTGGTTGGACCCCCGGAAGCGCGCCACTCGGCCTTCGGTCTGAATCAAGCGCGTGGAGCACCAGGCTCGGCCCGCGAAGCGGCATCGCACCACCATGATCTCGTTGGGTCGCTCCGTGAGGTAGTACCGGGCGCGGTATCCGGGATCCGCCAGCGGGTCGCAGTACTCGTGGCACGCGGGCTCGAACGCGGCGCCATTCCAGTGCAGCACCAGGATCCCATCGCGCCCGTCCGGCCCCGGGATGGAGAAGGGGATGACCAGGAACACCTGCCCCGGCGCCGGTCGGAAGTAGCCGGCGCCGTCCAGCGGCGCGAGCGTGTCGAGCGAAGGGTGTCGGATCCCGAAGGGCTGGATGGGCTCCATGCCTCGCTGACGGGTCAGCGCGGGCGACGCGCTCAGCACCCTGCGCAGCACGTCCCAGCGGACCGAGGTGAGCGGCTCGAACGTTGGGCCGCTGATGGCGGGCACGGGCAGCCCGCGAGGCGCCGCGAACGGCGTGTGGACGCTGACCGCGTAGGTCCGTCCCGACACGTACTCCTGCATGGTCGCGTCGTCGCGCACCGACGCGAGGTCGGGCTCCGTCGCCACCCGCGCGAGCCACGGTTGCGCGAGCCGCTGTGCGCTCGCGAGGGAGCCGATCTCCGCGATGGCGGCGCGCGGGTTCCCGAGCCGAGCCAGCGCGCGGGCGAAGTTGAAGCGAGCCTCGAGGTAGCTCGGGTCGGCGATCACTGCCTGCTCGAACGACACGGCTGCGGCGGCGAAGTCTCCCGCGCCATGCCGCACGAGTCCGCCCTCGTTGAAGGCCTCGGCGATCGTGTGCCTCGGGACCGCGCAGGTCGCGGCGAGCTCGAGCGCGGGGCGCGGAGAGCCGCCCGCGCGGGTGGCCGCGAGGTCGTCCTCGAGCGAGGTCGTCGACGCGGTGGGAGTGGGAACGCAGACGACCGAGCGCTCCGGCACCCTCGGGACGGGATGGCGGATGTCTTGTGCGCGCGCCTCGGCCGAGCCGAGCACCGAGCCGAGGAGGAGGAGCACCGTCACCACGAGACCGGTGCGCGTGCGGGCTCCGAGAAGGAACGGAGCGGTCAGAGAGCGACGAGGGAGCTTCGGCATCGGCGCAGCATACCGGCTGGGGCGAGGATTCTTGACCTCTTCGCGCGGAACCCCTCGCGCACAGGCTCTAGGCCCGCGGCGCCCACCGAGACATAGCCGGGCAAGCCGTTGACGAGCAGCGGCCCGCTCCACATGCACGGTCAGTTGCGCTTCTCGGGCGAGGAAAAGCTGGACCAGCCGCGTACCAACGCAGCCAGTCGGGCCCACGTCACGCCGACAGCGGTTCCATACGCCGCCGTCCTGCTCGCCAGCGCCGGTCCAAGCGTCACCGAGGAGGGCGAGGGGCGTCCTGGGCAGCGGGACTTGGGGGGCCCCAGGAAACAAACGCAGCGCGCCAGCGCGGAGTGCAGTTTCCAGGGCGGTACCAGAGGGAGCGCCAGCGCGACCGATCCCGCAGACCAGGAT
>CAZEAA010000541.1:0-3749 GCA_964510015.1 uncultured Sandaracinaceae bacterium
CCGCGGACTCCTTGCCCCGGCTCTCGAGCCGGGGTGGCCAAATGCCTTGAAACAATGCGGATCCGCATCGCCACCGCCTTCGATCGTCGCCGTCGCCGTCGCCGTCAAGGACCACGACCACGACCACGACCACGACCACGACCACGACCACGACCACGACTACGTGGACGAACGTGGACACGACTACGTGGACGAGGCCTCGCGGGAACCAACCGACGCCCTGGCGTACGCAGCCCGGACGGCATCCAGCTCCACCAGCAGCTGCTCCCGCTCGAGCACGAGCCCTCGATACAGCTCCGGCCGGGTGCGGAACAGGGTGCGGGCCACGATGCGGTGGGCATGCACGCCCAGCCGGCGGCGGTAGCGGAAGAACCAGAAGCCAGCGAAGGGGAGCGTGAGGACGTAGAAGCAGGCGCCCAGCAGAGACGCGCTGCCGTGCCAGGCGAGCCAGCCGAAGAGGGTGTAGGCGGCGCCGAAGGCGAGCACGCCGGCGGCGAGGGCGGTGATGGCCTCGATGGGTTCGTCGGGCGCGCGCCGCGCGGCGACCCGCGTGAGGCGATAGGGGACGAAGTTGTGGGCCAGGCCGTAGGCCGCGACCGGCGCCATGAGCGCGGCGTAGAGCGAGAGCTTCAGCAGCTCGGCCCGGGTGGAGAGGCGCTTGCCGGGGAGCTCGGCGAAGTCGCCGCGCAGGCGCAGCTGAGCGAGGTGCCGCTCGTGCTCGTTCACGCGCTTCGCGAGCGCCTTGGCGCGCGCGGGCTCCGTGCGCTGGAACCAATCGAGAGCGTCGGCGATGAGCTGCTCGGCCTCGAAGCGCTCGCTCAACGGCTCGCCGCGTGAGGGGCGCGCGGTGGCCTCGTCCAGCAGCTTCTCCTGCGGCATGCGCAGGTCGGGCAGGCTGCCCAGCACGTCCTCGCGCAGCTGCGCGCCGTACAGGTCGTAGAGGTCTTCGGCCAGGTCGATCTGCGCTTCGTCCGGGACGTGCACGGCCACGGTACGCATGGCGGCCTGGACGTCGTCGGTGAGCGCCCGCACGGCCGCGCGCGGGTCGGCTTCGTGCTGCGCGCGGTAGCTCGCCGGAAAGATGGGCGCGCCGAAGCGCACCAGCGCCGCCGTGTGGAAGCGCTCGCGCTCGACGTAGTTGAGGCCCACCGGGACGATGCGCAGGCCGAGCGTGAAGTCGTGGCGTGCCTCGGCGCCGAGGGCGATGCGCGCGACCCCGGTCTTGATGGCGCGCACGTGCCGGGTGGGCGCGTTCTGGCCCTCGGGGAAGATGCCCACCGCCCTGCCCGCGCCGAGCGCCTCGAAGGCCGCTTCGAACGCGGCGTCGTTCTCCACCTTGGGGCCGCTCGCCACCGGGTCGCCGAGGTCTTGCGCGCGCTGCACGGGGATGACGCCCGCGGCGCGGAAGACGGTGGCCGCGAGCGGGTGCGAGAACAGGCCGCTGCGCGCCAAGTAATGGATGTTGCGAGGCACCTGCGAGCCCAGCAGCACGGTGTCCATCAGCGAGTTGGGGTGGTTGGCGGCGAACACCACGGGCCCCGTGCGCGGCACGTGCTCGTCGCCCTCGACCTGCACGTCCACGAAGTAGAGGTCCGCGGCCCGGCGGAAGAAGCGACGCGCGACGCTGTAGACGGCGGCCACGGCGCTACCCTGCGAGGAGACTGCGAAGTCGCCAGCCCCACTGCTTGCGCCGCAGGTAGCCAGGCAGCGTGCGCCACGTGCTGTGCAGCTCGCTCAGCGCTTGCTTGGCCTCGTCGGTCTTGCCCTGCTTCTGACGAGCCCGCGCGAGCTTGTACCAGCCGTCGATGGCGGAGCTGTTGGTCTCCACGTAGTGCTCGAAGGCGTCCTCCGCGTCGGTGTAGCGCTCGAGCTTCATGAGCACGTCGCCGGCCACGCGGAAGGGCTCGCCGAAGCCCACGCGCGGGTCGATGTCCACCGCATGGATCAAGGCCTCGAGGGCAGGCTCGTAGGCGCGCGTGCGGGCCTGCGCCACGCCGGTCAGGAACAGCAGCTCGGCGTCGTTCGGGTGCCGCTTGCGGGCCTCGGTCAGCAGCTCGAGCGCGCGCTTCGGGCGCGAGCGCTCGAGGTAAGTGCGCGCGAGGTCGCGGCGCGCCGTGACGTTGGCGGGGTTCGCGGCGATCTGGGCGTTGAGCGCGCGGATGCGGCCGGCCGTGCGCGCGAGCACGTACGGGTCCGGGATGAAGCCGCGCAGCAGGAAGAGCACCACCACGCCGGCCAGGACCACCGGGTGACCCACGAGGTACCAGAGGGCCATCATCATCAGGTAGTACGTCCAGTAGCCCATCGCGGCCCATCTTCTAGCTTGCGCGCAGGTGAGACGGCAACCGGCGGGCGCACTCGACGTGTGCCGGCCTTGGCCCGATACTCGGGCGGTGAGCACACGCACGTTCGACCGCGACGAGGTGGAAGCCATCCTGAGGGTCGCGCTGCAGCGCGCGGACGCCGTGGAGGGGCTGACGCGCGACGAGCTCGCCGAGGTGGCGGCCGAGGTGGGCAACCAGCTCACGGACCTGGACGGGGCCATCGAGCTGATCGAGCGCGAGCGCGAGGTGGCGGCGCGCAAGACGCAGATCGTGGCCGAGCGGCGGCGCGGCTTCTACTGGGGCCTGGGCAACGCCACCATCGCGACCAGCTTCCTGGGCGTCATCGACTACGTGCAGGGCCCGGGCTGGTGGGTGCCCTACGTGGCCGCCGTGTGGGGCATGGTGCTGACCTTCCGAGGCCGCTGGGCGTTCTTCGCGGCGGACGCCGACCTCGAGAAGCTGGCCCGCAAGCAGCTTCAGAAAGAGTGGAAGAAGCGGGACTGGCAGAAGCGCGAGCGCCAGCTGCCGAAGGCCGTGGAGGCCGGGGCCGCGGCGCTGATCGAGGCCGCCGCGCGCAAGATCGCAGAGCGCATCGACGCCGTGGGGGTTCGGCCGGGTGGTCCCGCGCCCCGCGTGAGGGTGGCGCCTGCCCCGCACACGTCCGGCCGGACGGCGCGCGAGGAATTCGAGGTGGAGCGGGGCGTAAACCAGCCGGGTCACCAGCGCGAACGCGAACGCTGACCAGCGTACGCCGCCTGCAAGGCACTTGCGGTGCGTGCGGCGATCGCGCAAATTGACCGTCTAGTCGAAGTATTGCGACGTGGTCGGGTGTGGTTGGCGCGTCGGGTGGGCAGAAGGGTCGTGGGGCATGTTGCGCAAGAGCTGGGTCTCGGTCGCGTGTGTGGCACTGGTGTATGGCGTGGGTGTGCCTGGCTGCGGCAGCGGCGGCGACACCAGCCCCGGCGACGACATGGGCACCGGCGACGGTGCGGCTGGCGCGTGCGATGACGTGTCCGACTGTCCGCAGTCGGCGTGCGTCATGACCGCGTGCGTGGCCGAGCGCTGCGTCCTGACGACGGTCGAGGACGGCCCAGCGCCCGACACGGCGCAGGTCACGGGCGACTGCCGCGCCATCACGTGCGCCGCCGGCGTGCCGCGCACCCAGACCGACTCGAGCGACGTGCCGCAGCCGGGCGACTGCGCCGTGGGCACCTGCAACGGCGGCACCCCCATCGTGACGCCGGCGCCGCTCGGACAGAGCTGCGACGACAACGGTGGCAGCGTGTGCAACGGCGACAACGCCGCGCCGGCCTGCGTGGGCTGCAACGCGCCGGCTGACTGCACGGACCTCCCCGAGGACGACGAGTGCCAGACGCGCACCTGCGTGGCGCACGTGTGCGGACAGACCTTCACCGCGGCCGGCAC
>CAZEAA010000542.1:0-3728 GCA_964510015.1 uncultured Sandaracinaceae bacterium
CCGGGTGTCAGCAACAGCGCCAGCATCAGCGCCGCGAGGTGGACAACGGTGAACAGACGTCGAGTGGAGCGGGACATGCCTGGACGCTACGCCCCTGCCCTCCGCTCACCAAAATTTCGGGGCGCTCCGGACGCACCGGTCCCCGTCAGCCCGCGCCTTCGGAGGACAGCCCGTCGAGCCGCGGCATCAGGTCCGCGAGCTTCAAGCGCATGGACAGAAGCGGGATCACGCCGGCGAGCACGATCCCCACCGCCTGGATCGTGAAGAGCAGGAAGACGTAGACCGCCCCCACCCCGGTGACGATCTCGCTGGCGAAGAAGAGCTGCAGCGCGAGCGACACCGCCAGCTGGAAGCTGCCGAAGAGACCGGGGCCCGCCGGCAGCAGGATGCCGATGGCGAGGATGCCCATCACGCCGACGGCCTGCCCGAGGCTGAGCTCGAGGCCGCAGCCCTGCGCCAGGATCCACATGCCCACGGCGTTGCTGGCCCAGTAGAGCGTGGTCTCGAGCACGAAGCCGAACGCCAGGCGCGGGTCGGCGAGCGTCTTGAGCCCATCGGCCACGTCGCTCACCTTGGTGGCCAAAAACCGAGCGAGCCCCTTGCTGACCAGGCCGATGACCCGCTCCGTGGTGCGCACGGCCCACGCGCGCTTCCAGAGGAACACCGCCAGCGCCAAGAACGCGCAGACGAACACGGCCAGCGCCGTGAGACCGTAGCCGGGCAGCGCGCGGGCGAGCGGGTCGTCCACCTCGCGCCGGGGCAGCACGAACAGCACCCACGCCACGCAGAAGCTGGTCATCAGGCCGTCCAGCACGCGCTCCACGGCCACGGTGCCGATGCCGGCCGACACGCTCACGCCGTGGCGCAGCTTGGTGAGCGCCGGGCGCGCGAACTCGCCGAGGCGCAGGGGCAGCGCGAAGATGGCGAAGAAGCCCACCCAGTTGATGAGCACCACCTCGCGCAGCGGCAGCCGCTTGATGGGCGCGATCAGGAAGCGGAAGCGCGCCGCCCGCAGGAAGTGCGTGAGCAGCAGCGAGAGCGAGTACGCGGGGATGGCCCAGGGCGCCACGTTGGCCCAGCCCTCGGCGGCGGTGGGCACGATGGCCACCCCGCTGCGGGCCGTGAGCCACGCCAGCAAGCCCCCGAGGATCAGCGAGATGACGAGCTTCGGGAGGATGCGTCGTGCGAGCCCGGGGGGGGCTTCGACGGGGGCCGCGGGGAGTTCAGTACGCAAGGGACTCGGTAAGCAAGGGGTTCCACATGGACCGATCAGTCGTACTCGGCCGTGCCCGCCAGGATGTGACGTGGGTTCGTGGAAAGCAATTCCGTGGCCTCGGCGGGACCTACCAGCTCACACAGCCGGTCGATGCCCCGCTGCACGTCCGCCACGTCCTCGGGCTTGTGGGCGTCGGTGCAGGCCGCGAAGTAGGTGCCTTCGTCCAGCATGCGCTCGGCGGCCCGCTGGGGGGTCTTCCCATAGCGACCGGTCAGCGACATCAGATCCAGCAGCGGCAAGGCACCGGCGTCCAGCAGCGGGTCGAGCTCGTGCGTGCGCTCGAAGAACGGCCGATAGCGCTCGGGATGCGCCAGCACCACGCGCGTGCCGCGCACCCGCAGCCGGAAGAAGCGGTCGCGCAGCCCCGCCGGAATGTGGGCTTCCGGCAGCTCGATGAGCACCGCGTTGCCGCCCGGATAGGGAACCCCCTGCCCGTTGTCCAGCAAGGCCCAGACGATGTCGTCGAGGTGATGCTCGGCGCCGAGCCCCAGCTTCGGGAGCCCGGCGTCCTTGGCCGCCGCTTGGAACTCCGCGAACGCCGCCTCGAGACCCGGCCGACGGTTCTCGAAGAGCTCACTGCGGATGTGCGGCGTGGTGACCAGCTGCGTGTAGCCAAGCTCCTGCAGCCCGCGGCACAGCTCGATGCCCTGCTCGATGGTCTTCACGCCGTCGTCGATGGCGGGCAGGTAGTGCAGGTGCAGGCACACCAGGCCGGACAGCGTGCTCATCGAAGCCCCTCGCTCTTTCCGTTTGTCACGGGGACGCCGTCCCGCGTGCGCCGGCTGACAGCGTCGTCCAGCGCGTGCAGCAGCGGATCGCGCTCGTTCAAGGCCGGATCCTCGAGCACCGCCTCGAGCAGCTCGCGCAGGATCTCGCCCACGATGGGGCCGCCGCGCCCGCCGAGCCGCGCCAGCACGTCGCGCCCGTCCACGGCCAGGTCGCCGGTGGAGAGCGCCGCGCCAGCCGCCATCAACGCGTCCACGCGCGCGCGCAGCTCGCTCAGCTTCGCAAGCTCACCCTCGACCGGCATGCCCTTCCCGATGGCGTCCGCATGCGCGAGGCGCAGCAGCGGGTCCACACCGTCGCGCCCCACGCGCTGCACGAAGCGCCGCACGGCCGCGTCGGTCCACTCCGGCTCGTAGCAAACCAGGTGATGCCGCACGAGGTGCACCACCTGCTGCCGCTCGTCGTTGCTGAAGCGGTACTCCCGCAGGAACGCGTCGGCCATGTCGGCCCCGATGCGCTCGTGGTGGTAGAACGTGTAGTCGTTGGTCTTGTCGCTCAGCTCGCGGGTGCGCGGCTTCGCGATGTCGTGCAGCAGGCCCGCCAGCTTGTCCACGGCGTTGCCTTCCACGGCGTCGAGCACCGCCATGGTGTGGTGCCACACGTCGTAGGCGTGCCACTTGTTCTGCGCGCAGCCGTACTGCTGCGTCAACTCGGGGAGCGTCACGTCCAGGATGCCGGTGCGGCGCATGATGTCGAAGGCCACCGACGGGCGCTCGGCTTTCATGGCCTTCAGCCACTCGTCCCGCACACGCTCGCGGCTGACCTTCTGGAAGACGCCGATGGCGCCGTGGAACGCCTCCTCCGTGCGGGCCTCGAGCTCGAAGCCCAGCGTCGCCGCGAAGCGCGCCCCTCGCAGGATGCGCAGGCCGTCTTCGCCGAAGCGCTCGGCCGGCTCGCCCACCGCGCGCAGCCGCTTGGCCTCGAGGTCAGCGAGCCCCCCGAGCGGGTCGATCAGCTTGTCGTCCAGCGGGTCGTACGCCACCGCGTTCACCGTGAAGTCCCGGCGCGCGAGGTCGCGGTCGATCTCCGTGACGAAGAACACCGAGTCCGGGCGACGCCCGTCGGTGTACGCCCCCTCCCCGCGCAGCGTGGTCACCTCGTACGGCGTGCCGCGATGCAGCACCGTCACCGTGCCGTGCTCGATGCCCGTGGGGATCACCTTCCGGAAGATGCGCTGCACCCGCTCCGGCGTCGCGCTCGTGGCCACGTCCCAGTCCGAGATGGGGCGCCCGAGCAGCACGTCCCGAATGCAGCCGCCCACGATCCAGCCGCGCTCGCCCTGCTCGTGTAGGCGGCGACATAGGTCCACCACGTCGTCGGGGATGGCGGCGCGTTGGCTGGGAGTCAGGGCGATCACGGGGGCTTTCTAGCACGGGAGGCGTCGTCCGACTCGTAGTCGTGAGCGTTGACGGCGACGGCGACGCACTACCCTCACCATCTACCGAGCCTGGTCAGCATCGCGACCTCCCTACTCAGAAGGTCGAGAGCCTGCCGGTATCGCTCCTCAACTGAGCATGCGTGGGGTATCGGCTGCCGCCCGCTGAAGTTGCGTTCGTCGCCGTCGCCGTCGCCTTCTGACGACTCATCGCAAGTCTTGGTCCTCCGGAGCCCATGAGCAGAGGTGACCTGCCAAGCGAATCGTGCTTCTGGCAAGGTGATTTGGGCA
>CAZEAA010000543.1:0-3717 GCA_964510015.1 uncultured Sandaracinaceae bacterium
CTTAGATGATCACCAGAAACGAAATCGGACGTCTCAAAAAGGTGGGATGGACTCTCTTCCAAGAAGGCCGTGCTACTCATTGTGCGCACTGCAAGCCTACCTGACCCAGGTCTTGCTAGACTCGATCGTTCAGCAAGGAGGAGCACTACACCCTGCAGTGCTTCCCCGAACATTAGTTCCTCCGGGTCGACTACGAGGACACGGGAGCATTCAGAAAGTATGAATGATCTCAGAGATGTCGCATGCAGAACATGCAGGATCTCGGCAGGAACGACCATCGCGATGCGCCCGCCTGCACGGAGCATTGCAATAGACGACACTACGAAAGGAACCCAGGCGTTCGTATGCTTAGTGAATGGGAGTGAGAATCTTGAAAAGACATTCTCCGCCCGCTTTTGCTGAGCTGAATCTAAATACTGATACCTTATAAATGGGGGATTCCCTACTACCGCGTCGAAAGTTCTCTTTTCAGCAAGCTGCCCCAATGACCACGAAAGATAGTCCGTGCAGACAATTTCCGTCGATGTCTTTTTGTAGCGGCGAGCGCGAGAAGAGGCCTTGGCGGCTTCTTCGGAATCCAGTTCACAAGCTACGATTCGCGTCGGCGACGGTTGTGTCGTTGCGTGCATTGCATCTATGAAGACGCCGTCACCGCAACTTGGTTCGAGAATCTCTCTCGCACCACTTTCGAGAACCCAACGTGATAGAAATGAGGCGATTCTTGGTGGTGTGTAGTACCCGCCACGAAGCTTCTGATGACTTTCATTCTCGATGAAGTTCATTTCTAGTCCTTGGCGTCTGCCACTGCGAGTGTGTTTCGAATGGACTCGGTAACGATGTCGCTAGTGTCTCGGTCCAATCTGGCGCAATGGACTGCAAGAGATCGCGCCAGATCATGAGGGAGATACACGCAGATGCGCTTCAACTCGCGTCCGTCTTTCCGCACAACCACTCCTCTTCGACCTGGCGTTGACTCCGGTGCGGGGGGTGAGGTGCGTTTTGAGGTCGCCATGTCGCGAGATTAGGTGACCAGGATCCTGGGAGCAAGAGTAATCAGGATCCTGGTGCACTGAGATCTCACCGCAAGCGGTGGAGATTCGAAATCGCGCAGCAGGAGTCCAGTTCAGGACGTCTCCCAAATATTCTTGTCCTGCAAGCAACACCGCAGCGTCACTCTCGTGGATGCCTAGTCCACGACTTGGTCGACGCGCTATTCATGATGGCCGATGCATAGTGCGGGGGTGCTTGTCAGGGCCGCATCACCTCGTGCTCCGCGCTCGCGAAGGTGTGGAAGCGGGCCGCCGTGCCGCCCAGCGGTGCGCTCGGCAGGGCCCAGCTGAAGCGCCGCTCGATGGCGAGGCCGGGGATGTGCAGCAAGCGCAGGCGCCCCGCGTCGAGGTCCTCGCCCATGGACCAGCGCGACAGGAAGGCCACCCCCAGCGACAGCCCCACCGCGCGGCGGATGGCGGCCGTGCTGCCGAGCTCGAGGTCGAACGGCATGGGCTTGCGGCCCAGCTTGCGCAGCGCGCGCTCCACCACGGTGCGCGTGCCCGAGCCCACCTCGCGCCACAGGACCGGCGTGTTCAGGTCCACGTTGTGCCCGCGGAAAGGCGAGTTCGTGGCCACCACCGGCAAGAGCGTGTCGTCCAGCAGCCGCTCGAGGCGCACCCGCGCGGCGCGGGGCGGACCCTCCACCAAGCCGAGCGGCAGGGCGCCGCTCTCCACCTGCGCGATGATCTCGCTGGTGTTGCCCACGATCAGGCGCAGGCCCGTGTTGCCATGCTGTGCCCGGAAGCGCGCGAACAGCTTGGGCAGCAGGCCGGCGGCGATGGTGGTGCTGGCGCCGATCACCAGCGGCCCGAGCGGCGCGTCGCGCGCGGTCACGTCGGCCACCAGCTCGTCCAGCTGCGCGTCCACACGGCGGGCGTGCAGCAAGAGCCGGCGGCCCGCGTCGGTGGGGGTGACGCCTCGCGGAAAGCGGGTGAGCAGCGTGACCCCGAGGGCACCCTCGAGCTTCTTCACGCTGGCGGTGACGGCCGGCTGCGAGAGGTGCAGCACGCGGGCGGCCTTGGTGATGCTGCCGGCGTCGATCACGGCACGCAGCACGTCGAGGTGGCGGGAGTCGAATTCGTCGCGCGCGGTAGCCATAGGTTTCCATGATGGCACATCCGTTCAAACGATTCGCGCTGTCGATGCCATGGACGCACGCTGCTCCTCGTGACCACGCTCGAACTCCACGGCTCGCCGCTGACGCTCCCGGCCTCCCCGCCGGCGCGGGGCGCGGACAGCACGCACCGGCTGCCCGGGTTGGGGTGGCGGCGCGCCGTGCTGCCGGCGCTCGGGCTGCTGTGCCTCGTCCTGCCGGGCATGGGCTCGGTGGGCGCGCTGGTGCTGGGTGTGGCGGTGGCGTTGCTGGGCCTCAACGTGTGGGAGGCCGAGAGCCAGGCGCTCGCCAAGCGGCTGCTGACGTGGTCGGTGGTGGGTCTCGGCGCGGGCCTCGACCTCGGCGCCGTGGCGCACGTGGGTCGCCTCGGCGCGGGCCTCGCGGTGGGCAGCATCGCCCTCTGCCTTGTGCTCGGCGGGCTGCTCGGCCGCCTCTTCCGCGTGGATGGGCTGACCAGCTTGCTGGTGACCGCCGGCACGGCCATCTGTGGCGGCAGCGCCATCGCCGCCGTGGCGCCCACCGTCGCGGCGCGCGCGCATCAGGTCACCGCCGCGCTCGGCACCGTGTTCGCGCTCAACGCCGTGGCGCTGCTGGTCTTCCCGCTGGTGGGCCACGCGCTCGGCATGAGCGCCGAGCAGTTCGGCCTGTGGTGCGCCGTGGCCATCCTCGACACCAGCTCCGTGGTGGGCGCCGCGCTGACCCACGGGCCCGACGCCCTCGAGGTGGCCACCACGGTGAAGCTCGCGCGCGCGCTGTGGATCGTGCCGCTGACCGCGGGCCTCGCCTGGCACACGCGGCGGCGGCAGGCGAGTCGCGCGGGCGCAGGCAGCTCGAACGGCCCAGCGCGTGGCGCCCCGCGCGCGGCACGCCCCTGGTTCATCCTCGGCTTCGTGGCGCTGGCCCTGGTGGCGCACGTCTTCCCGTCGCTGGCTCCGGTGGGCGACGCGGTGAGCGCGCTCTCCCGCCGCGTGTTGGTGCTCACGCTGTTCCTGGTGGGCGCGGGGTTGAGCCGGGAAGCCCTGCGCGCCGCCGGCCTGCGCCCGTTCTTGCAGGGCGTGACGTTGTGGCTCGCGGTCTCGCTGATCTCGCTCGGCGTGATCCTGATCGTGGCCTGACGTTGGCGAGGAGTGGGGCGTGTTTCACGGTGTGTTGGTCAACTCGGTTTGAGGGCCCGTCGCCGTCACCGTAGGTCTTCGGTCCCGCGCAGCCCGGGAGAAGAGGTGACCTGCCGAGCGAATCGTGCTTCTGCCAAGGTGTTTTGGGCACCCCCCGCTGAAAGCGGAGGGCAGCAAACCAGGCCTGGGCGACCTGAAAGTCCCCCGTACGGGGGACTGAGTGGTGGAAAGGTTGGTGACCGGCCCACCAAGGTTACCCGGACCCCACACAAACGATGCTGCGCCCGCATTTTGCGTCCGGGTACCTCGGGTAGAGCACACCCTGCTGTCGGCCACGTAGTCCGCGCCGACAGGCGGGGACTTTAAGAAAGTCCAAGCGTGGTTTGCTGCCCTCCGCTTCAGCGGCTTCAGCGGGGGGTGCCCCAATTCGCCTTCCCA
>CAZEAA010000544.1:0-716 GCA_964510015.1 uncultured Sandaracinaceae bacterium
GGGCTACAGCGCTTCCTCACCGACGGTCGGCTGCCGCTCGACAACAACATCAGCGAGCGCGAGCTCCGTCGCCAGGCCGTCGGTCGCAAGAACTGGCTCTTCGTCGGCAGCGACGACGGCGCTCACGTCAACGCCGCGTTCACCACGCTGCTCGCCAGCTGCCGCATGGTCGGCGTCGAGCCGTGGGAGTACCTCCGCGACCTCTTCTGCTTGCTGCCTGCGTGGCCGGCTCACCGGGTCCTCGAGCTGGCGCCGGCGTACTGGGCCGGCACGCGCGAGCGTGAGGACGTGATGGCCTTGCTCGCGGCGGACCCCTACCGCGCTGCCACGCTCTGAACTCCGCCCGCCCCTCGGACTGAAGCACCGACGTCAAGGACGCGATTCACCGAACGGATACATACATACTGCGGCCACCGCTCAAAGAAACACGACTGAGCATCCGTCACGATGCCGTAGAGCTGACGCTGAAGACGCGCTGGAGAGACGGAACTACCCAGATACACATTTCCGCCGAGCGCTTCATCGACCGGCTGGCCGCGCTCGTCCCCCCGCCCCGCGTCAACACCCTCCTGTACGGCGGCCTCTTCGCCGCCAACGCTCGACTGCGCCCCGAGGTGGTGGCCTACCGCCGCCCGGACGTCCTGGCCCGCAAGCGCACCCGCCACAGCAACCCCAGCAAGCCCCGCAACACCGAGTGGGCCGAGCTCATGCGCCAC
>CAZEAA010000544.1:726-3711 GCA_964510015.1 uncultured Sandaracinaceae bacterium
ACGTCCTGGCCTGCCCCCACTGCGCCGGCCGCATGCGCCACGTGGCCACGGTGCTTTGGCGCGCGAGCATTCAGCGCATCCTCCGCCACGAGGGCCTCGACAACCCCGAGCCACGCGCCCGCTCTTCCCCACTCGCGACGGACCTCCGCTACGAGCCGGACGAACAATACGAGCTACCGGAGGACGACTTCTCGCAGCTCGACACCGCCGTGTGCACTCGCCGGAGCGCCCCTGCCGGCGCGCCCCGTGATGCCTGAGGCTGCGCGGCTCACTGAAAGGAGCCGAGCGCGATGGGCATCAAGAAGACGGAGTTGGAGTTTCTGGCGGGCCTGAAGGGGCCACGACACTGGAGCGAGGAGGACGCGCGGCGGGCGCTCTCGCTGCAGGAGGCCAGCGGGGAGAGCCGAGCCGGGTTTGCGCGGCGCCACGGGCTGCGGGCGACTCGGTTGGCTTGGTGGCAGGCCCGCCTATCGGAGTGGGAGGCCGATGATGCGCCGAGCCCGTCGCTGGCGCCCGCGTGGGTGGAGCTGCTCCCACGCGACGTGGTGCGGCCATCGCCATCCGTGTCGCACACCTTGCCCGCATCGGCGCGGGTGCGCGTGGGCGGCATCGAGCTGGAGCTGTCGGTGCTGGACACCGCGGCCGCGCACTTCCTGGTGGAGCTCGCCGAGCGGATGGGGCTGCGATGATCTTGTTCCCCGGCTCCGTGCGCGTCTTCGTCGCGCGGGACCCCATCGACATGCGGAAGTCGTTCGAGGGCCTCTCCAACCATGTGGAGTTCGTGCTCGCGCAGGACCCGCTGAGCGGCCACGTTTGGGTCTTCCTCAACCGACGGCGCACGCACGTGAAGTTGCTCGTGTGGACGCGCGGGGGATTCACGATCGTCTACAAGCGTCTCGAGCGTGGGCAGTTCGCCTTCTCCGAGCGGGTGGCGTCGGGGACCACGTCGGTCGAGATCGACATGCGTGAGCTGTCGATGCTGCTCGAAGGCGTGGACCTCGACGATGGTCGTGTGCGCCAGCGATGGGAGCCGAAGAGGACGGAGCGCGGCGCGGCGTGACGGAGCGCGGATCCATCTTGAAGAAAGATGGATCCGCGTACTCTTTGGGGTTGCCGAGGATCGCGTGCGTGCCTAGCTTCCCGGCGTCGATGGCCCGGAAGAAGACCGCACCCAAGGGCAAGAAGCCCGCGAGCACCACGGCCACCGCCTCGGCGAAGCCCAGCTCGAAGACCTACTCGGGCACCACCACCGAGGTGGTCGCCGAGCTCATCGACGACGGTGACAAGGTCGGAGTGCTGAAGGTGATCGAGCGGCTGGAGCTGGAGATCAAGAAGCTCCAGCTCGACCTCGCCAAGGCCAAGGCCAGCCGTGGTCGCCACAGCGAAGGCGTCACGCGCGAGCAACTCGGGCTCCTCTTCGACGAGCTGGCCGCACTGCGTGAGCAAGGGGAGCGGTCATCGGCCCGCGACGAGCAGGACACCACCGACGACACGCTGCAGAGGCTCGCGGCGCTCGACGCGGAAGCGAAGGAGAAGGCCAAGAACCCGCCGAAGCCTCCCTCGCGTCCGATGCGGCGCGAGTACTCGCCATCGCTGCTGCGCGTCGACAACGTGCTGGCGGTGCCATGTGACCAGCACACGTGTCCGAGCTGTCAGCAGCCGTTGGTGCAGCTAGAGCCGGAGGTCACCGAGGTCCTCGACTACAAGCCCGGAGCGCTCTTCGTGCGCCGTGACATCCGCGAGGTGTTCGGGTGCCGCGCGAACGACTGCGCGGTCGTGCGTGGCCCTCTAGGCGACAAGGTGATCCCCGGTGGCGCGTACGGCTCGAGCCTCGTCGCTGAGATCGTGATCAAGAAGTACCGCGACGGTATGAGCCTGCATCGCGTGACGGAGTGGCTTCAGCGGATGGGCTACGGGATGCCGAGCGCGTCGCTCTCCGACCAGGTGCTGTGGGCCACCGAGTTGCTGACTCCGATCTGGCGCGCCCTCCTCGACGAAGTCACGCGCTCCGCCGTGATGCAGCTCGATGGCACGGGCATGCCGGTGCACCACAAGGAGAAGGGCAAGCCGCAGGTGGTCGCCAGCGGCACTCTCTGGGGCGCCATCGGTGACGGGCGCGCTGCCGTCTACACGTACGCGTCGACCGCGCACAAGCGCGGGCAGCGCGAGCCGGACATCGGCCCCGAAGACATCCTCGCGATGCGCGCCGGTGGCTTCGTGGTGGTGGACGCCGACAACAAGTTCGACGCTTCTTTCAAGCGCAGCGACCTCTTCGAGTGCGGCTGCGCGATGCACTCGCGGCGCTACTTCGTAAAGGCGCTCGACGCAGGCAACCAACGCGCCGTGCATCCCGTCGCGGCGTTCAAGAAGATCTACTACCTCGAGGGGGTGTCCCTCGAAGCTGGCCTGTCAGCAGAGGACCTCGTGCTCGCGCGCGACGCCACGCAGCGCCCGGTCTGGGAGGGGCTTCGTGTGTGGTGCACCTCCGTGATGGAGCACGGCCCACCGTCGTCGCTGCTCGTCGTGGCCGCGCGCTACCTCTTGAAGCACTACGACGCGCTCACGCGCTACCTGAGCGACGGACGCATCCCCATCGACAACGGCCTCACGGAGCGTCTCTTCCGCCGCATCGCGATCGTGCGTAAGAACGCGCTCTTCGTGGGCTCGCACGATGGCGGGCGACGCGCCGCAGTCATCTTCTCGATCCTCGCCACCTGCGAGCTGCTCGGCATCAACCCGGCGATGTACCTCGCGGACATCCTGCCGACGCTGGCGCGCGGGCTGAGCATCGAGGTGGATCTCCCTCCGCTCATGCCGGCCGCGTGGATCGCCGCGCACCCCGAGGCGCGCGTCCCCCGCATGAACGTGCAGCTCGTCACCGAGTTCGCGTAGCCAACCGCGCCGCTACGCGGCGCTCATCCGCCCAGACCGAGCGCCGGGCCGGGTGCGGCCCGCCGCCCGGGGGGCGCTCCGGCGAGTGCACAC
>CAZEAA010000545.1:0-1707 GCA_964510015.1 uncultured Sandaracinaceae bacterium
TCAGCTTGGCGATCTTCTCGCGGTAGATGGTCTCGATCTCGTCGAGGTCCTTCTCGAGGCGGCGGGACAGGGCCTCGACGATCTCGGTGTCCTCGGCGGTGGTCAGCGAGAACAGGCCCCAGTACTTGCGGGGGATGTCGGTGAGCGCCTCGTCGCTGAGGGTGGCGCCGGCGTCGACCAGCGTCTTGCCGGCGTCGTCGAGCAGCTTGGCGGCGGTGACCTTGCCGCCGAGGATCTCCTTCATGCGGTTGAAGTAGCCGTCCGAGACGATCGCCACGTTGTCGCGGTGGTCCTGGATCAGCTTCTCGCGCTCGGCGTCCTCGATCTGCTGGGCGCGGGTGTCCTTCTCGACCGACTTGCGGGCGAACACGCGGGCATCGATGATGATGCCGCTGACGCCGGGCGGGAGGCGGAGCGAGGTGTCGCGCACGTCGCCGGCCTTCTCACCGAAGATGGCGCGGAGCAGCTTCTCTTCCGGGGAGAGCTGGGTCTCGCCCTTCGGCGTGATCTTGCCCACCAGGATGTCGCCCGAGTTGACCTCGGCGCCGATGCGCACGATGCCCGACTCGTCGAGGTCCTTGAGGGCCTCCTCGCCGACGTTCGGGATGTCGCGCGTGATCTCTTCCTTGCCGAGCTTGGTGTCGCGCGCGACGCACTCGAACTCCTCGATGTGCACCGAGGTGAACACGTCGTCCTTCGCGATGCGCTCGCTGAGCAGGATGGAGTCCTCGAAGTTGTAGCCGCCCCAGGGCATGAACGCGCAGATGACGTTCTGACCGAGCGCGAGCTCGCCCTTGTCGCAGCTCGGACCGTCGGCGATGACGTCGCCCACGAACACGCGGTCGCCCGGCTGCACGATGGGCCGCTGGTTGTACGCCGTGTTCTGGTTGCTGCGCTGGAACTTGAGCAGACGGTAGATGTCGGGGAACGCCCCGGCCTCACCCTCGGCCTTGACCACGATGCGGGTCGCGTCCACCGACTCGACCACGCCGTCGCGCTTGGCCACCAAGCACACGCCCGAGTCCCGCGCCACGCGGTTCTCGATGCCGGTGCCGGCGATGGGCGCGCGCGAGCGGACCGTGGGGACGGCCTGGCGCTGCATGTTCGAGCCCATGAGGGCGCGGTTGGCGTCGTCGTGCTCGAGGAACGGGATGAGCGACGCGGCCACCGAGACCAGCTGGTTCGGCGAGACGTCCATCAGCGTGACCGTGTCGGGCGGAACCAGCACGGGCTCGCCGTTGTAGCGGGCGTTGATCAAGGTGCCTTCCAGCATCTTGGTGGTCTGGTCGATGACCGCGTTGGCCTGCGCGATGTAGTGGCCCTCTTCCTCGAGGGCCGAGTACCAGCGCACGTCCGAGTCGAGGACCTTGCCCTCGGTCACGGTGCGGTACGGCGTCTCCACGAAGCCGTAGTCGTTGACGCGGGCGTAGGTGGAGAGCGACGCGATCAGACCGATGTTCGGACCTTCCGGCGTCTCGATCGGGCAGATGCGGCCGTAGTGCGTGGTGTGCACGTCGCGCACCTCGAAGCCGGCGCGCTCACGCGTCAGACCGCCAGGTCCGAGCGCCGAGAGACGACGCTTGTGCGTGACCTCGGAGAGCGGGTTGGTCTGGTCCATGAACTGCGAGAGCTGGCTGCTGCCGAAGTACTCCTTGACCACGGCGCTGACCGGCTTCGCGTTGATCAGGTCGTGCGGCATGAGCGTCT
>CAZEAA010000545.1:1717-3699 GCA_964510015.1 uncultured Sandaracinaceae bacterium
GATCTCCTGCGACATGGACATGCGCTCCTTGATGGCGCGCTCCATGCGGACCAGACCGATGCGGTACTGGTTCTCCATGAGCTCGCCCACGGCGCGGACGCGGCGGTTGCCGAGGTGGTCGATGTCGTCCGTGGAGCCACGGCCGTTCTTCAGCTCGATCAGGTGACGCACCGTCTCGAGGATGTCGCGCTCGGTGAGCGTGGTGTGCTCGATGTCCGGACGCTCGCTGTGGTCCTTGTAGAACTTGTAGTTCAACTTCAAGCGACCGACCTGGCTCAGGTCGTAGCGCTCGGGGTTGAAGAACAGGTTCCCGAAGAGCGTGCGGGCGGTCTCGAGCGTGGGTGGATCACCCGGGCGGAGGCGACGATAGATCTCGAGGATGGCCTCGTCCTGGCTGGTGACCTTGTCCGCCAGCAGGGTGTCACGCAGGTACGAGCCCACGTTCAGGCCGTCGATGAAGAGCACGCGCAGCTGCTTCACGCCGGCTTCGCGCATGGCGTTGATCTTGTCCTCGGTCAGGTCTTCGTTGACCTGCACGATGATCTCGCCCGTCTCCTCGTCGATCACGTCCTCGGCGCTGACCTTGCCCACCACCTCGATGATGTCGGCCGGCAGCTTCTCCACGCCCGCCGCCTGCAGCTTGCGGATGACGGCGCGGGTGAACTTGCGGTTCTTCTTCACCAGCGACTCACCACCGAGCTTGATGTCGCGCGTGGCGCGCTGGCCGGTGAGGATGTCGTACTCGACGCTCTTCGAGAAGGCGCCCTTGCCCTCGAAGTAGATCGTCTCGGTGTGGTAGAAGAACTTCAGCAGGTCGTGCGTGCTGTAGCCGAGGGCCTTCAGCAGCACCGTCGCGTGCATCTTGCGGCGACGGTCGATGCGCACGTACAGCAGGTCCTTCGGGTCGAACTCGAAGTCGAGCCAGGAGCCACGGTAGGGGATGACGCGCGCCTGGTACAGCAGCTTGCCCGAGGAGTGCGTCTTGCCGGAGTCGTGGTCGAAGAACACGCCGGGCGAGCGGTGCAGCTGGCTCACCACGACACGCTCGGTGCCGTTGATGATGAAGGTGCCGCTGTCGGTCATGAGCGGGATCTCGCCGAAGTAGACCTCCTGCTCCTTGATGTCGCGCACCGCGCGCTCGCCACCCTCGCTGTTGTCGTAGATGATCAGCTGGATGGTGACCTTGATGGGCGCCGCGTACGTCATGCCGCGCTGGCGACACTCGTCCACGTCGTACTTCGGACGCTCGAGCGTGTAGCCAACGAAGACGAGCTCGCTCGTGCCGTTGAAGTCACGGATGGGGAAGACGCTCCGGAACACGCCCTGAAGCCCAATGTCAGTCCGCTCCGCGTGGGGGATCGTGGACTGGAGGAACTTGTCGTAGGACTTCTTCTGGATGTCGATCAGGTTCGGGATGTCGAGAAAGCGCTCGATCTTCCCAAAGCTGTGACGAATCCGGAAATTGGTCTGGATCTTCGACGCCATGTTCACCGGGATTCCTGGTCCGCTCGCTGCTGACGAGACGGGCCGTGGTCGGGTTGCGAAAGTTGACTAAGAGAAATGCGAATTGCGGCGTTGGCCTCCGGGAGGAGACCGACGCCGCTTTTCAGATACTGAACGGACCAGAACACAGTGCGCGGCGCGCACCCATCCGGCGGGGCGGGGAGTCTACCCCACCCTGAGCCGAAGGCCAAGCAAAATGCAGGCCGAGCTGACGGGTGCGCTCCTGCGCAGCGATCACTTGAGGGTGACCTTGGCGCCCGCTTCTTCGAGCTGCTTCTTGATGTTCTCGGCCTCGTCCTTGGACACGGCCTCCTTGATGATCTTCGGAGCGGCCTCGACGAGGTTCTTCGCGTCCGCCAGGCCAAGCTGGGTGATCTCACGGATCGTCTTGATCACGTTGATCTTCTTGGCGCCGGCGTCGGTCAGCTCGACGTCGAACTCGGTCTTCTCTTCCTCGGCCGCGGCCGCCGGGCCAGCCG
>CAZEAA010000546.1:0-3695 GCA_964510015.1 uncultured Sandaracinaceae bacterium
CCTCCAAGGTGGAGTCCGCGGCCAAGACCATCAAGAACCTGAACCCGGATGTGAAGATCATCCCGTTCAACGAGCGCCTCGACAGCAGCAACGTCGACCGCATCTTCGACATGGGCTGGGACGTCATCGTGGACGGCCTCGACAACTTCCCCACGCGCTACCTGGTGAACGACGCGAGCATCTTCAAGAAGATCCCGGTCGTGCACGGCAGCATCTTCCGCTTCGACGGGCAGGTCACCACCTTCATCCCGCACGACGGGCCGTGCTACCGCTGCTTGTACCCCGAGCCGCCTCCGGCTCACCTCGCGCCGAGCTGCGCCGAGGCCGGCGTGCTGGGTGTGCTGCCGGGCGTCATCGGCGTCTTGCAGGCCACCGAGGCGGTCAAGATCATCCTCGGCGTCGGCAAGCCCCTGAACGGCCGCTTGCTGCAGTACGACAGCCTCGACATGGCGTTCCGCACCTTCAAGCTGCGGCACGACAAGAACTGCCCGGTGTGCGGCGACAAGCCCACCATCACCGAGTACATCGACTACGAAGGCTTCTGCGCCAACGTGTGAGTCGGGGGCAGGCCGCCAGCGCGGCCTGCGTCTTGGCAACCTCTAGGGTGCGGCTCGCTCTCGACATCGCCGCGCGGCGATCAGCGCCAGCATGGTGAGCAGCGCGAGCGGGCCCAGCGGGTTTCCGTCTGCCCTGCCGGGTGCGCCCACGCTGCAACCGTCGTCCTTGGGACACGGAGCCAAGTCCTCCTGCGTGTCGAGGGCGGCCTCACACTGTCCCGCGGAGAGCTCCATGGTGTCGAGCGCGACATCGAGGTCCACCACCACCGGGTTGCCGCAGGTGACGAGCTGCGGGGCGTTGTACGCGGGGTACTCGATGGCGCACGCCACCAACTCGAACGCCTCGTCCGTGGGGAAGGCCCACCCACGGTTGTCCGCATCGAAGGCGACCAGCACGGGTTGACCGGGGCCTGCGTGGAACCAGATGGCGACGGTGGCTTGCTGACCCGCGGACCGTCCGTCCGAGCCGCGCAGGGGCTCGATGAGCTCCACGTCGGCGGTGTACTCGTTGTAGCCGCTCTCGGATTCCGCCCACCGGTCACCTTCCGTGCTGCCCCGGACCTCGCCGCGCCAGAGGCTGGTGCTGCCCACGCAGAGGCAGTCGGTCGCCCGCCACGGGCTGTACGCGGGCTGGATGCGCCCGGCCTCCTCCAGGCTGAGCCCGTTGTCGTGCAGCCACTGCACCAGGCGAGGGTCCGCGCTCAGCTCGGCGATGGTCGCGCTGTTCGCGGTCGTGGCCACGTCCTCCACCAACTCCGTCTCGCCGCTCAGGTAGATCAGTTCCCCCATGGCGCAGCGCGTGCCGTGCACGTCACGGAACTCGGGCGCGAGGCCGTCCGGGCCGCCGTAGCGCAGGGGGAAGACGCCTCGGTCGCGGTACGCCGCGAGCCGCACCAACAGCACGGCACGATTCGCCTGCTGTTCTTCGGTGAGCGCTGAGGTGTCGGCGGCTTCCAGCTCCGCGATCACCTCGTCGAAGTGCGCTCGCAAGCGCACGCGCTCGCCGTCCACGAAGGACGACTGGGCCGCGGCCGGGGCGCCGGACAGCATGCAAACTCCTAGAATCAAGAGACCCATCGCGACGCGTACGGGTGGTGCGATGGAAACTCGGCTGCAGCTGGTCATACGGGCCCTCTCCCTGATGTGGCACAGATTGGCATCGAAGCGAGACCGCCGTCGTCGCCGAATGCGAGCAGGTCCTCGATGCGCGAGGTGGCCAGCCGCTCGTGGGCTGAGGCCACGCCCTGGAGCGCGGCGAAGCGCCGATGGTCGTCGAACGCCACGTCCGACAGGCCACCGAACGCGGGGAGGTCGACGGTCCGCACGTCGATCGGCAGGAGCGCCACTCGCGCGTCGGCGTCACGCAGCGGCGGGAGGAAGCTGCGCAGCGGGTGCAACGACGCGGCGACGATTCGCTGTTCCACCTCGGTGAGGGCAGGCCAGTCGACCACCACCCCCTCGATGCCGCTGGGGACGGGGGGCTTCGGCAGGGAGTGGACGCGGTCGAAGGTGCGCGTGCGCTGCACGGACGAGGCGCCCGCGAGCCCGCGGTAGGCGGCGAAGCAGCGCCCATCCAAGTCGCGGGCACGCTCGAACAGGCGGTTCGCCTCGCGGATGGCCCCACACCGCAGCTTCGCCGCGGCGAAACGCGAGACCGACCAGGGGTCGCGTTCGTCGTAGCTCGCCGTCAGCGTCACCTGAGGTTCCTCCAGCGCGACGTCTCGCGGCACGTAGGCGGAGTCGACCATCAGCGAGTCGGCGAGCAGCCGGAAGTTCACCGCGGAGCGGGGGTCCAAGCGACCGCTGCGCATGGCGGCCACCACCACCTGCTCCGCGCCCTCCGTCTCGGCGATCAACGCGTCGTAGAGCGGTCTCACGCGCTCCGTGCGGTTGTTGGCCACCTGCCAGCCGAACGTGTCGAGCGACGACCGCATGACGAGCTGATCGTGCGCCAGGAGCTCCCCCAAGATGGCGATGGCCTCCTGGGGGCGGTCGAGCGCCGCCAGCGCCTCGGCTCTCACCGGGGCGATGTCGACCCAGTTCCCGTTGCTGACCTTCAGCATGTCGAGCACCTCGAGCGCCTCGTCGGGCGTTCCGACACCCACGAGTCGTGTGGCCAGCCGCACCACGTGCCGGACGGCCTCGTCCGTGAGGATGACCAGCTGCTCGCAGACGGTGACGCAGCGCGCGAAGTCCCCCAGCTCCGCAAAGACGTCGTCGGCCGCGACGAGCGACGCCTCGGTCTCCGGACCTACCTCGAGTCGCGCATCGGCGATACGGCCTGCGACCGGGGTGGCTCCGTGGAACAAGAGCTGCTTCGTGGCCGCGGTGAACACCGCGTCGCGCTCGTCCGGGGGGAGCCCGGTGAAGACGACGCGTGGGTCCACCTCGCCGGCTTGCAGCTGCGCGATGGCGCTCTTCCTGCGGCCGCTGCGGCCGACCCATCCGAACATTCCCAACTCCTCGTCTGCGCCAGTGCCCGGACTGTACGTCGGCTCCCGAGGAACCGCACGCGCCCTGACACAGGGTCACTCCCCCGGCAGCGTGCCTCCTTGGCGCGGAGCAGCAGGGGCGTCTCCACGCGCGTCGCTCTTCACCGTGGTGTCGTCGCGCAGCGAGTCGAACAGCTCGTCGTCGGTCCCCTCGTGCCCCTGCACCCGGTCGCCGGTCGTCACGGGCAGGTCGCGCAGGCGCTCCACGCCGGCCTGCATGAGGGCGCGCACGGCCTCGGCGTCGGGCGTGAGCAGCTCGATGCGCTCGGCCTTGGTCTGCGCGGCGTCCAGCTGCTCGATGCGGACCACGGGGTGGTACAGGTCGTAGCGCATCTTGAACGCCTCGATGGGGGCGAGCGGCACCAAGGGCACGGACAGCAGCCCCGTGCGGTCCAGCTGCTTACGCCAGCGCTCGGGCAGCCACCGGCCCACGCTCGTGACGACGTCTTGGCCCAGCGGGAGCTCTGCCGACCACGCCTCCGAGCCTTGGTGCGACACCACCAGGATGGGCACCTCGGGTGCCACCAGCGGCGCACGGTAGCGCGCGGCCGCGAGCAACTGGTTCAGCGCACTGGCGCGCGACACCGGGTGGCGCTGGCGCAGATCCACCCAATGCGCGAGCAGCTGCGTGCGAGCAGCTTCGCTG
>CAZEAA010000547.1:0-207 GCA_964510015.1 uncultured Sandaracinaceae bacterium
GACTTGGGGGGCCCCCGGATTCAAACGGAGCGAAGCGCAGTGCCGAATCCAGGGGGGTACCAGAGCGAGCGCCAGCGCGAGCGATCCCGCCGACCAGGATGCCCCGCGCCCTCCGATCGATCACGCCACCAGCACACCACCCGGAGAGCTAAGCGAGCAGGCCCCTGAGCGCCGCGAGCGATGCTCCGGCGTTTTGGAAGCGCTCGG
>CAZEAA010000547.1:217-885 GCA_964510015.1 uncultured Sandaracinaceae bacterium
GGTCTACGGCGAGGGCCATTTGGACCCAGCGGTCCACGTCGGGCGGCAACTCCGGACGCAGCGCGTGCAAGCTCGGCCGCGGGGCGCCGGTGCACAGCTTGAAGGTCTCGATGGGGTGGGCGCCCACGAAGGGCGGAGCGCCCGCGAGCACGCGGAAGATCATCGCGCCGAAGCCGTAGACGTCCATGCTCGGCGTCACCGGCTGGTTGCGCCACGCTTCCGGGGAGAGGTAGCTGGGGCTGCCGGCCACGAAGCCGTCGGCGGTGAGGCTGCGCAGCTGACCGAACTTCGCGAAGCCAAAGTCCATGAGGCGCACGCGGCGCGTGGCGTGCAGCGTGAGGAAGACGTTGGCGGGCTTGAGGTCGCGGTGGACGATGCCCAGGCTGTGCGCGCGGCTCAGCGTCTCGGCGATGGGCTGGAAGAGCGAGAGCGCGTCAGGCACCGGCATGCGCCCGCCCTCCTTCTCGTTCCGCACCAAGAACTCGTCCAGCTCTTCGCCCCTCAGCAGCTCCGTGACCAGCGCGAGGTTGCCGTCGTCGGTGAAGCCGAACGCTTCCACACCGACTGCAGTTCAGTCGGGCCGGGTTCGCCGCGGGCTCCCGGGTGGGATCAGCGCTTCTCGACCTTCACCGCGCTTCGGCTGGCGTCCACCTGGCGCTGGGTCTCGT
>CAZEAA010000547.1:895-3683 GCA_964510015.1 uncultured Sandaracinaceae bacterium
AGCCCTGGTCCAGCACCTCGAGCGCGGCGGTGCCCGCGAGCACCATGAGCGCGCGCGCCTCGCGCACCAGGCGCTCGCGCGCGTTGGGGTCTTCGGCCACTTCCGTGTGGAGGATCTTGACGGCCACGTGGTCGCCGTCGCGCTCGTCCACCGCGCGGTAGACGGCCCCCTGGCCACCCGAGCCCACGATGTCCTCGAGCCGATAGCGCCCCTTCACCCGCTGACCGAGTCGTCTCCGCAGTGTCTGTGTGGAAGGACCGGCCATGGGGTTCGGGGCACGCGCAGCGTCAGGGACGGCGACTGGGCGGGAGAGACTCTACACGCAGCCGCGCGATGACGTCGTCCAAAGCGATGAAGCCCAGGTCCTTGTCCTCGTCGCGCGAGCGAATGGCCAGCCCGCGGCCCTCGACCTCCGACTTTCCGATGACCCCGATGAACGGGATGCGCTTCAGGCGGCCGTTGCGAATCTTCGCTCCGAGCCGATCGTTGGTCTTGTCCACGGTCACGCGGAAGCCCTGCGCGCGCAGCACCTTGGCCGCCTCGTCCGCGTAGTCGTCGAAGTCCGACGCCACCGTCACCAGGTGGATCTGCTCGGGCGCCAGCCAGGTGGGGAACGAGCCGCCCACGTGCTCGATGAGCACGCCGAGGAAGCGCTCCACGGAACCGAGCACGGCGCGATGCAGCATGACCGGACGGTGCGTGCTGTTGTCCTCGCCCACGTAGTGCAGGTCGAAGCGCTCGGGCAGGTTGAAGTCCGCCTGGATGGTGCCGAGCTGCCAAGGGCGGCCGAGCGCGTCCTTCAGGTGGAACTCGATCTTGGGGCCGTAGAAGGCGCCCTCGCCTTCCGCGATGGTGTACGGCAGGCCCTTGGCCTTCACGGCGTCTTCGAGCGCGGCCTCGGACTTGTCCCAGACCTCGTCGCTGCCGAGGCGCTGATCGGGCCGCGTGGCGATCACGATGCGCACCTCGTCGAAACCGAAGTCCTCGTAGACGCTATAGACCATGTCCAGGAACGCCTGGATCTCGCTCTGCACCTGGTCGAGCGTGCAGAAGATGTGGGCGTCGTCTTGCGCGAAGGTGCGCACGCGCGTGAGCCCCTGCACCACGCCGCTGCGCTCGAAGCGATGCAAGCGCCCGAAGTCGGCCACGCGCCACGGCAAGTCGCGGTAGCTGTGGTGCCGCATGCCGAACATGAGGCAGTGGCTCGGGCAGTTCATGGGCTTGATGCCGAAGCGGATGGCCTCGCCCAGCGTGTGCCCGCACTCGTGCGCGTCCTTCGGCGGCGTCTCGATGAGCGCCTCGCTCGCCTTCTCGAGGTTCTCGATGGTGGCCGCCATGAACATGTTCTCCTCATACGCGGGCAAGTGCCCGGAGGTGACGAACAGTTCCTTGTCGAAGATCTGCGGCGTGATGACCTCTTCGTAGCCCGTCACGTCATACAGGCCGCGCACGTACTCGACGAGGCGGTTGTAGACCTGCGCGCCGCGCGGCAGGAAGAACGGAGACGCCGGCGCCCACGGGTGGAACGCGATCAGGTCGAGCTCCTTGCCGAGCTTGCGGTGGTCGCGCGCCTTGGCCTCTTCGATCTGCTTGAGGTGCGCCTTGAGCGCCTTGGGCGACGCGAACGCGGTGCCGTAGATGCGCTGCAGCATCGGGTTGCGCTCGTCGCCGCGCCAGTACGCCCCCGCCACCGAGGTGAGCTGGAAGGCCTTCAGGAAGCCCGTGCTGGGCACGTGCGGCCCCTCGCAGAGGTCCACCCAGTCACCGTGCCGGTAGACCGAGATCTGCCCTTCGAGGCGCTCCAGGTGCTCCAGCTTGAAGGGCTCGTCGAGCGCCTGGAGGATGGCGCGGGCCTCGTCTTTGGTCACGTTCTCGCGACGGAACGGCGTGTCCCCGTCGATGATCTCCTGCATCTTCGCCTCGATGGCGCGCAGGTCCTCCTCCGAGAACGAGCCGTTCGGGCGGCTGTAGTCGTAGTAGAAGCCGTTCTCGATGGCCGGGCCGAAGGCCACCTTGGTGCCCGGAAACAAGCGCTGGACGGCGTCGGCCATCACGTGAGCGCTGCTGTGCCGGATGATGCTGAGCGCCGTGTCCTGGTGGGACTCGATGGGCGTCAGCTTGGTGTACGTAGTCGGGAGCGCAGTGTGCAGGTCGAAGACCTTGCCATCGACCATCGCGGCCACTGTCTGCTTGGTGAGCTGCTCGCGCTCTGCGAGCACTTCGCGTGCTGTTCCCGACATCTCTGCGCCTTGTCTAGAGGGCGACCAACGCTGGTCGCGCTGGGGTGCTTGTACGGCGCGCCGCTGCCAGTGACAAGGTTAGATCACCTGAGCCCGGCGGGGGCTAGGCGAGACCGCACTGCCACGAGTCGTCGTCCATCTCGAACACCTCGGCGGTGGCCTGGTCGGCCGTCACCGAAGAGAGCAGCTCCTGGCACTCGAACTCGGTGCTCTCGGTCAGGGCCGGCGGCGCCTTCGAGATGCGCGCCAGGTTGTCGAAGAGGTCGAGCTCGGCTTCGGCTTGGTCGGTGGAATCGATGGTGAACATGGGGTCCTCGTTTCGCTCCGTGGACGGTCGCCACCCCCCCGGGGTGCGCCGTGAGCCACAGTTTACAGCTTGATTACCCTCAGTAAACAGACCTGACGGAGAAAGATTCACTCGGTCAACCAGAGAAACCTATCCGGGGTGGCCAGATCGTTGACTCCCTGGAGTCTCGAGTCGGCTTCTGGGAGGCGAATTGGGGCACCCCCCGCTGAAGCGGAGGGCAGCAAACTACGCTTGGATTTTC
>CAZEAA010000548.1:0-3655 GCA_964510015.1 uncultured Sandaracinaceae bacterium
GACCAGGTGCGGACGGTGGCCAGCAGCATCCTCACGGCCCTCGGATACCAGGTGGTGACGACGAGCGGTCCCAGCGAAGCCCTGCGCGCCAGTGAGCTGCACGGCGGACGAATCGACCTGCTGCTGACGGACATCGTCATGCCCGAGATGAACGGGCGGCAGCTCGCCAAGCGCATCGCTCTGTTCCGCCCGAACATCGCCACCGTGTTCATGTCGGGCTACACCGACAACGCCATCCAGCACCAGGGCGTGCTGGACGCGAGCGACGCCTTCCTGCAGAAGCCGTTCAACCCCTCGTCGCTGGCGCGCAAGGTGCGAGAGGTCTTGGACCGCGCGCCCGAGAGCTGAGGCCGCTCAGGCGTCTAGATCGTACGGCGTGCCGATGCGCCCCAGCGCCGCGTGCAGCTGGCGAAGCATCATGGTCTGGAAGGCCTTGCCGTCCTTGCCGATGGGCAGCTGCCCGCGCACCAGCCACCCCACGATCAGCTGGCCCACGCCGGTGGTGCCGGCGCCCACCTGGCCGATCCAGCCGATGAGCCCGACGCCCGCCTGCCCGATGGCCAGCAAGCCCGCGGCCAGCTGCCCCGTGGCGAAGAACACCCCTGCGCCATAGAGCGTGAGCGACACCAGGCCCACGCCGGTGAGGCCCACCACCAAGACCCCGTTGCCGCCCCCGAAGGCGAGCCAGCAGGGCTCCAGCGACCCGACGCAGACCGCGGGCATGCCGGCCACGAGCTCCTTCCCGTCCCGGTAGACCAACGAGACGAGGCCGATGCCGATGCCGGTGACGAGCGTGGAGGCGAGGGTGATGAAGAAGCGGCCCACGGGTGGAAGGTAGTACGAAGGGCCGGGACTCTGCTAGGACTCGGGCTTCATGGCGTTGCAGCATCGTTTCCAGGCCAGCATGGAGAACCGCGAGTGGTGGCTGCTCTCCCGCGTGGACGGCAAGGACCGCGGTCGCCTCCCGATCGATGCGGGGCACGTGTGGCTGTCGCGCGAGCAGGGGTTCTTCGGTGCCCTGCAAGGGCTCACGGCGCGGGTGCTGCGCTGGGTGGGCCACGGGCTCTTGGCCTCGCCCGTGCTGGTGCTGGTGTACTGGGTGCTGATGCAGGTCAGCCCGCGAGTGGCCGGCTGGCTGGTGGTGGGCTTCACGTCGTCGGTGGTGCTGTTCTTCGCGGCGCTCAACGCGTTCATCGTGCTGGCCATGATCCGCTACGTGCTGTCCAGCCAGCTCACGCTCAAGCTCTGGTCGGACGCGCCGAGCGACGCGCAGGCCGCCGCCAAGGAGCTGTTCCGTGATCAGAAGGAGCGCCCCACCGTGAAGACGGGGGAAGTCCTCGGCATCGGGGCGCCGGCCGACGCGGGCATCGTGCTGCGCGAGCTGGTGTCGCGTGCCCAGTCGGTGCGCGTGTCGGAGTCCTGTGACTTCGCGCTCCGCACGGACGACGACGAGTACGTGGTGGTGCGCATCGAGAGCGCGCCGCTGGTGCTGGCGAAGCGCGAGCCCAACACCGGCCTCCTGCTGCCGGAGGCCACCCGCAGCGCGCTCGCCGAGCGGGGCATCGCGCGACCCGAGAACGAGCGCAGCCTGCACACGCTGCTGGTGCGCGTGGGAGACCGCGTGACGGTCACGGGCAGCGAAGACTCGCCCATCGTGCGCATCGACCGCTTCGAGCTGGGCGGCGAGACGCGCGGCATCAAGCACGGCAACGTGCCCAATGCGCCGTATCGCGGCGCGCGCGGCGACACGGCCCTGTTGATGCGCTGCACCGCTGACGCGCCCATGCTGATCGTCCGCGAGGAGCGCGCGTGAGCTCCACCCCGAGCACCGCGGTGGCGCTGGAAGAGGGCGTCGTGCTGCGCAGCACGGCCGGCTTCTTCGACGTGCTCTTGCCGAGCGGCGTCGTGCGCGCGCGCCTGCGCGGCCGCCTCAAGCAGGTGAAGCAGAAGACCGACCTGTGTGTGATCGGCGACCGTGTGCGCGTCGCCCAGAACGAGAATGGCAGCGTGACCGTGGAGGAGGTGCTGCCGCGCCGCACCGTGTTCTCGCGCCAGCATCCGGCGCGCGGCGGGCACCGTGAAGACGTGCTCATCGCCAACCTGGACGTGCTGGTCATCGTCATGGCGTTCGAGGCTCCGCCCTTTGTGCCGCGCATGATCGACCGCTTCCTGGTCATCGCCGAGCACAACGGCGTGGAGGCCATCTTGGTGGCCAACAAGCTGGACCTGCGCATCGAGGAGGACGACTACATCGACGACGCGCTCGCGCTGTACGAAGGGCTCGGCTACCGCACGTTCCGCACCAGCACCGAGGACCCGGACGACCCTGGCATCGCGGGGCTGCGCGCCGCGCTCGTGGGCCGCGTGTCGGCCTTCAGCGGCCCGAGCGGCGCCGGCAAGAGCAGCCTGGTGAACTGCGTGGAGCCCGGCCTCGAGCTGCGCGTGGGGTCCACCAGCGAGGCGCACGGCAAGGGGCGCCACACCACGCGCGTGGCCACGCTGCACCCGCTCACGGGCGGCGGCTTCATCGCCGACACCCCGGGCATCCGCGAGCTGGCCAGCTTCGAGATCCCCGACGCGCAGCTGGCGCAGTGCTTCCGCGAGTTCCGCCCGTTCTTGAAGCAGTGCGGCTTCCGCAGCTGCAAGCACCTGAGCGAGCCGGGCTGCGCCATCCTCGCCGCGGTCGAGTCCGAGGACATCGACAGCGAGCGCTACGAGAGCTTCGCGAAATTGCTGCTGGGCGAGAAGCGCCCCGACCGGGTCGGGTGAGCGTGGACGAGCTCACGCGCCTTGTGATGGACGACCCCACCCTGCCGCCGGGCTTGCCGCCCATCGTGGCGCCGCGCACGAGACTGCTCTGGTGGCACGGCGCGCTGGCCATGCTGTTCGCGGTGATCATGCTGGTCATCGCGAACGTGGCCGTGGCGGTGGTGGTGCTGGTCGCGCAGTACGGCGTGGACGGGGTGGCGAGCGCGATGGCCGACCAGCGCAAGCTCATCACGTTTCCGTTGATGGCCGCTGGGAGCATCGCGAACCTGTTCGTGTTCCTGGTGGTGGCGGCGCTGGTGCCGTTCGTGGCCCGGGTGCCGCACAAGAGCGCGCTCGGCCTCGGCGGTGCGCCACCCAGCTCGTTCGTGTGGGGGGCCTTGGGCATCCTGGGGCTCGGGCCGCTGGCCGACCGCATCGTCACCACGCTGAAGCCGTACTTCCCGGAGCAGAGCGCGCTCGAGATGATCGAGGCCGCCGTGAGCGGGCAGCCTCTGTGGGTCCTGGTCCCCGTGCTGGCCGTGGCGCCGGCCATCGGGGAAGAGCTGCTCTGCCGCGGCGTGCTCCAGCGCAGCATCCCCTCGCCGGCCGTCGCGCTGCCCGTGTCGGCCGTGTTCTTCGCGGGGCTGCACATGGACCCGCTGCAGAGCAGCGGCGTGCTGCACCTGGGCCTGTACCTGGCGTGGCTGGGCCACCGCACCCGGTCGGTGTGGGTGCCGGTGTTCGCGCACTTCATCAACAACCTGGCGGCCACGCTGGCCATGCACTTCACCGCGGGCGAGGACCTGACCACCACCGAAGTGCTGCCGCTGTGGGCGGTGCCCGCTGGGCTCGTGCTCACGTTCGGCGCCATGGCGCTCCTGCACCGGGGCATGCGCATCACCGAGGT
>CAZEAA010000549.1:0-3638 GCA_964510015.1 uncultured Sandaracinaceae bacterium
CCAGCCGCCGCCACGCCCGCCACAGCCACGGGGGCCGCCGAAACGCCCCAGCTGTTCTCGAGGGCCTTCACGAGGGACGCCACGTCCTTCACGGTCCAGCCGCTGAGCTCTTCGACCATCTGATCAATGTTCATGTTCGCCATGTTGATTCTCCGCTGGCGCGCCCCCGGACCAGGTCCGTGACGCGCGAAGTTTGCTTGTCTTGGTTTGAGATGAGGAAATTCGAGGGGTTCATGTGGAGGGCGTGCCTACCGTCAAGCTTTCGCTTGCGGTGGCTCAGCCCTCGCCTTCCTTGCGGAGCTTGGCGTCGAGAACCAGGGCCATCCGCTGAGCCGGCGCATTGAGCTGCGCGACCAGGTTCTGGGCCGGTGCCATCATCGTTGCGAGCAACATGGCGCGGATCTCGTTCTTGCCGGGGAGCTTCGAGAGGGTGTTCTCGACCGCCGCTCGGTCCATGACCTCGCCGTCGAGCAGGCCACACTTGATGACCAGCTTCTCGGGGAGGTTCTTGGGGCTGAGCTTGGCCGCGTTCTCTTCGCGGAACTTGAGGATGGTCTTGGCCGCAACCGAGGCATCTTCAAAGGACCAGGCGAACGCGGTGGGGCCCTTCAAGTGGTTCAGGAACTGCTTGTTACCGACGATAGCGGTCCCATCCAGCGCCTTCTTGACGACGTTGTTCTTGACCACCTTGTACTCCACGCCGACCTTGCGGAACTCGGCACGGAGGGAGGTGATGGTGTCCACGTCGACGCCCGAGAAATCCAGCAACACGACCGAGTTGGCCTTGTCCCAGACCTCGCGCACACTTGCCGCCTGCGCCTGCTTGTCTTCACGTGTCATCGGCATGGTTTCAGGCCTCCACGTTCAGAGAAAGCGGGTCGACTCGGAAGCCGGGTCCCATGGTGGAGCTGAGCGTGATGCTCCGCATGTAGATGCCCTTGGCAGCGGCCGGCTTGGCCTTCTGCAGAGCGCTGAGGATGCTCTTGGCGTTCTCCGCCAGAGCCAGGGGTTCGAAAGACCGCTTGCCGATGCGGGCGTGGACGATACCAGCGCGCTCGACACGGAACTCGACCTTACCAGCCTTCGCTTCCGTAACCGCCTTCGTGACATCGAAGGTGACGGTTCCGACCTTGGGGTTCGGCATGAGACCACGCGGACCGAGGACTCGGCCCAAGCGGCCAACCTGGCCCATCATGTCGGGGGTTGCGACCACGGTGTCGAACTCGAGCCACCCTTCGGTGATCTTCGCGACCAAGTCTTCACCACCAACGAAGTCGGCTCCCGCGGCTTCCGCCTCGGCAACCTTATCGCCCTTGGCGAACACCAGGACTCGATTCGTCTTTCCCGTGCCGTGCGGGAGCACCACTGCTCCACGCACCATCTGGTCGGCGTGCTTCGGGTTAACACCAAGTCGGACCGCGATGTCGACGGATTCGTCGAACTTGGCGAAGGAAATCTCCTTCACCATTTGCACGGCCTCTTCGAGGCTATAACGCCGGTTGCGGTCGGACTTCTCTACGGCAGCCCTGCGCCTTTTTCCGGGTTTCATCAAATCTCCTCACGACAGTCCGCCCTCGAATGGACGAACAGCCTCCCACCAGGGTCCCCAGGTGGTACGGGGTACAGCGGACCATCCGCTGTTCGGCGCGGCTAGAGACGCACTCGTGGCCGCGCGAAGACTAACGGGAGCGAAGGGTCAGGCGACGCCTTCGACTTCGACACCCATCGAGCGGGCGGTTCCGATCACGGAGCGCATGCACGCCTCGTGGGAGCCCGCGTTGGTGTCCACGATCTTCTCGCGGGCGATGTCCGCCACCTGAGCCATCGTGAGCTTGCCGACCTTGTTCTTGTTGGGAACGGCCGAGCCGGACTTGAGGCCCAGCGTCTTCTTGATGAGGACGGGCACGGGCGGCGTCTTCAGGATGAAGCTGAAGGTGCGGTCCGAGTACACCGAGATCACCACGGGGATGATCAGGCCGGAGTCCTTGGCCGTGCGGGCGTTGAACTCTTTGCAGAACCCCATGATGTTCACGCCGTGCTGACCGAGCGCCGGGCCGACGGGGGGCGAGGGGTTGGCCGCTCCGGCGGGGAGCTGGAGCTTGATCTGTCCGATGACCTTCTTCATGACCGTTACCTAGGTGCCCGGAGGCGGGGAAGCAGCGGAAGTCCAGCATGGGGACGACGTGTCGCTGCGAAGACGTGGGGAGTGGGCGGGGGCTCGTGAACGTGGCAGTCGCCCTGGGGGGGAGAGCTGCCAGAGACGCGTCAGACCGTCTTTTCGACGTGTCCGTAGTCGAGCGTCACAGGGGTCTCGCGACCGAAGATGCTGACGAGGACGCGAATCTTTTGTTGATCGGGAGCGACCTCTTGGATCGAACCGGTGAAGTTTGCAAATGGTCCCTCGATCACGCGCACGTGATCGCCGGGCTGGAAGTGCACCGCGGGCTTGGGCTTGGCCGCGCCGTCCTCCATTTGCTGCGTGATTACGTGGATTTCGCGGAGGGGCACTTCGGTCGGCGTTCGGCCGCCGAGAAAGCCGCTCACCTTCGGGGTCCCGTTCACCAAGTGCCACGTCTCGTCGGTCAGCTCCATCTCGACGAAGATGTAGCCCGGGTAGAAGGTGCGCTGGCTGACGCGCGTCTTACCGTCACGCGTCTCTTCGACCTTCTCCTTCGGGATCAGGATCTCGCCGAACTTGTCCTCCATGCCCTCGCGCTTGATGCGCTCCTCCAGCGAGAGGCGGACCTTGTTCTCGTAGTTCGAGTAGGCCTGGATTGTGTACCACTTCTTCGCCATGACCGTTTCGTCCTTCAGATCTGGTACACGAGGTCGGACAGCTTCGACCAGGTCGCATCGAACACGCCGAGGATGATCGCCGCGACCACCGACACGACCAGCACGATCATGGTTTGATTCCAGGTCTCTTCGCGCGTGGGCCACTTGACGCGCGCGAGCTCCTCGGCGACCTCGTTGGCGAACTTGCTCACCTTGGGGCTGCGGTACAGGGCGCTGCTGACGACGATGGCGAGGATGGCCGCGCCGGCGCTGGCGAGCGTGCTGTCCGAGTCGGCGAAGACCTCCCAGATGGCGATGATCACGTGGTCGAACAGCCAGAAGAGCGCGAGCGCCCCCGCGATGAACGCGAACTGCACCCACCGCTGCAGGCCGAGCACGCTCGTCGGCGGCGGGACTGCGGGGAGGTCTTCTTGTTGCGCGATGCTGTCTTCCGCCATGTTCGCCGTCACTCGGGGTGGGAGAAAGGGGCAGGCCAGGAGGGAATCGAACCCACGACCTGCGGATTTGGAATCCGCTGCTCTACCGATTGAGCTACTGACCTATCAACCCCGCGTGGCCTTGGTGGACTTCGGCGGAGTACTCGTCCCCCTAGCTTTTGGCCAGGGGGACGCGGCTCACTGGGACTCCCGGTGAACCGTGTGCTTCTTGCAAGTGGAGCAAAACTTCTTGAGCGTCAAGCGCTCTTGGTGCCCCACCCGCACGGGCTTGGTCGTCTGATAGTTCCGCGCGTTGCACTCCTCGCAGACCAGGGCAATGCGGACTCTATCGGACACCAATACCTCAGGCGATGATCTTGGCGACGACGCCAGCGCCGACGGTGCGACCACCCTCGCGGATGGCGA
>CAZEAA010000550.1:0-3637 GCA_964510015.1 uncultured Sandaracinaceae bacterium
GCAGTGGACGGAGCAACCACTCGGCCCGCCACAGCTGCAGGCGCTGCGTGCGTCTCTCGCCGCTCAGGGCCTCGAGCCGCCGCTCGCGCGTCTGGTCCCCATGATCCTTCAGCGCGCGCGCTGAGTCTCGCGAACCCGATGGCGAGCGCTCAAGCGCTCAGCGCGCGTCACGCCCTCACTTCCACGCGATGGCTGCGCTGGTGGGCCCGGTGAGGGGGATGACCTCCGTGCGGGTGAACCCTGCCTCCTTGCACCACCCGTCGAACTGGGCGCCCGTGTAGTCGAAGCCGCCGTCGGCGCCGAACTCGATCAGCATGTTGAGGGACATCAGCAGGCCGAACGCGTTCTGCCGGCGCGCATCGTCGATGACGGCTTCGATCGCGATGAACACGCCGCCCGGAGGCAGCGCGTCCCACGCCTTCTGGATGAGCACGCGCTTCGTGGCTTCGTTCCAGTCGTGCAGGATGTTGCCCATCACGATCACGTCGGCCTTGGGCAGCGCGTCCGTCATGAAGTCGCCCGCAGCGGTTCGGATGTGGCTCAGGTTGGCGCGCTCGTTCTCTCGGATGGCGATGGGCGCCACGACCGGTAGGTCGAATGTGGTGACCGTGAGGTGCGGGTGCCGTGCCGCGAGGATGCGCGCGAGCTGGCCGCTGGCGCCGCCGATGTCGCACACGGAGCGGTGCTTCTCGAAAGGGAACGTGTTGGCCAGCGTCTGGAAGTTTCCGGTCTGCAGCCCCGCCATGGCTGCCAAGAACTGTTCCAGGCGCTGCTCGTCCGCGTAGAGGGTCTCGAACACGGGCGCGCCACCGCTGGCCGACTCGTTCTGGGGCTTGCCGGTACGCAGCGCGTCCGTGAGCCCGTTCCAGAAGCCGAAAAGGCGCGCGTTCAGCATCTCCGGCAGGCCGCCCACGTAGCTGGGCTTCGCGCGGTCGAGGAACAGATCGGTCTCGGGTGTGGTGCGGTACAGGGCGGTCGCGCCGTTCCCTTCGCGGTCGAGGAACCCCATCGCCACCAACGCGTCGAAGAAGTCCGCCGAGCGGTCGCTGCGAATGCCCACCACCTCGGCGAGGGCGGCGTTGTTCCGGGGGCCTTTCACCAGCTGCGTGAACACTCCCAGCTCGATGGCGGAGAGCAGGACCTTGGCGGGCCAGAAGGCGGTGGCGGTCTCGAGGATTCGTGCGGGGTTGAGCTGGCTCATGATGATGTCTCCTGGGGCGCGGTGTGTGGCCCGAGAGATGGGTAGCGCGTCCCCCCTCACGCCGTTCTTCTGTGTTCCTTCTGCAAACCTTCTTTTTTCCCTATCCACCGCGCAGCCCCCTCCGACGCGCTATCGGCGCACGGTGCGTTGCGGTAGAACCGTCCGGTGGCTGACCGACAGCGTATTGCGCAGATGCAGCGTTACGTGAACTCCTCCCACACCGCATGGAAATGATTCATGATTCCTACGGGCCCAGGTCCGGGGCCAGCTGCTCGTGGCGTTCCGGAAATCCGTGGACCGGAACGGCGTCTCCCCCGCAGGAGAGCGAGGCGAGCATGGCGGCGCCCGCGAGCGACCGGAGCAGGAGGCTCGCCGCTACACTACGTCGACCAGAGGAACAACGGGACGAGGGCATCACGAGGAGCGCCCGCAGTATGGAGCGATCGACGACGGAGCCCTAACGGAACGCCCCGACGCGATGACGGCCCGCGGCCAGCTCCTCGAGCACGGCGACGCCGGCCAGCAGTGCGTGCTTCGTGGGGATGCCCAGCCAGCGCAGGTGGAGCGTGCCGGCCTCGCTGAGCAGCAAGACACCATCGAGCGCTTCCAGCCACGGCGTGACGTGCTCGCCCAGCATGCCGACCGGAATGCCCGCGGCTTGGCCGACCCGCACCTCCGCGTGGCGCGTGCGGATGTCGACCGAGTCGGGAGGGGTGACCGCGTTCGCGCGGCCGCCTGGTTCGTTGCACGTCCCACCACGCCGCTGCGCCAGCTCCCGCCAGGCGATGGAGTGCTGAATCGGATCCGTCCCGAGCAGATCCGTCACGAACCTGGTGAACACGAGGTCGAGCACTCGGGTCACGAAGGTCGGCAACGCCATCGGCTGAGAGTGGCCGCAAAGAGCGTGAACGGCAAAGGCAACGAAGAGGGTTCGGGCTAGCGGAACACGCCCACCCGATGCGTCCCCCCAGCCAGCTCGCTGAGCAGCTGCGCGCCGGCCCTGAGCCCCTCGGGCGTGGGAATCCCCAGCCATTGAACGTCGAGCTTGCCGGCTTCCGACAGCAACAAGGCGCCATCGAGCGCATCTAGCAAGTGGCGCGAATCGCTGCCGAGGCGACCTGGAGGAATTCCCTCGGTTTTGCCCTTTCGGACGATCACGCGGAACGGGGGTAACTCCTTCCCAGTGGGGAGCGTCAACCAAAGGCACGGCCCACCCTTCTTCCAGTGCAACGAGGCGGTGGCGTCACCATGGTCGGTCGTGATTCGCAGCTGTGGGGGACGTACGCTGCTGCCTGTCACGGAGGCAGGGGTAGCGGTGGAGTTCGGTAGCGCGGTGAGTGCCTGAAAGGCGGCGGCGCCAACCGAGGCCACGGCGCCAACGACGTCGAGCACCGCATGAAGCCGCGGAGCATCCTCGAGCGCGCCAGCGATCTCGAGCGTCACGCGCGTTCCATCGGAGCTGACCGTCGCGGGCGGGAGGCGCTCCGCCAGCGTTCGCTGAGTGGCAGCCGCCCATGCAGACTGGGTTCCCCGGAAGTCGCGGCCCCGCACCACGAAGAGGCTGTTGAAGCGCGCATCTCCGAACAGCTCATCTTGGGCGCCCATGTTGCGCAACAGGCCCGTGAGCAGGCCAACCGGTACCACCTCGAACGTCGGCCCCGCGCCGATCACGTAGCGTGCCTGCGCGCGAGTGACGTAGACCTTCGTGTCGCCGAACATTCGTGTCGCGAGGTCGAGGTGCACATGCGCTTGCTCGACGGTGATGTCGAGCGACTCGGGCGACACTCCCGGCACGACCTTGCCGCTGGGCTCGTTGGAGATTCCTCCCCGTTCACGGGCCAGCGCGCGCCACACGAACCCACGCCGATCCGCGGGCACGCGGCGCACCGGCGGAGCACTGGCCGCGTCTCCCTTGCCGGAGACGGCGAACGAGATGACCACCGCCGCAAACACCAACGTCCCCACCAAGACGAGCCCCATGCGCGGCAGCATGCCTGGGTCAACCCCGGTCCTGCAACGCGCACGGCAGACAAGACTTTGTCTCCTCGGCGCATTCACGCCTGTCGAGTTCAGCGAATACACGGCGTTTCTGCAGCGGCACACGGGTTGCTCTAGTGGCTGGCAGAGATTCACAGAGGACTCCGCCATGACCCGCTACGCAAAGTACTTCAAGCACGGCAGCACCCCGCAGACGCAGTCGGCGTCGCCGAAGCAGGCCCGCAACGCGGCCGGTGGGTTCGCCTTCGTGGTGAGCCCGTGGACGCAGCTCGAGCGCTTCCTGATCCTCGGAGCCGAGGGCGGGACGTACTACGCTGCCGCGCCTCGCGCTGGCCTTCGATGAGCTCCAAGGGGAGACCAACGAGGCGCGGGCGGCGCAGCTCATCACCGACCACGGGCTCACGCACGAGATGGTGCCCACCACGCTCCACGGTTCGC
>CAZEAA010000551.1:0-3634 GCA_964510015.1 uncultured Sandaracinaceae bacterium
GTGCGTCTCTGCTTGCAGGGAAGCCGCGTCCGGCCCAGATCGCGTCCCTCGCGCTGCGTGACCCCAAAGGCGCGGACGAGAAAGGGCGGTACGGGATGGCGAACTGGATGCTCTACGGAGCCAACGGATACACCGGGCAGCTGATGGTCGAAGAGGCCGCACGCCGCGGAGAGAAGCCCATCCTCGCCGGTCGTCGCGCCGAGGTCATTCGCCCCATGGCAGAGCGTCACGGGCTCGAGTACCGCGTGTTCGAGCTGGATGACGTGCGCGCCATCGCCGCGCGCCTCGCCGACGTGGACGCCATCTCGCTGGCCGCCGGCCCCTTCTCCGCCACCAGCGCGAAGGTGGTGGAAGCGTGCCTCGTGAGCGGCACGCACTACACGGACATCACCGGCGAGGTGGACGTCTTCGAGGCATGCGCCGCGCGCGACGCCGAGGCGAAGCAGCGCGGCGTGACCATCATGCCCGGCGTGGGCTTCGACGTGGTGCCCACCGACTGCGTGGCAGCGACCCTCCACGCGGCGCTGCCCGACGCCACGGACCTGGTGCTCGCGTTCCGCAGCCTGGGCGCGTCCAGCCGCGGCACCACCAAGACCATGATCGAAGCGCTGCCCCACGGCGGCAAGGTCCGCCGCGATGGCGTGCTGGTGAGCGTGCCCACCGCGCACGAGACGCGCGACATCCCCTTCCGCGACAAGACCCGCTTGGCCGTGTCCATCCCGTGGGGCGACGTGTCCACGGCCTTCCAGTCCACGGGTATCCCCAACATCACGGTGTTCGTGGCGGTGCCAGAAGGTCAGGTGCGCGCCATGAAGGCCATCCGCCACGTGGGCCCCGCGCTGGGCCTGCCGCTGGTGCAGCGCGCGCTCAAGGGCTTGGTGGAGGCCACGCTCACGGGGCCCGACCAGGCCACGCGCGAGCGCGGCAGCACGCAGGTCTGGGGCCGCGCCAGTACCAAGGACGGCCGCTCGGTGGAGGCCACGCTGACCACGCCCGAGGGCTACACGCTGACCGCGCGTACCGCCGTGGACGCGACCATTCGCTGCGCACGCGGCGAGGTGAAGCCGGGCGCCATGACGCCCTCGCTCGCGTTCGGCGCCAGCTACATCACGCGCTTCGACGGCTGCGACATGCAGGTAGGGGCCGTCCGATGACCCGCGCCACCATCTGGCACAACCCGCGCTGCAGCAAGAGCCGTGAGGCCCTTGCGCTGCTCGAGGGGCGTGGCGTGAACGTGACCACGCGCCTCTACCTCGAAGACCCGCCCGACGCGGACACGCTGCGCGCGGTGCTGAAGAAGCTGGGCATGAGCGCGCGCGAGATGCTGCGCCGCAAAGAGGACGCCTACAAAGAGCTCGGCCTCGGCGACGACGCGCTCAGCGACGACGAGCTGATCGAGGCGATGGTGGCGAACCCCAAGCTCATCGAGCGGCCCGTGGTGTTGGTGGGGAAGCGCGCCGCGCTGGGCCGCCCGCCCGAAGACGTGCTGCGCCTCCTCTGACGGAACGCGCGCCCTTTGCGCTGGGCTAGCCGTTGAAGAGCTCGAGCTGTCGACGCGGCTCGATGGGCCGCGCGAAGGGGCTCGGCCCGAGCGGGCGCTCGTCGTCGTGCAGCTTGTAGCCGAGCCGCAGCGCCGTCTTGCGGAAGAGCTGCTCGATGAGCTGGTAGTGCTCGCCCTCCCCGCGCATGCGCGTGTGGAACTGTCCTGCGCGCTGCCCCTCGCGCATCTCGGCGAGACGATGCAGCACCTTGTCGGCGCGCTGGGGGAACGCCTCGCGCAAGCGCTGCTCGAACACCGGGCGCACCTCGCGGGCCAGCCGCACCAGCGTTATGAACGCCTTGTCCGCGCCGGCCTCGCGCGCGCGCTCCAGCACCTCGGGGATCTGCGAGTCGTTCAGCCCCGGGATCATGGGCGCGAGCGACAGCGTGGTGGGCACGCCCGCGTCACGCAGCACGCGCAGCGTCTCGAAGCGCTTGCTGGGCGGCGACGCGAAGGGCTCGATCAGCCTGGCGTCCTCGTCGCTGGCGAAGGGGATGCTCACCGCCACGCGCGCGTCGGCCTCGCGTGCGAGCCGCCCGAGCAGCTCGGCGTCGCGGCGCACCAGCTTGCTCTTGGTGATGATGTACGCGGGGTTCCTGTACTCGGCGCACACCTCGAGGCAGCGCTTGGTCAGCTCGTAGTGGGCTTCGATGGGCTGGTAGCAGTCCGTGTTGCCGCTGAACACGATGGGCCTCCCGGCCCACGACGGCTTGCGGAACACCTCGCGCAGGCGCTCGGGCGCGTTGACCTTCACCACGATCTTGCGGTCGAAGTCCGTGCCCGCGCCGAAGTCGAGGTACTGGTGCGTGGGCCGTGCGTAGCAGTAGGCGCAGGCATGGAAGCAGCCGCGGTAGGGGTTGAGGCTGTAGTCGAAGCCGATGTCCGGGCTGTCGTTCTTGGAGAGGATGCTCTTGGCGTGCTCCTCGAACAGCTGGAGCTCCGCGGGCGGCTCGGGCCCGTCCCACTCGAGGGTGTGATGCGCGAAGGGATTGGGTGGGTTGCTGACCGGACGCATACTGAACGCATGAATAGCATTAACCGGCACAGGGCGTGCAATGCGGGCGCAGTGCCGCCAAGCGCTCCCCCACGCAGCGGCCAGAACCGCAAATTTCGCTATGATTTTCGAAGTCACCCACCCTGCCAATCTGTCGACCCGTGACGTATTGTCAGAGCGTGCTGCCAGTTTGACCAGGGACACCATGAGCCTCACCGACCTCACCCTCCTCGTCGTCGACGACGACACGGCCAACCTCGAGAGCCTCCGGCGCATCTTCGAGCGCGAAGGGGCGCGCGTGCTCACGGCCACCAGCGGGCGTGCCGCGCTCGACGTCTGTCGCCAGCAGCGCGTGGCCGTGGTGGTGACCGACCTCATGATGCCGGGCATGAGCGGGCTCGAGCTGCTGAAGGCGCTCGACACCGTGGCAGCCGACGCCGAGGTGGTGCTGATGACGGCCTACGGCACCATCGAGACCGCCGTGGAGGCCATGCGTGGCGGCGCCTACGACTTCGTGGAGAAGCCGCTGAAGCGCATGCAGATCGTGAAGACCGTGGAGAAGGCGGCCGAGCGCCATCAGCTGGTGGCCGAGAACCGCGACCTGAAGCGCGAGCTGACCGCCCTGAAGACGCGCACCATCGTGGGCTCGTCCCCTGCGCTGCGGCACGCGCTCGACATCGCGTCGCAGGCGGCGCCCTCCACCGCCAACGTGCTGGTGCTGGGCGAGAGCGGCACCGGCAAGGAGCTGCTGGCGCGCTACATCCACGAGCAGAGCCAGCGCACCGGCGCCTTCGTGGCCGTGAACCTGGCGGCGCTGCCCGAGACCATCCTCGAGAGCGAGCTGTTCGGGCACGAGCGCGGCGCGTTCACCGGCGCGCACGCGAAGCGCGACGGACGCATCGCGCAGGCGGCCGGGGGCACCTTGTTCCTGGACGAGATCGGCGAGCTGCCCTCCGCCGTGCAGGTGAAGCTGCTGCGCGTGCTGCAAGAGGGCGAGTACGAGCCCCTGGGCGGCAAGACCCAGAAGGCCAGCTTCCGCTTGGTGGCCGCCACGCACCGCGACCTGCGCGCCGCCGTGGCCAGCAACGACTTCCGCGAGG
>CAZEAA010000552.1:0-3580 GCA_964510015.1 uncultured Sandaracinaceae bacterium
AAGAACACCATCTTCGCCCTCGTCGGGTGGATGCTCCTGCTGGTGGGCCTCGGCGCCGTCAGCGGTGCTGCTTTCGGACCGGATGCGTGGTTCGCCGCGCTCGAGAAGCCCACGTGGAACCCCCCGTCGTGGCTCTTCGCCCCGGTGTGGACGACCTTGTACGCCGCGATGGGCGTCTCGCTGTGGCTGGTTCGACGCCAGACGGCGGTGGGCGACGTTCGGCGCAGGCGTGCGCTCACGCTCTTCACCCTCCAGTTCGCGCTGAACATGCTGTGGACCCCGGTGTTCTTCGGGTTGCACAGCCCGGCCTTGGCGTTCGTCATCATTTGCGCGTTGTGGGCGATGATCCTCGCGACCGCGTTCGCCTTCCACAAGGTCCACGCCGTGGCGAGCTACTTGCTCGTGCCGTATCTGCTGTGGGTGTCGTTCGCGCTGGTGCTGAACGCGACGCTCTTCTGGCTCAACGCCTGACTCGAAACGGCATTCATGGAACCTCGCCTCAGCCTCGTGACACTCGTCGTGGCCGACCTCGACCGCGCGCGCCGGTTCTACGTGGACGGCCTCGGCTTCCCGGCGGCGGTGCACGTGCCGGGCGACGTCATCATGATCCACGTGGGCACCAAGCTGGTGCTCTCGCTGTGGGCGGAGTCGGCCGCGCAGGCCGAGATCGGGCCGGTCACCCGAGGCGGCACGCTGCCGTTCACGCTGGCGCACAACGTCTCGTCCCCCGGCGAAGTCGACGACGTGCTCGCCACCGCGCGCTCGGCCGGCGCCAGCGTGTCACCCGGCGAGCAGCGCGCCTGGGGCGGCTACAGCGGCTACTTCGTGGACCCGGACGGCTTTCGCTGGGAGGTGGCGCACAACCCGCATCCGATCGGCGCTATCACGCTGCCATGACGGTCGCTAAGCTCGTCCGCACGATGTTCGTCACCCGCTCGCTGTTGGTGTCCTCGCTCCTGGCCTTGGTGGCGTGCACGTCGTCGCCCACCGCGGACCCCGACCAGCTCGTGGCCGACGGCGTGGCGCACACGCGCTACACGGAGCGTCCGGAGTTCGGCACGCTGATGCTGCGCGTGGCCGGCGACCGCTTGTACCGCCTGCAGAGCGCGCGCGCCGAAGACGGAGAGCATCGCCGCCGCTTCGTGGTGGAGACCCTCGGCGAGAGCGTCGAGGACCTCACGCCTGCCTGGCGCTACCCCGCGGACGACACCACCGAGACCAACGAGTTCCTCGACGACTTCACCGTGCACCCCTCGGGAGACGTGACGCTCACGCTCGAGCACCGCGGTGAGGTGCGCGACACCTTCGAGCTGCTGCGCTTCTCGCGCGACGGCGAGCTGCTCTACCGCGAGCGGCTGCCCGCGGGCGCGCGCGTGCCCGACACGGACCTCGGCGACCTGCCGCGCCCACCGTTCCGCATGAAGTCCACCTGGAACGACGACGCGCTGGCCGAAGGTTGGGTGCGCGTGGCGGCGCAGGGCGAAGACGTGGTGGTGTACTTCCAGACGCAGATCAACCGGCCCAACGACGAGTTCACCTTCGAGCACGTGTCGGCGGTGTCGTGGATCGCGTGGGACGGTGACACCTACACCGAGACCCACACGCGCCTCGTGGACGGCAGCCACGGCGTGGGCCCGGCCGCGTGGACGTACGACGAGTTCCGCTGGCGCCAGAGCGCGGTGCGCCCCTACCTCGCGGTGGACGCCGAGACGGGCCACGTGGTGGCGGGGCGCACGTGGAGCAACCCACGCTGCATGGCGGCGCTCGAGATATTCGGAGAGGGTTCGCAGCAGGACTGCATCTTCGAGTCGGTCTCGCCGGTGGACAACGAGCGCCTGCCCTTCGCGTGGACGTCGTTCGCCCCCGACGGGACGCGAGAGGCCACCCACGTGTGGATGCCCGAGTCCACCAGCGAGTTCGTGGTCTTCGACATGGCCGTGAACGACGGAGTGCTCGCGCTCGCAGGCAGCCACGTGCGCGAAGAGGCCGACGGCAGCGTGGTCTACTACGACGGCAACCGGGTCCCCTACGACGGCTACGTGGCGCTCTTCGACCGCGCGACCGGCGAGCTCACCTTCGAGCGCGACATCGACGCCTCGGGACGCGGCGACGTGCTGCACGGGCTGCGCTTCGTGTCGGGCGGCGTGCTCGCGGTGGGAGCGGCCGACTGGGACCGTTGGAACGGTGGCATGAGCATCTCGCGCGGCTCGGACCCGTGGCTGGTGTTCGTGTCGCTCGACGGAGAGGTCGCGCAGCGCCGGATCGAGGTGGACGCTCCTGCCCGGCACACCCACTTGCTGAGCGCAGACGTTCGCTCGGGACGCCCGGTGAGCATCGTGGGCGGCGGTCTGTTCGACGCGCCCATGACGCACGCGGGCGATGGCGGGCAGGTGGCGCAGATGGTGTTCGGGGACTCGCTGGTGTCGCTGGATGCGCCATAGCTCACAAGTGGTTTGGCCACCCCGGCTCGAGAGGTTCGAGAGCCGGGGCGGCCAAATGCCATGGGACAAGCACGATTCTGCGATGCCAGCGTCTGCCAGGCGCTTGAACCCGTCGCCGTCGCCGTCGCCGTCAACGCCCACGCCCACGCCCACGACTACGCCCACGCCCACGCCCACGTTGACGGACGTTGACGTGGTCGTTGACCTCGACGTGGGGCCTCGATTTCCCACGAAATGTCAGAACCCCCCTCGACAGCGCAGCCAACAGGCGTCAGGTTGTCTCTCAGATGTCCTTCGAGAACGCCAGCCTGCTCTCCCTCGCCCTAGGCCTACGCCTCGTGCGAAGGGGTGCCTGCGCCGCGATCTGAACGACGACGTCACGCAAGAGCAGAACCCCTTCGGCCAAGCAGCCGGTGGGGTTCGTACGACGTCACGACCGCCACCGGAGAACCCCCGGGAGCCCGTCATGACCTCGATGCCCTTTCAGAAGTACCGCCCCTTTCCTGCCACTCCGTTCCCCGAGCGCACGTGGCCGAGCCGCGTGACCACCGTGGCGCCGCTCTGGTGCAGCGTGGACCTGCGCGACGGCAACCAAGCGCTGGTGGAGCCCATGGGCCCCGCGCGCAAGCGCCGCATGTGGGACGAGCTCCTGCGCATCGGCGTGAAGGAGATCGAGGTGGGCTTCCCGAGCGCCTCGCAGCCCGACTTCGATTTCGTGCGCGAGATCATCGAGGGCGGGCTCATCCCCAATGACGTGACCATCCAGGTGCTCACGCAGGCGCGGCCCGAGCTGATCGAGCGCACGTTCGAGGCCATCAAGGGGGCGCGCCGGGCCATCGTGCACCTGTACAACTCCACGTCCACGCTGCAGCGCCGCGTGGTGTTCAACACGGACGCGGCCGGGGTGCGCGACATCGCGGTGCGCGGCACGCAGCTGGTGAAGGCGCTGGCCGAGCGCATGCCCGAGACGGAAGTGGTCCTCGAGTACTCGCCCGAGAGCTTCACCGGCACCGAGCTGCACGTGGCCAAGGACGTGTGTGACGCCGTGGTGGAGGCGTTCGCGCCAGCGCCTGGGCAGAAGGTCATCATCAACCTGCCCGCCACGGTGGAGATGGCCACACCCAACGTCTACGCCGACC
>CAZEAA010000553.1:0-3577 GCA_964510015.1 uncultured Sandaracinaceae bacterium
CCAGAGCTCTGTTGCAGGGTTGTCAGAACCCTCCTCGCTGCATCCCGCAGAGCCCATCAAGGAGGGTCGTCATGACCCTGTAGCAGGATCACCAGAACCCCAGAGGGTCACCACGACCCGGGTTGTCACGACCCGGAGGACAGGGTTGTCACGACCCGGAGGACAGGGTTGTCACGACCCGGAGGGCAGGGTTGTCACGACCCTCCAAGGAACTAACCATGGAACTAACCATGGAACTAACCAAGAACAGCAGCCCGCAGCGCTGCGCGCCGCCCCCGCCCCGGCCAAGGCCGAGGCGCCCTCGGTCCAACGACAGATAGCCCAGTTCGAGGTGGGCCTGGACGCCGAGCTCTGCGCCGACGTCAGGGCAGCCTGCGCGCTCTCCCGGCGGCACGGCAAGATGGCCGACGCTGCCTGGCTGAAGACGCTGGCGGAGCTGACTAAGCACCCGCCGCCGCTGGCCAAACAGGCCATGCGCACCTACGCGGACCGCCACGCCGACGGCGATAAGGACGAGCGCTACCTGTTCGGCATCCTGCGCGGCCTGGCCAAGGGCGGGCGCTCTGGGGGGCGCTTTGGCGCGGGCGGCATGCTGCCCGAGAGCACGGACTTTGGGGCCTCGCCCGACGAGGAAAACTTGGCGAGCCTGTTTGGGGCTCGGGGAGCACACGTATGACCACCGACCGCATGAAGCCCGACGACTCACCGCTGCCCCTGGGTGGGCTGCTCGCCAGTGGTCTCGCTGCTGGCAAGCACGGGCCCAACGGCCACGTGGCGCGCGCGTTGGACGAGTCCCGCGCCACGCTGGAGGCTGGGCCAGACCAGGTGGGCGACCAGCGCCTAGACGATGCGCCACCGCCGTCCCCAGACCTGGCCGAGATCATCGCCGCCATCCAGGCTAACTGGTCGGTGGCCGCGAGCGGGGCGGCCGAGTGGGAAGCGGCCCGCCAACGCCAAGAGCGCCGCGAGGGTTTGCGGTGCGTGGACGGCATCATCACCGACGCCGACGTCGAGCGCATCGTGTGGGGGCGCGTGGACACGTACGCCGGGAAGGTGGTCCGGGCGTTCCTGGACGCGGCAGGCAAGCCGTCCACGCTCGACGAGCCCCCTACGCGCTTCTGCTGGCTGGCAGGCCCGAAGGGGTACGGCAAGACGGTCGCCGCTTGCATGGCAGTGGCCAAGGAGCGCGGGCGGTACATGACGGCTGAGATGGTGCGGCGCGCCTTCTGCCAGGAGACCCGCGAGGCGATGGAGCTCCGCGACTACGCGACCCACTGCCGCCTCCTGGTCGTCGACGACATGGGCACGGAGCGCAACGCCAGCGAGCTGGCCGACGCCGAATCGGCGCTCTTCCACCTGGTGAACGCCCGCCAGGGCAAGGGCCGGCTTACCATCTTGACCGGCAACCTGAACGAGGCCGACATCTACCGGGTCTACGGCGAACGGACGCTGGCCCGCATTTGCCACCAGGGCGCCATCGTGCCGGTCAAGGGCCGCGACATGCGCCGCGGCGCCCAGCAGCGCTCGGAGGGCGGCTCGTGACTCCGCGGTGGCTCTGCTGGTACGAGATGACGCCCTCGTTCAGCCGCCCGGCGGTGAGCGACGACAACCCCTTCATCGAGTCGCTCTTCAGGACGCTGAAGTACCGCCCGGACCATCCCATGCGACGCTTCGCCGACATCGAGGAGGCCGTCGCGAGCATCGAGGCCTTCGTGCGCTGGTACAACCCACGTGCACCTGCACTCGAGCATCGGCTTCGTCACGCCGCACGCGCGCCACGTCGGCGCCGACCTACCGATCCTCGCCCACCGGCGCGCCGTCCACGAGGCCGCACGTGCGCGACATCCGGAGCGCTGGACCGGCGACATCCACAACTGGAACAACTGTACGACCGCTATGGATCTGCCGTTGACGATCGTATCCGTGAGCTGTTCTTCCGAGTCGAGATCATCGGGCCAAGCCTGCGTCGACCGGAGCGTGGGTGGTGACTCGGGCTTCCGCCAAGCGGACGAGTTCGGGACACAATATCGGCGATGCCTGCACGCTGGAGGCGCTTCGACGCGCATCGACCGAACTCGCGCATCGCGAGGCTGCGGCCGACGTTGCGCGGGACCGCCTGACAACGTTGGTGTTCGCGCTCCGGAAACGCGGGTGCTCGACAGCATCGATCGCCCGCGCTGTGGCGCGAGGGCGAGGTGAACGTGTCCCATCAGCTCAGCTTCGTCGCGCCTACGACCGACTCCGTCGCCAGGCAGAACGGTGGTCTCAGCGGGCCTCCGCTCGATAGCGTTCAGCGCTCACCAAGATGGGCCACCGAGTGCCCATGAGAATGGATCCTCCACTCCGAGAAGACTCGAGACGCCGCGTGCCGCGCGACCGCGTGAAGCGGTCTTCAGTCATGCTCCTCTCCGCTGGGGTGCCCTTGTTGCGAGCGCTCTCAGCCGAGCACAAGGCCCCCGTCCGGCAACAACTCGCGGGCGACGAGGCGGCCCGCAGACACCACGCACCCCGGCATCGAGGCGCGTCAGCCCACCGAGGCCCACTGACGAAGAGCTTGTTCGATGTTGCCGACGAGACGGTCAGCATCCGTCGTGACAAGCGGTGAGACCCGGAAGTACGCCTGCGGCCCGCTAGACTTCGAGAAGTAGCGGGCAAGTCCCTGGCTTTGGCCATTGGTGACGAAGTCCTTCACCTTGAGCTGTCCGCAATCCGATACCAACCCGACGAACGCCCGTCCGAGTGCGGTGCCCAGGTTGCTGTCGTAGAACTTGCACTCGAATGCCGCACGAAGGCCCCTCGTGCCGGGCTGCAGTCCTGGCGTCTGCCGCACGGCGTCAGCAGCTAAGCGGTCGTAGAGGGACACGTCGACTTCGTGCGTTGCGCCTGAGCCGCCCACATAGATGACGTCGACGTGGACTTCGAACTCCTTGGTTCCAAGGACACACCGCGCGAAACAGAAGTCCTGCGCGGTTGATCCCATGTAGCCCGGCGCCCCGCGGAAAATCGCTGGGTTCGGATTCGCTCCGGTGGTGATGCCACGGAGTTCGGCGGTGCCACCGGCTTGCCGAACTGCCTGCACCACCAGCGAGAACACGTAGGCCTCGAAAGCACGGTCGCGGGTGTTGCTGTTGAGCTGCAGCACGCTTGGGATCGCTGGGAGACCGAGGAGCGTATCGACGGCGTTTCGCAGGTCAGTCAACGTCGGCATTGCCATGCTCCTCAAGTTCACGCACGAGCGTGAGCAACGCGGTTGCGCTGGCGCGGAGAGCTTCACTCGCGTTGTCGCTCAGCTCCGGGCGCTGCGGGCTCTCAACAGGACTCGAAGTTCGCGCGGGAAACGACGCTGGACCCGCATCGCTCTGCAGTTGCCTGGGCTCCAGTTCATCGAAGCGCCAGACGATCTCAGCGTTGAGGACTTCCTGCGAGGCTTGAACGTGCACCGGTTGCTCAACCGCAGCGACGAGCATGTGGAGAGCCACCACGAGCGCCTCTAGTGGCGAGAGCGGAGTTTGTAGGGTCCCGCTTTTGCCGCCGACCTCCGCACACAGACGGCCGCGAGCGACCGTGCTCTCGATGT
>CAZEAA010000554.1:0-3564 GCA_964510015.1 uncultured Sandaracinaceae bacterium
TCTGCCGCTTGATCGAGGCTGCCGACGAGCCGCCCTCGCTCAGCGAGCTGGCCGCCGCCGTGGGCCTCAGCCCCAGCCACACCCAGCGCACGTTCACGGAGGCGCTGGGGCTCAGCCCGCACGCCTATGCCACCGCTTGTCGCGAGCGGCGCGTGCGCGAGCTGCTGGCCGCGGATGCCCCGGTCACCGAGGCCATCTATGGCGCAGGCTATGCCTCGTCCGGGCGCTTCTACGAGCGCTCCACCCAGCTGCTGGGCATGACCCCCAGCGCGTACCGCAAGCAGGGCCCCGACACGGCCATCCGCTTCGCCGTGGGGCAGTGCTCGCTGGGCGCCATCCTGGTGGCCGCCACCGAGCGCGGCGTGTGCGCGGTGACGCTGGGCGACGAGCCCGAGCCGCTGGTGCGCGAGCTGGAGCAGCGCTTCGCGCGGGCCGAGCTGGTGGGCGCCGATCCGGAGTTCGAAGCGCTGGTGGCCCAGGTGGTGGGCCTCGTCGAGCAGCCGCGCGTGGACGTGCGCCTGCCGCTCGACGTGCGCGGGACGGCGTTCCAGCAGCGGGTGTGGACGGCGCTCACCAAGATCCCGGCCGGCGAGACGCGCACGTACACGCAGCTGGCCGAGGAGCTGGGTGCGCCCAAGTCGGCGCGGGCCGTGGCGCGCGCGTGCGCCACCAACCCCATCGCGGTGGCCATCCCGTGTCATCGCGTGGTGCGCGCGGACACGAGCCTGGCGGGCTATCGCTGGGGCATCGAGCGCAAGCGCGAGCTGCTGCTGCGCGAGGCCAAGAGCTGACGGACCTGCGGCGAGCAGGCCGCGATGGAACGCGAATTCGTGCTTGCCAGAAGGCATGTCCAGAACCCGAGTTGAATCCGAACTTTTACTCGGATTACCGTGTTGGTCATGAGCAGCGCTGCTTCGTCCGCCTCCCTGACCCGCCTCGACGGCGCCGCGGTGGGCATCCCCGCACGGCACCTCGCGTTCCCGGTCGCCAGCACCACCGCCACGCACCCCTTCTACGACGGCAACGTGCTGGCCAGCAGCTTGCTGGTGGTGTTCTCTGCCATCTTCCCGCCAGGCGAGCGCTTCTTCATGGAGTCCGTGCGCCGCTTCCGGGACGACCCCGCCGTGAAGGACGACCCGGTGCTCATGGCGCGCGTGGCGGGCTTCGTGGTGCAGGAAGCCCTGCACGGTCGCGCGCACGAAGACTTGAACGAGTTCTTCGTGGCTCGCGGGATCGACGTCGAGACGTCCGAGCGACACATCCGCTTCAGCCTCGGCCTGCTCGAGCGCCTCTCGCCGCGGCAGCAGCTGGCCTGCACCACCTTCATGGAGCACTTCACCGCGCTCTTGGCCGAGGCCTGGCTCACCGACGACTTCTTCCGACAGAGCTCCGACCCCGAGATGCTCAAGCTCTGGCAGTGGCACGCGCTCGAAGAGCTGGAGCACAAGTCCGTGGCCTACGACGTGCTCGAGCGCGTGGGCGGCACCCACCGCGAGCGCCAGCTGGCGGTGCCGTTGACCGTGGCCGCGCTGCTGCCCGGCATCCTCTACAGCTGGGCCAAGCTGGTGGCGCAGGACCCGGCGCGCTTCCATGTGCGCGCGCACGGCCGCGGCCTGCTGAGCCTCTTGGGACCGCGCGGCTTCTTCCGCCCCGTGCTCGCCAACGTGGGCGCCTTCACGCTGCGCGACTTCCACCCCGACAAGCACGACACGCGCGGTGTGGAAGACACCTGGCGCGAGAAGCTGTTCGGTGAGGCGGGCGCGCTGCGTGGGCAGCTGAGAGGGCGCAGCGCACGGGCGCTCGGTCACTGACGCCGGCCCCTCTGAGCTTGACCTCCAGAAACGGGCGGGCTACCGATGCGCCTGCATGGGGCTGGGCACGTTCGCCTGTCCCGCACAGGAGGGTCGAATGATGAAGCAAGCCATGTGGAGCTTGGTGGTTCTGTGTCTCGTGGTGGGGTCGGGCTGCGGCGACGAGTCGTCGACGAACACCGACGCGGGTGTGCGCGGCGACGCGGGCGGCGATAGTGGTTCCGGCGGGAACGACACGTGCACGCAGACGTTCGCCGTGTGCCCCGACTTGTCGATGCCTGCGTACGACGTGTGCTTCGGCCCCGGCAACACCACCTGTTGGTACGACTACCAGGGCACCCGGTACACGTGCGCGAGCTGTGCCACCACGGATGGCTGTTCCGCGGCGGCGACCGAACTCATCGCTGACGTCTGCAACTAGCCCGGCGCGCTCAGTCGAGCGCCGCGATCTCCGTGGGCTGGCCTTCGCGCCAGCACGCGCGGAAGCGGCGCTCGCGGATAAGCTCACGAGAGTTCGCGCTCAGCTCGAGGGCATCGCGGTCTTCCTCGGACAGCTCGTCGAGCGGCACGTCATCTTTGCTACGCACTTCCAGTTCGTACTCGAACAGGAACGAGCCATCGGGCTGCCAGCCGATGACGGTGTGGATGGGCCAGCGACCGAGCTCGCGGTACGGCAGCGCGAGCGGCGCGCCGAAGTCGAGCAGCAGCAGCTCGTAGGGGGCCGCCCAGATGCAGCCGTCCACGAAGAGGAAGCGACCGCACGGCGACGGATAGTGCGCGGTCCAGCATAAGCCCATGCCCACCTTGGCGCGCGGGTCGATGTGGTCGGTGCGCCGTCCGGTGTCGAGCCCGATCACGGTCTGGCCCTGGTAGTCCTCGCCGCAGATCAGGAAGTCGTGCCCGCTCGGGTGGCCTTCGCTCCACGAGAACGGGAACGAGCCGATGTTGCGGTCCACCACGGCCACGGGCTCCACACCCGGCACAGCGAAGACACGCCCCCGCGAGTACGCCCACGTGTTGGGCCCCGTGGAGCAACGGGTCACCTCGAGTCGGTAGCGCCCCGACGGTGAGACGTGCTCGGTCACCTCCCCGGGCTCCGCGCGCGCGAACGTCTCGGCCACGGCGCGGCGCATCTCTCGGTACCAGTCGGGTGGCTGCTTCACGCTCACCGCCGCGGCCGCTGCTTCATCCCCGCCCGCCCGCCGCGCTTGTCCGATGCCTTCTCGGGGTTGGCCTGTTCACGTTGGTCGCGCTGGTCACGCCGCGCCTGCTTCTGCTGCCCCTGCTCGAGCGCCTTCAGCTTGTCGCGCAGCGCGGCGGCCCGCTCGAACTCGAGGTTCTCGGCGGCCAGCAGCATCTCGCTGCGCAGCTCCTCGATGCGGTCCTCGAGGCTCTGCGCGTCGTCGTCCGCTTCGCTGCTCTTCAGCACCGGGATGACCACGTAGTCGCCCTGCCCGCTGGACGCGTCCATCTCGTAGAACGCGCGCCGCGTGCTCTCGGGCGTGATGCCGTGCTCCGCGTTGTAGGCCGTCTGGATCTCGCGCCGCCGCGCGGTCTCGTCGATGGCGTACTGCATGCTCTCGGTGATGTGGTCGGCGTACATGAACGCCTGCCCGTTCAGGTTTCGCGCGGCGCGCCCGATGGTCTGGATGAGCGAGCGCTTGCTGCGCAGGAAGCCCTGCTTGTCCGCGTCGAGGATGGCCACCAGGCTCACCTCCGGCAGGTCGAGGCCCTCGCGCAGCAGGTTGATGCC
>CAZEAA010000555.1:0-1005 GCA_964510015.1 uncultured Sandaracinaceae bacterium
GCCCAGGCCCTCAGGCCCCCTCGCGCCACCCCCTCTCGGACCTAGCCCGCTTGACCGGAGTCGCCTGAGCGGAGGCCGCTGGCGCGCCGCGAGTCGTCGCGGATCTTGCCAACCAGCTCTTCCAGCACGTCTTCCAGCGTCACGATGCCCATGGGCTCTTCGGGCGCCTCGGGACCGGCGTCGAGGACCACGGCCAGGTGGGAGTTGGTGCGCTGCATCTCCACCATGACTTCGCGCAACGAGTCGGTGACCCGCACGGACGGCAGCGGACGAATGTGCGTGTGGCTCATTGGCTTGCGCCGCGCCTCGGGCTCGTTCTCGAGCAGGTCTTTGATGTGCACGTAGCCCACCAGCTGGTCTTCGGCGTCTCGGATCGGAAAGCGCGAGAAGCTGTCCGCCGCGACGGCCTCGGCGTGAGCCGGAGTCACGTTGATGGGCAGCGTGCGCACGTGCTCCATGGGCACCAGCACGGAGCGCACGTCGCGCTCCGCGAAATTGAGGGCCCCCAGCAGCAGGCGCTCGTCGTTCAGCTCGATCAGGCCGCCGTCGAGGGACTCTTCCACCAGGTCGGCCACCTCGTCGCGCGTGAAGGCGCTGGTGACCTCGTGCTTGGGCTCGATGCCGGCGATGCGCAGCATCACGTTGGCGACGCCGTTCAGCACCCACAGCACCGGGTAGAGCATCCACACGATCAGCACCAGCAGCGGCGCCATCATCAGGGCCGCGCTCTCGGGCTCGGCCAACGCCAGGTTCTTGGGCACCATCTCGCCGATGATCACGTGAAGGAAGGTGACCAGCGTGAGCGCGAGCGTGAACGAGATGGGGTGCTGGAACGACTCGGGCACGTTCAGCAGGATCATCGGCTCTTCGAGCAGGTGCGCGATGGCCGGCTCGCTCATGGAACCCAGCGCGAGCGAGGCGATGGTGATGCCGAGCTGCGCGCCGGCCATCATCAGCGACACGTGCTCCATGGCGTAGAGCGTGACCTTCGCCGGCAGCGAACCG
>CAZEAA010000555.1:1015-3563 GCA_964510015.1 uncultured Sandaracinaceae bacterium
CACGGAGATCAGCGCGAACTCGGCGGCCACGAAGAAGGCGTTGAGCAGCAGCAGCCCCACCGTCATGACGACGCCGGAGAAGTGGATCATCGCTCCTCCTCCGCGTCGGGCGGGAACTCGGACTCGATGCGGCGCAGCTCGACGGCGTCCACGCGCAGGCCATCGACCTCGGTCACGCGGATCTCGACCACGCGCTGCTCTTCGTCGCCCGTGACCTCCTCCTCGATCAGCACCGTGTCACCGACCTCACCCAGGCGCCCCAGCTCGAAGGCGACCAAGCCGCCGATCGTGTCGTAGGTGTCGCTCTCGGGGATGTTCAGGCCAGTCAGCTCGTTGGCAGACTCCACGCGCATGAGGCCGGACAGCTGCCAGCCGCCATCCGCATCGTGAACGGGGTCTTCCTCGTAGTCGTGCTCGTCGCGCACGTCGCCCACGATCTCCTCGACGAGGTCTTCCAGCGTGACGACGCCCACCAGCGAGCCGAACTCGTCCACCAGGATCGCCAGGTGCCGCCCGCTCGCGCGCAGGTCGTCCAGCAGGTCGTCCAGCGGGATGGAGTCGGGGACGAAGTTGGGGTCCTGGAGCACGGCCGTGACCGGCGTGTTCGAGCGCTCCTCGAACGGCACCCGCAGCGCAGCGCGCACCTCGACGATGCCCACGATGACCACGTCACCGCCCTGGACGCCGCCGCTGACGGGGAAGCGCGAGTGCCCGCTCTCCTTGGCCAGCGCGATGAGGTCCGTGATGGTGGCCTCCTTCGCCACGGAGACCATCTGCGGCCGCGGCGTCATGGCGTCGCGGGCATAGCGCTCACCGAAGGCCAGCGAGCGCTCCATCAGCTCCGCGGTCTCGCGGGCCAGGGTGCCCTGCTTGGCGGAGTGCCGCACGAGGGCAGTCAGCTCTTCGGCGGAGCGCGCCGAAGCGAGCTCTTCCTGTGGCTCGACGCCGAGGGCCATCAAGATGCGATTGGCCACTCCGTTGGTCGCGCGGATGGGCAGGACCATGACCGCGGTGAACATGCGATGGAAGCGCTGCACGGCGCGCGCGGTCCCCATGGGGCGCGCGATGGCGAGGTTCTTGGGCAGCAGCTCGCCGAAGAGCATGGTGGTGGCCGTGGCCACGCCGAGCGAGACCATGATCGACACCGTGTCGGCCGAGCGCTCGGGCACGCCCAAGCGCAGCAAGGTCGGGAAGATCAGCGTCGCGATGGACGGCTCCGCCAGGAAGCCGATGGCGAGGTTGGTGATGGTGATCCCGAGCTGCGCGCCCGACAGCTGAGTCGACAAGGAGCGCAGCGCCTTCGACACACCCATCGCGGTGGGGTCGCCTTCGCTGGCTGCCGCCTCGACCGAAGCTCGGTTCACCGTGATGAACGCGAATTCCGCGGCGACGAAGATTCCACAGACGACCACGAGCGCGCCGGCGAGCAACAGCAGAAGCACGGGGGTCATGGGGAACCCCTCCCTACCGCGTGACTGCTCGGGACGCAAGCCCGTGGCCCTGTGGACACGGGTGTCAGATGCCCTCGGCGGGCCCCTGCGCGATGCCCTTGTCGATGCCTGCCGCGATCCGCGAGAGGGCCGCGAACCGGCCACGTCGGGGGGCGGCCGCAGGCGGCAGCGCGGCGGCAGCGGCCTTGGTCTCCGCCGACAGCACCGTCACCAGGCCGTCGAGGATGCCCACGTAGTACTGGATGTCCGCGGTGACCGGATCCGTGTCCGTCGAGGACCAGTAGCGATAGCCCGCTCCGATGACGCTCTGCATCGCGGCGGTGGTCGGGAACTCGAGGTTGGTGGCGAGCGCCACGCCGAACATCACGCCGAACTGCTCGATGAGGTCCATGGGGTCGACCGGGTTACGCGCCTGGTAGCCCGCCTTCAAGAACGCGATGGTGGTGAAGCTCTTGAGGATGTCGCGCACCTTCTCCTTCGGGACGTCATGCGTCGGTCCCGGCAGGCTGACCTTCGGCGGCGTGGACGGATAGGTGTCGTCGATGCGCTTGTCGTAGGAGCGGCCCAACGCCTTCGCCACCTGGTTGGCCACGAAGCGCCCCTCGTTGATGGCGCCGTCCATGTAGCCGAGGCTGTGCCGGATGTCCGAGTACTTCTGGGTGGTGGGGTCGAAGTAGCGCGAGGTGGTGCCGGGGTCGACCTTGCGAGCGAGCTCCGCCGCCGCGAACCAGACGTTGCCGTCCACCGGCTGGTTGAGCGTCTGCGCGGGTGCCGCGGCGCCAGTCAGGATGTTGGGGCCGAAGACGGTGTTGGGGCCGCCGCCCGAGAACGGGGTGTACTCGTTCCAGGTGAACATCTCGAGGGACACGAAGCGGCCGCCATCCACCAACGCGCGCGGGTCGTCGAAGAGGAAGCAGAGGTTCTTGGTCACCAGGTCGGTCACGGCCTCCTTTTCGGGATTGGGCCCGAGCGCGGTCACGTAGTCGCCAATGGTGAACGTCATCAGGCACCACACGTCCGACCCGTCTTCCGGCGAGTAGTCCATGACCCAAGTGACCGGGAAGCTCGAGGCCCCGGAGTAGCCCGTGTACGCGAGC
>CAZEAA010000556.1:0-3557 GCA_964510015.1 uncultured Sandaracinaceae bacterium
GCTCAGACCGGCGAGCGCGCCGCTCGGCGTCCCCGGCGTTGGGGCTCACCGCCCGCGCGGGCTCGGGCTCGCGCGGCGGTGGCGGACGCGACGAGCGTGAGCGCGCCACCACGTCGGTGGTGCCCTTCATGGAGTAGACGCCGATGACGGGCCGGACGCTCGGCTGGCTGCGCGGCAGCTCGTCGGGGATCGCGGCCCCAAGCACCACCGCCTCGGCGAGGGCACGCGCGGTGGCGCGAGCGCGCTCGCTGTCCACGACCGTCACGGCGCGGCTCACGGCGACGCCGCCCTTGCGCACCAGCTTGTCCGCGGGCACGGGCTCTTCGGGGTCTTCCGCCGCAGCGGGCGGGCTGGACGGCAGGACGTCGGGCGCCGCAGCGGCCTCGCTCGCCATGGGCGGCGGCGGCTCCGTCGGGTCGTCGAACACGGGTGCGTCGTGCTCGCCCGTGACCGACATCGGGTCGTCGAGCGCGGCCTCGGCTCCGTCCAGCAGCGTGGAGCCGGACGAGGTGTCCGACAGCGGAGCCACGGCGGCCATGTCCAGCAAGGTGACGGCGGTGTCGCGCGCGGGCTCGGGGACCCCGAGATAGGCCGGTTCGGGGTCCTCCGGGGTGGTGTCGTCCACGCCCGGGCGGGTCTGCGCCGGCACACTCTGGGCACCGGCCGCGTTGGCCACGGGCGAGGGCGGTGGCGGCGCGGTGCGTGGCACGCCCAGCACGTCCATGGCCTGCGTGCGGCGCTTGGGCGCGCGGGCCCGCGGCGTGTGGCTCACCTCGGCCACCCAGTTGCGGCGACCGCCCTGCCAGCGCTTGGCGATGGTGCCCTTCGGGTCTTCCGGCTCGGCCTCGGGCGCGGTCTTGCCCAGCTTGCGCCGCAGGATGAGCCGCTGGAACGCTTCGCTGATGCGCGGCATGAACGCCACGAACTCGGGCACGTCCGAGATGCCGAAGTCTTCGCCGCCCCGGTCACCGTAGAACAGCAGCACGACGCGCTGGCGAATGACCACGGGCGCCACCACACACGGCTGCGCGTCGTTGCGTGCGAGCGCGCCCGAGAGCTGCTGGTCGGCGCGCGTGCCGCTGGCGAGGTCGCCCATGCGCGGCTGCGCCGTGCGGAACGCGTCGCTCAGAATGCCGGCGTCTTCCACCGAGGCCGACGTGCGCCGCACGGTGGCGTAGTCGGGCCCGCGCCCTTCGACGTCGAGCCCCTCGGCGATGTCGTCCTGCACCATGAAGAGCACGGCGCAGTCGAAGAACTGCTGCACGAACGCGAGCGAGACCTGCAGCACCTCTTCCCGCGTGCTGGCCTGCTCGAGCAGCTCCACGGCGAGGCGCGCCGTGAACGGCCCACGGATGCGGTGCAGCAGCTCGGTGCGCGGCGGGCGCTCCATGAGCGGCGAGGCCGTCTCCCCCGTGGGAGGCTCGGGCTCGCGCGCCACGGCCGCCGGCGGGTTGGGCGGATTCGGCACGTTGGCACCGCTGAGCGTGCTGGTCTTGCTGGCGCTGGGCGGGCCGAAGCTCGCCGGCTCCGCCACCAGGGAGGTGCGCTCGAGGGCGTCGGCGCCGACCACGCGCGCCACGTTGACGGCCACCGCGACGTTGCCGCGACCGGCCGAGGGAACCTGCCCGTACTTCGCGGTGCTGCCGCCGGTGCGCGCCGAGTAGGTGGCGCTCGTCCGACCGTCGTCGTCGGAGGTGCGCTCCGGGGAGGCGTGTGGCAGGGAGGCCGCCGAGGCCGCTTCGATGGCCGGGCCCATGTCCTCCGGCATGGTGCGCCGGTTGTCGTCGACCGCCGCCACGTCCACCAAGGCACCCGCGTCGGCGTCGGCGAGCTTACGCCCGAGGCGCTTGAGGCGCGGCGAGAGCTCCACCCCGTAGTGAGCCCCGAGCGCGGCCTCGAGGCGCGCCTGGGTCACGACGCGCTGCTCGATGGCCGCGCCGAGCAGGAACGCGAGCTGCTGCTCCACCTCACGGCTCAGCGGCTCGTGCACAGCCAGCGAGACGCGTCCCGGCTGCGCGTGCAGCGGCACCACGCGATGCTGCTCGGCCACCTCGCGCGGGACCAGGCGCACCACGTCGCGCGTCACGGCCATCAGCTCGGCTGCGGCCACGGGCTGAAGCTCGAACACGGCCGCGCAGTACGACGCGAGGACGTTCTCCGGGGCCGCGCCCACCTCGAGCAAGACCGTGTCCAGCGCGCCACCCGAGATGACTTGGCGCTGGATCGCCTCCTCGATTTTCTTCACGGGGACCACGCGGTCCCTCACGAGCAGCGACGTCAGGGCCGACATGGGGGAACCATGGTCGCGTTGCCGACCGAAAGTGTCAATGATTGCGGTGCGCTCATGCTGCCGGGGGGCGCGCCGTCGGGTCTTCCGGAAAACGATGCCGTGGGTATCGCCGACGCAGCTCCTGGGCGAGCTTCGGATAGTGGCGCTGCCAGAAACCGGCCAGGTCGGTGGTGACCTGCACCGCGCGCTTGTTGGGAGCCAGCAGGTGCAGCACCAGGGGCACCTCGCCACGGGCCACGCTCGGCCCCTTCGAGGCACCGAAGAAGTCCTGCATGCGCGACTCGATCCACGGCGGGCGCTCGGCCTCGTAGTTCACGGGGACGCGCGCGCGGCCAGGCAACGAGACGGTCTCGGGGGCCACCGTGTCGAGCGCCTTCCGCGTGGACTGATCCAGCATGCCCAGCAGCGTGGGGATCAGCGCCAGCGCCTTCAGGTCCGCGAACGTGCGGCGACCCTCGCACAGCACGCGCAGCGCTTCGATGATGCGCGCGTCGTCGATGGCGGGGGTGGCCACCCCGTGGGCGCGCGCGAAGGTCACGCGATGCGTGAACGCCGTGAGCTCGTCCATGTCCACGAAGCGCTGGAGGCCCGCCGCGAGCGCCGCGCGGGCCAGCGTGTCGGCCACCTCGTCCCCAGAGACGTCGCGCCGCGCGCTCTGGTCGATGACGAGGCCGTCGTAGCGCAAGCCGCTGAGCTGCTCGACCTGCTCGCGGCGCGCATCGAAGCGCGTCTCGACGAAGCTGACGACGCTGTCGGGGAAGGCGTCCAGCAGGTCTTCGGCGTCGATGGCGCTGGCGCGCTCGATGATGGTGCGCTGCTGCTGACGGCGCGCGTCCACGCACACCATGAACTCGGCTTCGCGCACCACGCTGTCGGGGGAGAGCTCGCCGCTGCCGCCCCCCGCGAACACCACCGCGGGGCGACCCGCGTCGCGGCGCTTGCCCACGCGGTCCGGGAAGCCCACCAGCACGGCGCGCGTGATCGCCGCCTTCTCCGCGTCGAGCCCGGCCTCGGGAGAGCGGGGCAGGCGCAGCGCGCGGGCCAGCTGGTCGCGGCTCTGCTTCACGGTGTGCACCAGCGCTGCGTCGAGCTCGAGGCGACGCAGGGCTCCGGCCGAGAAGCCGTGCGCCTCGGCCTCTTCGAAGGCCTCCACCTGCTCGATGACGTCGCTGTCCTCCACGCGCTCGCGGCCCTGCCCGCGCGGGCCACCGAGGTGCGCGCGACCGCCGCGTCGGATGTCGCGCTCGGCGATCAGCGCCGCCACCAG
>CAZEAA010000557.1:0-3535 GCA_964510015.1 uncultured Sandaracinaceae bacterium
CGATCTCCACGTTGGCGGGCGAGGGCTGGAAGATCACGCGGCGCGGGCCACGCGGGACCGGGCGAACAGGGGGACGGCCGTCGCGCGGCGTGTCCGAGGGGCTGCTACCGCCGTCCGGGAGATCGGTCGTCAGCGCCACCCGGCTGCCCGCGTCCGCGTTGGCCGCGACTGGCACCGCGGCGTCGACTCGGCCGCGACCCTGGTCGAGCGCGAGGACCGGATGCGGGGTGGGTCGTTCCTGGGGGTCGGCCTCGGCACGCTCTCCGTCGAACGCGGCGAAGCCCACCGCCAGCGCGATCAAGAGCGCTCCCGCAGCCCCGATGACGATCGGGAGCGGACTGCGCCGCGGCTGGCTCAGCGTCTCGATCTGCCGGAGGGCCTCCACGTTGCCTTCATCGAGCGCCAACACGCGGTTGAAGGCGTCCATGGCCGCGGGGATGTCCCGCGCTCGGATGCTCTCGGTACCCGTGCGCACGAGCTGCGCCACGCTGGTCTTGGTGAGCGCCGCGGCGGTCTCGGCCGGCGCGCGCAGGTAGTCCACCACGGCCGCGTCCGGGTCCGTGACCCCCACGCTCTCGCACCACGCCTGGAGCGCGCTCGAGAGCGCGGCCGCGTTCGCGTAGCGGTCGGCTGGGTTGCGCGCGAGGCAGCACGCGATGATGCGCGCGAGCCCGGCGCCGATGCTGGGGCGCACCCGCAGCGGGTCCATGTACTCGGTGTCCATCACGCGCCGCAGGATCTGGTGCGGGTTGCGGCCCGTGAACGGCAGGCGCCCGCAGGCCAGGAAGTAGAGCACCGTGCCCAGCGCGAAGAGGTCGCTGCGCTCGTCCACCTCGCCGGTCTCGACCTGCTCGGGGGCCATGTGCCCCGGCGACCCCAGGATCTGGCCGGTGGCCGTGAACGACTGCGTGTCGAGGATCTGCGCGATGCCGAAGTCCGTCAGCTTCAGCGTGCGGCCCTCGTGGATCATGATGTTCTCGGGCTTCACGTCGCGGTGCACGATGCCGTGCGCGTGGGCCGCCTCGAGCGCGCGGGAGATCTGCAGCGTCATGGCCACCGCCACCTCGGCCGGGAGGTCGGGGTGCTGCGTGCCGAAGTCCTTCAGCGTGGGCCCGGTCAGCAGCTCGGCCGCGATGTAGCTGTGCTCCGAGTCGGCCCCCGAGAAGTCGTACACCTCGAGGATGTGCGGGTGCTTGAGCTTGGCGACGCTCTTGGCTTCGCGGGCAAAGTGCTGACGGGCTTCGGACGAGGCGCGCAGGTGCGGGTGCAGCACCTTGAGGGCCACGTCGCGCTCGAGGTGCGTGTCGCGCGCGCGGTAGACCGTGGCCATGCCACCGTGGCCCAGCTCCTCTTCCACCTCGTACTTTTCGACTCGCTGCATGCCGTGGTTGTTACGCAGCGTACCGCGCGCGGTGCAGGGTCAGCTCATCGCGCGCGAACCGCAAGCGTCACAGCGCGTGGCGAAGACCGGCAGCGGCTTCTTGCAGTGCGGACACGGGCGATGCCCCGGCAGCGCGCCCTGATCCACGGCCACCAGGCGTGGCGCGCCCGGGTCGCTGCTGTCGGCCGCCACCTGCAGGTGACCGCCCAGCAGCTGGTCGTCCGGGAGGGCGCTGATCTGCCGCAGCGTGTCGTTCAGCGCGGTTAGCTGGCGGTCGTCCAGCACGGTGTCGAGGGACACGCGGGTGCGCGCGCGGTAGCCCACGATCACGCCTTGGGTGACGGGGCTGTAAGCCTTGATGGGCGGCCAGGAGCAGGGCCCGAGGTAGGCGTGCGTGGCGCTCGACACCAGGCGCGTGAGCTCGAGGGCGACGTCACGGGTCTCGCTGGGGCTGAGCTGAACCTGATAGCGCTGCACCAGCGCCTGGGCGTCCAACGCGTCCTGCTGCTCGAAGCGGAGGAAGAAGGCCACGTCGGTGGCGCGCTCCCCCAGCTGGGCGTTGGTGGCGGTGACCAGGCGGCCGCGATCCGCGGACGAGTCGCCGCGCATCACGAAGTAGACGCCGATCACGGCGCCGCCCACGAAGACCAGCGCGACCAGCGCAACGAGGACCAGGAGGATCGACATGGTGGGCGGGATAGCACGAACGAGACGCGGACGCGGTGGTGGTGGTTCGTTTCGCGCTCACGCTCACGCAAGCCCAGCCGCTTCCACCAAGACCCGCCGCACCGGGTGCTGGTCGGGCGCGCGGGTCCCGCTCAGGATGGCGCCAGCGGTGGCGGTGCGGGTGGTGCCTTCGGGACCCCCGGCGGTGGCGTCGGGCTCGAGGGCATCGGCGCGAACGGCGGTCACGGCTCGCGCGCCGACTCCAGCGTCCCGGTCGCTGGCGGCGGCGGCACCACGTACAACAACACGCCGCAGAACGGCCAGCACGGCGGCGTGCGAATCATCTGGGGTGCGGGGCGCTCGTATCCGTCGCGGGCCAGGAACATCTGACGTGAGTTAGCCGCGGCAATTTGCCGACGCCGAGGCGACGTCTAAGCCGCCTTCACCGCCTCACCGTAGGGCGGAAGTGTGAGCGTGGTCGCAGACTACTGCGGTGTATCCGTGCGAGCCGTTCGCTCGGTGTGCGCTAGAGTCCGCCCCGACGCGAGCCGCCATGACCCAGCTCTCTCTCGATAGCGTACCCAGTGCGGGCCACACGCTGGTCTGTCGGCTCACGCCCAGCGGTCGCTTGGACGTCCAGCGCGGCACGCCAGGCGACGAGCCCAGGGTCCCCACCAAGGCCGCGCAGGCCATCATCGACGCCTTCGCGGAAGGTCGTGGACCGGGCGTGCTGCACCTCGCGGTGGTGCAGCTCACCATACCCCTGCCGCCCTCGCTCGCGTACTTCCGGGAGCTCGGGAAGGCGTTCGTCGGACGGGTGTGCGGCGCCCTTGATCCCAGCGCGCCCGAGCGGCTGGTCATGCCCGACGCCGACACGGACGAGCTCTCGCACCTGGCGCAGGCAGTGCCTCCCATGCCGGGCGCCGAGCTGCTCTCGGCCGCGCTGCTGGCGGAGCTGTGGCTGGACCTGGGCCACGCGCTGACCACGGAGGCAAAGGCTCACAAAGACGGCGTCCCAGGCTACCTGCAGAAGCACGGCTCGGTGTGGAACGTGGTGGGGCGCGTGTGCTTCCACCTGGCCGAGAACAAGCGCGACCCGGACTTCCCGTTCGCGTTCATCGCCACCTACGTGCACAAGGTGTCGGAGCAGGCCAAGCCGCAGCACATGCCGCTCGGCCGCGCGCTCGAGGAGTACGCCGGGGCCAAGAACCGCCAGAAGCTGCTGGCGCTGCTGGCGCCGCTCTCGCGCGCGGCCGAGCACAGCGCGTTCGTGCGTGAGCTCGTGGACAGCGGCGACATCTATCACCCGCTCTCGTGGACGCCGCACGAGGCGCACCGGTTTCTGCGTGAGCTCGCGCTCTACGAGCAGAGCGGCGTGGTGGTGCGCACGCCCGACTGGTGGAGCGCGAAGCACAAGCCGCGCCCGCGGGTGTCCGTCTCGGTGGGCAGCAAGGTGCCCTCGGCCGTGGGCATGCATGCGCGGCTGGA
>CAZEAA010000558.1:0-3529 GCA_964510015.1 uncultured Sandaracinaceae bacterium
GACCATGGCCGACATCGACGCCGTGGAGATCAACGAGGCGTTCGCGTCGGTGGTGCTCGCCTGGGCCAAGGAGCTCGAGCCCGACATGGCCACCGTGAACCCCAACGGCGGCGCCATCGCCCTCGGCCACCCGCTCGGCGCCACCGGCGCCCGGCTCATGACCACGCTGCTCAACCACCTCGAGCGCACCGGCGGCCGCTACGGCCTCCAGACCATGTGCGAGGGCGGCGGGCAGGCCAACGTCACGATCATCGAGCGCCTCTGACCTCCTGAACTGAGCGCCGGGCGCCGATAAATCGTTCGAGCGCGAGCGCGCCCACAGCGGCGGGGCGAAGGAATACTCCAGTATTTCGAGCCTCGTCGCGAGGACGCAAGCCGCGATCGGGCGATTTACCGGCGCCCGGTCAGAACGAGCTGCTGGGCTCCACGTAGCGGCCACCGCGCAGGATGGCCGTTCCGTCGATGTCGACGTCGAGGCCCGCCCCGTTGAGACAGAACGTGAGGCCCGTGTAGGCCGCGTCGCTGGGGCTGACGCCGCGCTGGCGAGCGTCCACCACGGTGAGCGTGCAGCCCACGTCGCTGAGGCGCACACCGGCGCGCTCGATGGACGAGACCTGCGGCGAGATGAGCCCGAAGCCCAAGGTGCGCAGGCGCATGCCGGGGAAGCGGCGCGAGACCTCGCCGAGCCACTCGGGACCGTCGGTGCCGACCACCGCGCGCAGCTGCCCGCCATGGAACTGGAAGCCTTGAGGTGGACGGGTGTCGAGGGGCGGCGCGGGCAGCAAGATGGACGTGGGACGCGCGAGCTGTCCCGATGCCGTCTCGAGCCCGACCGCTACGTGCCCGTGCGGGAACTCGAAGTCGGCGACGGGGCTGCGGGGCCGCGCCGTGCGTGTGTGCTCCACGCGCAGGATCAGCGCGGGGGCGCCGTGCCAGCGGACGGCGACCTCGGCGTCGGACGCCAGGCGCGAGACCAGGTAGCGCGCATAGGCACGCTGCAAGACCGTGGGCGCCATGAGCCCGTGGTGCAGCAAGGCGTCCGGGTCGACCCGTAAGATGGCGAGCGGCTTGCCACCCGTCTGCACGCGGACCTCGGACTCGAGCCTCTCGGCGGACGGACGCCCCTCGCCTCCGAGCAGCACACACGCGTGACAACGCGACAGCGTCTCACGCCAAGCCCGACGCTCCACTTCGCTGGCGAGGCTGAGCGTGCGCGTGTCGAGCACGGTCAGCTGCACGCTGAGATCGGCCGCCGCTGCTTCGATGATGCCGCAGGCCTGCTCGAGCCCGGTGCCCTCACCCAGGAGCACAAGTAGGCGCTGACCGGACATCAGCCCCAGCTGGTCGGCCAGCAGACGACGGGCGCTGCGCTGTCCCGTGGCAGCTTCGGTGATCTGGGAAACGCGCGGCCGAGCCTCGGTCTTGTCGGTCTTGTCGCGGTCTGCGGACGAGGACATGCCGCATCGTTAGCAGCGCGTTTCAAAAATGAAAAGCGCCACCTCTTACAGCGGAATTATTCGATAATCATGATGCCCAGCGGTCAGGGGCGGAGCGAGCGGGCGAACGCAGAGACCCCCTGGGCGAGGGCCTCCGGGTCCGTGAACGGGAGAGAACAGGCCTCTTGGCTACACAGGTAGACGGCCGCCTCACCAGGAAAGGGGTAGCGGCTGTTTCCGGGCTCGCCCAGCTCCACCAGGCGGTCGCGGCGCTGGAGGGCGAGGGCGGCGCGGTGGAGCGCCTGGGTGGCGGGGTCGCCGCGCTCGCCCACCACGGAGAGCAGGAAGTGCCCGAAGACGGCCCGGTCGAGCGCGAGGACCAGCGCACCCACCTTGCGACCCTGACGGGCGATGGCGTCGGGACGGGCGACATCGCGCAAGGCCGCGAGGGCCCGTGCGTGGCGGGCCTCGTCATCCGCGCGCTGCGCGAGCTCGAGCAGCAGCTCGGCCAGCGTCGCGTTCAGCTCGAGGGGCTTCTGCCGCTCGGCGAACACCCCCACCGCGCTCGGGTCTCGGGTGTGCGCGAAGAAGCCGCCTTGCGGCGCGTCGCGCAGCTCACGCTCGGCGAAGGCCACCGTGCGCTCCGCGAGCGCCGACCAGCGCGGGTCGGCCGTGGCCTCCGCGAGCGTGGCGAGACCGCGCGCCATGTGGACCTGGTCGGCGAGGTGCAGCAACCCGCCAGCAGGGTCTTCCGCGCCGTGAACGAACGCGTCGCCGCGGCGGTGCGTGCGCTCCATGCGCTCGGCCGCAGCCAGGGCCGACGTGAGCCACGGCCCACTCGGGTCCACCTCGGACAAGCGCGCCAGGGCGTCGATCAAGAGCCCGTTGGTGCTCGCATAGAGAGTCGTGTCGGTGCGTGGAAGCCCAAGCGCACGCCGCTCTGCGTCGCCGAGCGCGTAGTACTCCGCGCCGTGCAGCACGCCACGCGCGGTGGGCACGTCGGCGTCTTGGCTGGTGTAGAAGCCACCATCCGGGTCCTCGAGGACCGCGCGCACGAAGGCCGCGACCGAGCGGGCGTGCTCGAGCCAGCGTGGGTCACCCGTGGCGGCGTGAGCCGCGATGAAGCTGTGGATGGCGCCTGCCTGAATCGCCGCGAGCTTCTCGAAGTGCGGGTGCTGCCACGTGCCCCGCGTGGAGTACTGGTACATGCCGCCGAAGACGGGATCGAGCAGCTGCGCGTAGCTCTCGGCCGTGGCGCGCGCGCGCGGCAACCACGCGGCGTCCCCGTCGATGACGGCGCGCGAGAACGCGTCCTGCAGCGGGCCCGCGAACGGGTAGCGCTGACGCTGCCCCCACCCGCCGAGGCGGGGCTCGTAGAGGCCGTCCAGCTGCGAACGCGTGAGGCGGAGCGCCTCCTCGAGATCGGCCGGCGCGGCGTGTGCAGGCTGATCGAGATCCCGCGCATCGGTGCTGCGACCCGCGGCGACGTCGTCTGCCGCGCGCGTGAGGATGCGCGTGAAGACGTCCGGGGCGCGATAGCCCCGCAGCGCAAGGATGGGCTCGGCATCCGGGGTGAGGATCGCGGTGGCCGGCCAGCCGTACTCGGCGTAGCGCTCGGCGATGTCGGGGCGCGCGTCGGCCTCCACGCGGATCACCACGTAGCGGTCCGCCAGGATGGCGAGCACGCGCGGGTCTGCGAAGGTCTCGCGGTTCATGACGTGGCACCAGTGGCACCAGCTGGCTTGCACGCTGATCAGCAGGAGCCTGCGCGTGGCACGCGCTTCTTCGAAGGCCGCTGGGGCCCACTCGCGGAAGTCGGGGGCAGTGCCGAGGTGGGTGGTGTGCGAGGTGGTCGTGCCGGAGGGTGTGGTGTGCGTGCAGGCGAGTGGGGTGGTGGCCAGCAGGAGGGCGAAGGCTGTCGCGATGGTGGCGGATGGAGGCGGGGCGGGACGCGACGAACGAGCAGCGAGGACGCGCATGGGGACAAGATAGCGGGTCCGCGGAGGGAGTACCTGCGTGGCGGCGTGGTGGGGGGTCGTCGCCGTCGCCGTCGCCGTCTGACGACTCATCACAAGTCCGACGGGAAGGCGTCT
>CAZEAA010000559.1:0-3511 GCA_964510015.1 uncultured Sandaracinaceae bacterium
AGCGATAGCGGTCCTGCAGGTAGCGAATCTGGTGGGTCCACGCGACCCAGCTCCCGCCGAGGCCGTTGCAGAGGAGGACGGGGCGACCCTGCCCCACCACGTGGTAGGCGATGTCGGTTCCGTCGAAAGATCGGACCCGTCGTTCTTCGACCAGGGGCTGCGCCATGGCGGCGAAGGTATCAGAGGGCGCGCGCGCACGCCGCACGCCTTGCGACGCGGTCCCCTTTCGAGGCAGGGTGCGGTCGTGCCGCGTCGCCCTCACCCCGCCCGAGAGCTGGTGCTCCGATGCGTCCTGCTCGCCAGCCTGAGCGTGCTCGCGTCCGAGGCGGTGGCGCAGACCACGGTGCGCGTGATGGCCGAGACCCGCATCGACGTGGCCGCCGAGCGCGCGGGCAACGCGGTGCAGGTGCTGGGCGTGCTGCGCGACGACCTCGGCCAGGCGCTGCCCGGCCGCGAGCTGCAGATCGCCACCCGGCAGCAGCTGGACGGCACCGACACGCCGCTGGCGCCTGCCGGCGTGTTCGGCGTCGTCACGCTGGTCACCGACGAGCGCGGCGAGTTCACGCTCAGCGTGCCGTTCATCACGGGGCGCTTCTCGTTGGGCTGTGCCTACGGGGGCGACGAGCTGCACCTGCCGACCACCGTGGAGCGCGTGGTCGACCCCACGCTCGCGGACGTGCGGCTGCGCTTCGATCTCGACGTGACCGGGCGGGAGCTGGACCTCGACCAGCCCGACACCCGGGTGCGCGTGATCGCCGAGTCGAGTCAGGGTGGCGAGGGGCTGGCCGTCACGCTGCGCGACGAGCTGGGCCGCGTGCACGCGAGCGCCACCACGGACGACGCGGGGGCTGCGGTGTTCGTGCTGGGGGCCCGCGTGCCGATGACACCGGGGCCCGGCCGCTGGCTGGTGGACTTCGCAGGCGACGAGCAACGCGCGGCAGCGCGGGCTGAGCTACCCATCGTGCGCATCCGCACCACCACGCTCTCGGCCGCGCTCGACGCCGCGAGCCTCGACCCCGGAGAGACGGTCACCGTGAGCGGCACGTTGCGCGACTCGCAGGGCGGCGTGGCGGGTGGCACCGTGGGGGTCTTCAGTGAAGGCGAGCACGTGAGCACGGTCACCACCGACGCGACGGGCGCCTACCGCGCGTCGTTCGAGGTGCCTCGTGAACGCGAAGGGACCACGTGGACGCTCGAGGCGCGCTTCGCCCCAGAAGCTCCGGGCCACACGCCGAGCGTGTCCGTGCCCGTCACGCTGCGGGTCACGTCCCCGTGGCCTCTCGACTGGCTGTGGCTGCTGTTGCCGCTCGGGCTGTCGGTGCTGGCCCTGGTCTTCGCCCGGCGCCGCGAACGCCGCGAGGCTCCCCCGGTGCCGCGTGCCCACTCGCTGCCGCCCGGGATCACGGTGGGCGCGCGCACGCACGGCTCGCATCGTCACGACCAGCTGGCAGGCGTGATCCTGGACCACTCGAGCGGCGCCTCCCGCGCTGGCGCCGTCATCACACTCACGCGCGTGGGGCAAGGGGTCGGCGAAGACGCCCGTGAACAACGCACGGAGAGCGACGCGCAAGGCCGCTTCACCCTGTCTGGCCTGCCGGCCGGCGAGTACCGCCTGAGGGTCCAGTTGTCGGGCTACGTCAGCGTCGATCAGAGCGTGCACGTGCCTCATCGCGGGGAGTGGTCCGACGTGGTGGTGCGCGTCGAGAGCTACCGCGCCCGCGCCCTCTCCGTCTTTCGCCGGGTTGGCCGGCGGTTCGTGGCGTCTGAGCGCGTCTTCGAGACCACCACCAACCGCGAGATCCCCGAGTCGGCCCCGGATGCGCATCGCGAGCCGCTCCGGTCGCTCGCACGCGAGACCGACCGCCTGTACTACGGACCCACGGATCCGGAGGCCGACGATCTGCCGCCCCTCGAGCAGGCCGCCGCGACGCTCGAGCAACAGATCCAGCCCGCGTCGGTTTCCCGTGATCCGAGCGATTGACGCACGGCGTTGACGTGACTCGCTTCGTCTCTCTATAGTGGCCGCCCACCCGCGAGGGTGGGGCGCCCGCAGCCCTGGAAAGACTGATGCTCACAACCGTAATCGTCATCGTGGTGGTCCTGTCGTCCTGGTCGGGATCGTGCTTGCGACACGCAAGTCCACACCCGAGCTCCCCTCGGCCGACGACAGCAGCGGGCGCGAGCTACCGCCTCGGACGTCCACACCGGCGCAGCGCGCCGAAATCGAGCCCACGCGGCCCGTTCCCACGGAGAAGGCCGACCGCAAGAGCGCGCCCGAAGCCAGCAAGGCCCCCGCCGCCGCCGCGCAGGAAGCCGAGTCCGCCCCGGCGCCGAGCGAGCGTGTCAGCGCCCCTCCCCCCGCGCCGCCCACGAGCGCCCCGGCCGCCGAGCCCGTCAGCGTCGCAGCCCCCGTGGCCGCCCCGGCCAAGGTTGCCCCCGGCTCGCGCCAGAAAGCGTCCGACGACGACCGCGCCGCCATCAAGGACAGCCTCAAGGGCACCCGCTCGGGCTTCATCGCGCGCCTCGCGAGCGTCTTCCGCCGCAAGGCCGAGATCGACCCTGCCCTGCTCGACGAGCTGGAGGAGGTGCTCATCTCCGCCGACCTGGGCATGCCCACCACGCAGAAGATCCTCGGGAACCTCAAGGCGCGCCTCGAGCGCAAGGAGCTGTCCGACGAAGGCGCCGTGTGGGCCGCCCTGCGCGAAGAGGGCAACGCCATCCTCGGCGGCGCGAGCGGCGGCCTCGCGCTCCCGTCCAGCACCCCCGCGGTCATCCTGGTGGTCGGCGTGAACGGCGTGGGCAAGACCACCACCATCGGCAAGCTGGCCGCGCGCTACGCCGAAGCCGGCAAGAAGGTCCTGCTCGTGGCGGGCGACACCTACCGCGCCGCGGCCGTCATGCAGCTCGAGGCGTGGGGCCGTCGCGCCAAGTGCGAGGTCGCCAAGGGGAAGGACCGCGCCGACCCGAGCGCGGTGATCTTCGACGCCATCAAGCGCGGTGCGGACGAAGGCTTCGACTTGGTGATCTGCGACACGGCCGGCCGCCTGCACACCAAGACCCCGCTCATGGAGGAGATCAAGAAGGTGGGGCGCAGCGTCGAGAAGGCGCTGGGTCGCAACGCCGACGAGGTGCTCCTGGTGCTGGACGCCACCACGGGCCAGAACGCGCTCCAGCAGGCCAACCAGTTCGGAGAGGCCCTGACCGTGACCGGCGTGGCGCTCACCAAGCTGGATGGCACCGCCAAGGGTGGCGTCGTTCTGGGGATCGTCGACCAGCACAATATCCCCGTGCGCTTCGTCGGTGTGGGCGAGCGCATGGAAGACCTCCGCGTGTTCGACGCAGAGAGCTTCGTCGAAGGGCTTTTCTCCAAACCGGACGCCGCTGATCTCGCTGCCAGCGAGGCCGCCGGCGAGGCCTCGTGAGGCCCCGTGCGCTGGGGCTGCCAGGAAAGCGTTGATTGTTCCGAAGGCCCCGTGATATAGTCGCCGCCGTCGCAGTGAGTGGATATTCA
>CAZEAA010000560.1:0-3500 GCA_964510015.1 uncultured Sandaracinaceae bacterium
ACGTGCCCCACCCAGCTCTCCAACACCACGACGCGCGCTTGGTAGTACACGACATCGAAGAAGCGCAGGCGAACCTCGGCAGCGATGGCCAGCTGCCATGCTTCGCCATCCTGTTCGGCAGCGCGCGCACGCGCCTCGCCCGCTTCCCCGTGCAGGCCGCGCCGATTGCCGAGATCGATGGTCTGCGCGACCGTCAGGTAGTCTTCTCCAGTACCGAAGGCACCGAAGGTCTGCTCACGCACATACGCAATCTGGGGATTCGGATAGGCCCGCACGGCGCGCGCGCGCCCCGCTTCGACCGCCATATCACCCTCGATGGCATCGCGCAGAGGAGCGCGCTCGAGCGCCCGAACAACGACGACGCGCTCCGTCAACGCGTGCTGCGGGTCGCTCTCCTGTGCACTGGCGTTGCTCACGGCAACGAGCGAGAGGATGGCGACGAGAAACCGATAGGTGGTCGGTTTTTTAGACGCAGGCGGACGGCTCAGGATGGTCATGACAGGGGCACCTCAGTGCGCGACGACGGAGAGCAGAAACTCGGCCACGTGATGCAGCTCCGTGGCGTTGACGAGCACGGCCACGAGCGCGACGCCCAGAGCGCTCGACAGCGCCCACAGCGAGGTTGGCCGCGGCGGTTCGGCCAGGAGTGCCTCGACACGACGCTCGACCGCACGCGCTCCGAACGCGACCGCCACGGGGCCGAACGGCTGGGCTCCCATGAAGGAAGTCGAGACCGCGCGCTCGACCGTGAGGATGGCAGCGGCGACCGTCACCCGATCCATCACGGTGGCAGCTTCCTCGTCACACGCCTGCTCCGCAGCCACGTCGAGTTCGCTCACGAGCCAGGCGCCGACCGAGGGGAAGTGAAACACCGACAGCGCGCGGACGATGCTGCCTGTGAGGGCGTCGCGACGCCGCACGTGCGCCCGCTCATGGGCGAGCACCGCGGCCCGCTCGTCGCTGTGCAGCGACGCCAGCAAGCTGCGAGAGATGAGCACACGAGGCCGCAGGAGCCCGGCGGTCAGACACAGCGGCAGCGCCGTGTCGACGATGGTGAGGCCATGCTCCGGCTGCTCTTCACCCACCCTCGCGAGAACCCCGACAACGCGGAGCGCTCGGGCCACGCGCCTTGCCGCGAGCGAAGCACGCAGCACGCCAACGCCCAGCAGCAGCGCAAGGCTGAGCGTCACGCCCGCGTGCACCGGGGCGACCGGCAAGTGCGTGAAGCAGAGATGGGTGTGCGCGTCTTCGTGCGCCATGCAGTGGTCGAGCCCAGGTATCCCCAGAGCCAACAACGATGGCAGGCTGACCGCGACCAGCAGCGCTAGCGCGGTGAGCACCGGCAGCGCCGTGAGCAGAGCGATCGCGTGATGGCGAGCACGCGGCTCCCAGCTGGGCAGCTGGCTTCGAACGAGCCCCACGACGCCAGCCGAGCCGACGGCCCCCAACCCCAGGAAGGCGACGCCCGCCAGCAAGAACAGCTGCGCGCTCTGGACCACCGGGTTCACTCGCGGCTGTCTCCTAGGACGCGGCGGCGCTCTGCGACCATCGCTTCGAGGCGCGCCAAGTGCTCGGGACCGGCGCGCTCCGTGAGGTCCACGAAGGCCGCCACGACGGCGTCGGCCTGGCCGTGCATCAGGTCACCGACCAGCTCGCCAAGCAGCCCCCGGTGAAACTCCTCGCGGCTCATGCGCGCACGGTAGATGTGTGCGTGACTGACCTTGTCACGCTCCAGTAGGCGCTTTTCGAAGAGCCGCTTCAGCGTGGACTGGATGGTGTTGAGCGTGATGCCACGTCGCTTGCCGAGCGCGGCGTGCACCTCCTTGGCGGCGCCCTCCCCGGACGTCCACAGCTGGTTCATCACGGCCGACTCCAGGTCACCGAGGAGAGGGGGGCGTACTGGCTTGGCAGGCACGTGGAGAAGCTAGCGGGACAAATACCGAGCGTCAATCGGTATTCTCGGAGCCGCCGTCGTCGAACGCGGCTTCGCAGGAACTGACGCGGACTGCGTGTTCCCATCAAACCCGGCGGCGAGCCCGTCCACGGCGGTGCGGCCTCGCTCGCTCTATCCGTGCCCTCCATCGATCCACGTAGGGTGGCAACTCCGCCAGCAGTGGTCGATTGATTGGCGTGCTCCCGGTGCGCTCGTCTTCGGGGCCGAGGTGTGGTGGGCGCCCGAGAGCGGGGCGGTTGCTGGGGCCTTCCCGCACGCGGCCGGTGTGGCGATCGCGCTCGACTGGACCGACGTCTACGTCATGCCAGACGCGATCTTCGGCGGGGTCGAAGGCGACCTGCCGGTAGAACTTGGATGAAACGAAGCATTCGGTACACTCTCTCCTCGGATGCATCCCCTTGCCATTGTCCCGCTGTTCGCCATCACCGCGGTCGCCGAGATCGTCGGCTGCTACCTCGTGTTGCTTTGGGTGCGTGGCGACCGCTCTCATCTGTTGCTCGTGGGGGCGGCTGTCGCGCTCGGCGTCTTCGCGTGGCTGCTCTCGTTTCACCCGAGCGCGGGCCGGGCGTATGCAGCGTACGGCGGTGTGTACGTCGCGGCCGCGGTAGCGTGGGGGTGGCTCGTGGAGAAGCAGTCGCCCGATCGCTGGGATCTCATCGGTGCTGCGCTCTGCTTGGCCGGGATGGCAACCATCACTTTCGGACCACGTCCATAGCCGCACCTACATCGGCCCGACATTTCCAATGGACTCCGGACCCGGACTTCCTGCTGACGTTTGTCCTAGACTAAAAGGCACGTGTCGCACCGTCGCCGTTCAGCGACAGCGAAGTTCAGCGCAGGTGCGGCGGGCGCAGCGCGCATGGCACGCGGCCAGGCTCGTCGGGGCTCGCGATGGGGTCGCCCGGCCGAGGCAGGTCGCCGCAGCGCCCGTTGTTGTTGGCGGAGTCGTTGCAGCCGCTGGCGAGGACTCCGCACAGCCCCGCAAGCAGGGCCAGGCGTGGCCAGGTCGTGCTCGGCATGATGGACCTCATCGGTAGAGCACCCAGATCTCGTCCGCAGCTTCAATCTCCGTCAGCGCGCTGACGTCGGGGTCGCTCTCGATGAGCGCGGTGGTCTCGGCATTGGCGCTGTACGTGGCGGTGCCAACCCACACGATGCGAGCGTCGTCGAAGATGGCGAGGTCGTGAATCTCGGCAGGAGCGTCGTAGCGGTTCCAGCCCAGCGTGCGCTCGGGGTAGATGATGGTCGACTCGGCGGGGTTTTCGACGTTGGGCTCATCATGTCCGCCCTCGTCATCCCACTCGACAACGGTCTCGTTCCCATCGGTGTCACGGCAGGTCTGGGTGACGGGGAAGTAGAGCGTGGTGAAGGGCACGTCGGGTGCGACCACGCGCAGCGCGAACTGGTAGAACTGATCGTCCGTCGCTCAGGCGGTGGCCTTCTCGAACGTGACGGCGACAATTCGCTCCGTCGCGTCGCGCTCGAACGTGCTCTCCCCCCATGCGCTGGGCAGCCCGCGCACGCTGGTGACCGCCTCGGGAATCGC
>CAZEAA010000561.1:0-3492 GCA_964510015.1 uncultured Sandaracinaceae bacterium
CGATTGTTCGGCGCCCTTTCCAAGCGCTGAGGTGATCTGGTTTCTGTTGGGCGGCAGCGTGCCTCCATGGGGGCACGCTGCTAGGCTCGCGCGATCATGTCCGAGTCCAAGAAGCGCTCTCATCTGACCACCTCCGTGCACGGTGGCGAGCCGCGTTCCTACCCGTATGACGCGCTGGCCGCGCCCATCGCGCAGACCGCCACGTACTCCTTCGCCAACACCGAGGAGCTCATTCACTACTTCGAGGGGCGCATCGAGCGCATGGAGTACGGGCGCTACGGCAACCCGACCGTGGCGCTGGTGGAGAAGAAGGTCGCCGCGCTCGAGGGCGTGGAGGACGCCGCCGCGTTCGCGAGTGGCATGGCCGCCGTGACGCTCACCATCCTGTCGGTGGTGGAGCAGGGCTCGCACGTCATCCTCTTCGCGGACTGCTACCGCCGCACGCGGCAGTTCGTCACCAAGTTCCTCAGCAAGTTCGGCGTCACGGCCACGCTGGTGCCGCCGTCCGACATCGCCGCGCTCGCCGACGCGATTCGTCCGGAGACGCGCCTCGTCATCTCGGAGGCGCCCACCAATCCGTACCAGAACGTGCCCGACCTGGACGCCATCGCCGAGCTGGTGCGCGCGCGCCGCAAAGACCGTCAGCGCATCTACTCCATGATCGACTCCACGTTCGCGACGCCGATCAACCTGCGTCCCTGCGAGCACGGCATCGACCTCGTGGTGCACTCGGCCACCAAGTACCTCGCCGGGCACAACGACGTGCTCGGTGGTGTGGTGGCCGGCAGTGAAGCGCTGGTGTCGTTGGTGCGCGATCAGCGCCACGTCTTCGGGGCCAACCTCGACCCGCACGCGGCCTACTTGATCCACCGCGGCATGAAGACGCTCGCGCTGCGCGTCGCCCAGCAGAACGCCACGGCGCTGCGCCTCGCGGCGTGGCTCGAGCAGCAGCCGCAGGTGCGTCAGGTCTGGTACGCCGGCCTGCCCTCGCATCCGAATCACGCGGTCGCTTCGCGCCTGATGACCGGCTTCGGTGGCGTGGTCACGTTCGACCTCCGGGCCGACCTCGCGGGCACGAGCGCCGTCATCGACGCGTGCAAGATCCCGCGCATCGCCCCCAGCCTCGGCGGCGTGGAGAGCCTCATCGAGCAACCCGCGCTGATGAGCTACTTCGAGCTCAGCACCGAGCAACGGGAGGCCGTCGGGATCCGCGACAGCCTCGTTCGCTACGCCGTCGGCATCGAAGAGGCGGACGATCTCATCGCGGATCTGAGCCAGGCGCTCGCCCAAATCGGCTGAAACTAACCGATTCTACCATTGTCAGCAGAACACTACGGTGGCGTAGGAAATGACTGGCACTGGGTGCCAAACATAGATTTTCCGCCTGTGTAATTTCTAGAAACACTCCTGTATACGTGGCTCAGTCGGTTTGGACGACCGACTGCGGAAGTCGAACAGCACGTACGAAGGGTGTGTGATCATGTCTAGAATCAGACTAACCGGCGCAATCGCGATATTGGCGAGCGTCTTCACGATAGGCGGTTGCGGTGATAGTGCGAACATCACCGTGGACCTGGGGGTCGATGTGGACCAGGGGGGCGGCGTCGACCAAGGTCCCGCGATCTGCGCGACGTGCAGCGTCAACGCGACCTGCATCGTCACCCCCACGAACGCAGCGTGCGACTGCAACGACGGCTACTCGGGCGACGGCGTCTCGTGCGTCCTCGACGAGCTGTGCGGCACCTGCCGCCGCAACAGCATGTGCGTCGAGCAGACGGACGGCACCGGAGAGTGCATCTGCAATGCGGGCTTCGCCGACGTGGACGGTGTCTGCACGTTGATCACCTGCGCTGCGACCTGCTCGGGGGACGCGCAGTGCTTGAGCCTCGATGGCTCCGCCACCGGCACCTGCGTCTGCAACGACGGCTTCGAAGGTGACGGCGAGACCTGCGTGCAGACCGAGTGCTCCCCGCTCTGTTCGGCCAACGCCGTGTGCGAGCCGGCGGTCGTCGGCGCGGGCCTCGTGTGCAACTGCGCGCCGGGCTTCTCGGGTCCCAACGCGGAGAGCTGCACGGACACGGACGCCTGCGCGGCCAACCCCTGCGCCACTGGCGTGACGTGCACCGACGAGGCCGCTCCGAGCCTGGGCTTCACCTGTGGCGCGTGCCCGGCGGGCACCGAGGGCGATGGCGTCACCTGCACGGACGTCGACGGCTGCGCCGGTGACCCGTGCGCGACGAACGTGGTGTGCACCGATGTCGCCGCGCCGGGCACGGGCTTCACCTGCGGTGCCTGCCCGGCGGGCACCGAGGGCGACGGCGAGACTTGCACGGACATCGACGGCTGCGACGGCGACCCCTGCGCCGCAGGCGTCACGTGCAACGACGTGCCGGCGCCGAACACGGGCTTCACCTGCGGTGGCTGCCCCTCGGGCACGATGGGTGACGGCGTGACCTGCACCGAGATCGATGGCTGCGCGAGCGCGCCCTGCTTCGCGGGCGTGAGCTGCACCGACGTCGCTGCCCCGGGCACCGGCTTCACGTGCGGGTCGTGCCCCACCGGCACGATGGGTGACGGCGTGACCTGCACCAACATCAACGCTTGCAGCACCATGCCGTGCTTCGCGGGCGTGGCGTGCACCGACCAGCCGCCCCCGAGCCTCGGGCGCACCTGCGGTGCGTGCCCGGCCGGCACCAGCGGTGACGGCGCGACCTGCACCGACATCAACGGCTGCGCGGGTACCCCCTGCGCCGCCGGCGTGACCTGCACCGATGTCGCTGCGCCCGGCAGCGGCTTCGTGTGTGGCGCGTGTCCCGCTGGCACGATGGGTGACGGCGTGACCTGCACCAACATCAACGCGTGCTTGACCATGCCGTGCTTCGCGGGCGTGACCTGCACCGACAGCGCCCCCCCGAGCCTGGGCCGCACCTGCGGTGCCTGTCCCGCGGGCTACAGCGGTGACGGTGTGACCTGCACGGACACCAACGGCTGCGCGGGCAACCCGTGCACCGCCGGACAGACCTGCAACGACGTTCCGGCTCCCGGCACGGGCTTCACCTGCACGTCCTGCCCCACGGGCACGACTGGCAGCCCGCCCAACTGCGTCGAGATCAACGGCTGTGCGGGCAACCCCTGCGCGGCGGGCGTCACGTGCACCGACGTCATGGCGCCGGGCACGGGCTTCACGTGTGGCGCTTGCCCCGCAGGCACCACGGGTAACGGCATCACCTGCACCGACATCAACGGCTGCGCGGGCAACCCGTGCTTCACGAACGTGACGTGCACGGACGTCCCCGCTCCGGGCACCGGCTTCACGTGCGGCGCCTGTCCGACGGGTTACACCGGCAACGGCGTCACCTGCACCGACACCAACGCGTGCACCAGCATGCCGTGCTTCACGGGCGTGACGTGTACCGAACAGCCGCCGCCCAGCCTCGGCCGCACGTGCGGCGCCTGCCCCGCTGGCACCACGGGTGACGGCGTGACCTGCAC
>CAZEAA010000562.1:0-3481 GCA_964510015.1 uncultured Sandaracinaceae bacterium
CCGGTCGCTTTTCACCAGCGGTCGAGTTGGAAGGCGGTCATAGTGGCGGGATGAGCACGCCTCGGATCCCCACGGAGTTTCGGTATTGGGAGCAGCTGGAGACGCCTTATGCGAAGGCGCTGCGGCAGCTGCTGAAGGCCGTGTTTGGGGTGGAGCCGCGGCTGCCGGACGAGGTGGTGCGGAAGTATGCCGAGGCGTACTACGACGCGGACCCGGTGGCGGAGGCGTTCATCGACGAGGTCTACCTGACGCAGGGGCAGGCCGCGGGGCGGGCGATGGTGGACCAAGCGCTGGCGCATGGGGTGGACAGCGTGCCCAACGCGCCGGCCTCGCTTCGAAGGTTGTTCAGCGAGATCGAGGTGATGCCCGATTGGCTCGACTGGGAGCAGGTGGAGCTCGGGGCGCGGGTGTTCCGGCGCTTCAGCACGTACGTCTACAGCTTCGCCGGGGTGATCACGCTGCACGGTTACCGCGAGAACTCGGTGGCCAAGCCCCTGTCGTTCACGGGCGCCTACAATGGCGAGTCCGCGAACCGGCGCTTCCTCGAGACGGCCGCGTTCTGGATCGACGTGTCGGAGCCGGGTGGCCTGCGGAAGGGCGGCAAGGGCATCGAGACGGCGCTGCGCGTTCGCTTGATGCACGTCTTCGTGCGGCGCCGCCTGATGGCGCACCCCGAGTGGGACCTCGAGGCGTGGGGCGTGCCCATCTCGCAGGGCGACGCGATGCTCACGCTCATGGGCGGCAGCGTGGCGCCGGGCTACGGCATGCGCTTGCTCGGCTTCCGCGTGCCGCGCGAGGAGATCTCGGCCCTCTTGCAGTTCTGGCGCTACGTGGGGCACCTGCTCGGTGTGCAGCCGCGCTGGTATCCGGCCACGCCCGAGGAGGGCATCGGCCTGCTCTACGCGAGCGAGATCAAGGGCGTGCGGCGCTCGGGCGAAGACGGACGCCTGCTGGCCGAGTCCTACCTCGCGTCGTTCCGGCCCACGCCCACGGACAGCAAGCGCGACGCGCTGATCAAGAAGCTGGAGCACGGGCTCGAGCGCGGCTACGCGGCGTGGTTCCTGCCGCCGCAGTCGCACTACGCTTACAAGCTGCGTGGCCCCGGGCTGTGGGCGCTGCACCCGCCCGCGCAGTTCCTGCCGCGCTACGCGTTCGAGACGCTGCGGCGGAACGTGCCGCAGGTGGACGAGTGGGCGGACCGCCGCGCGCGCGCGAAGTCGAAGGCCTGGGTGCACGGGCGCTTGGGTGAGCGCCACGCCGAGTATCAGGCCGTGAGCAATTTCACACGCTGACCGCGGGGTTCAGCTGACGGTCAGCACGTTGCGCAGCTGCTGCACCCGGGTCGCGAGCCGCTCGTCGGTGTAGGGCACGGGCTCGCCCACACCCCACACGGGCCGCGGCCACGCCGGGTCGCCCGGGCTGCGCGCGATGTGATGCAGGTGCAGCTGCGGCACCACGTTGCCGAGCGCGGCCACGTTGAGCTTGAACGGCGCGAAGAGCGCCATCAGCGCGCGGCTCACCTGCGCCGACTCGCGCGTGAGCGTCTGCTGCTGTACCGGGTCCAGCTGATAGGCGTCCTTCACGTTCGCGACGCGCGGGATCACGAGCACCCACGGGTAACGGGCGTCGCGCATCAAGCGCACGTCCGAGAGCTCGAGAGAGACGACCGGGGTGCTGTCGGCGGCGAGGGTGGGGTGGAGCGTGAACGTCATGTCGGCCGAGTGTAGGAGACATGCCTCGCTCGCGCGAAACGCGTTACGCTCGCCGGCGGTGACGGACCACGGGGTGCACAGACAGCTGAGCTCGGACGGGACCGGAGGGGTGTCACGGACGCGCGTGCTGGCGCGCGTGGGCACCACGCTGGGCTCCCCCGGGCTCTTGGCCGGGCTGGTCGTCGCGCTGGTCGCCACCGTGGGCGTGCTGTCCACGGCGTCGTCGTACGTGACGCTCAAGCAAGCCGGGCGCGACCGCGCCGACGCGTGGCTCGAGGGGCGCCGTGACCACCTCCTCGGCACCTTCGAGCAGGCCTTCGGAGCCGCCGACCCGCTGCTGGACCACCTGAGCGCCGTGGTGCGCGGGGCACCCGACGAGGACCGCGTCCTCGGGATGATGCCGCGCCTGCTCGCGCTCGCCACGCGTCGCCTCGGGGTCACGTGGGTGAGCGTCAGCTACCCCAATGGCACGTTCGTGGGTGTGGTGCGCGGCGAGGACGACGAATTCGAGGCGCAGATCACCGCCGTGGCGTCGCTGCCCGAAGGCGGCGCGTCCCCAGCGGAGCTTGCGTCGCGCGGGGTGGAGCGCCGCCACGGCTTCGACGCGCGCGGCCGCATGCACGAGACCTCGCGCGCCCCCTCGGCATACGACCCGCGCGTGCGGCCGTTCTATCGCTTGGCGCTGCGGGAGGGGGCGCGTGTCTGGACCGAGCCCTACACCTTCCTTCCGGACTGGCACACCGGCGTCACCCGCGCGGCGCCGGTGTTCGCGAGCGACGAGCCCGGCGCGCCCTTGCTCGCGGTGCTGACCGTGGACTTCGACACGGACGAGCTGACCCGGCTGCTGGGCACGCCGCTCTATGCGCGGAGCCGAACGCTGGTGGTGACCGCCCAGGGCGTGGTGCTGGCAGCTCACGGGGTCGCGCTGGACGTGGCCACCGACGTTCCACCGAGCGAGCGCCCGGTCCCGCGGCTCGCGGCGCTCGACGACCCGGTCGTGGTGGGCATGCGCGGCTTGTTCGGCGCGGGCGACGAGCGGACCGCCGCGTCGCTCGAGGTCGCGGGCGACGCGTTTCGATACGACGCGCAAGTGGTGGCCAACCTCTCCGGCCAGCGCGTGTTCCTGCTGACCGCCGTGCCGGAGAGCGACCTCTACCGCGCGGCCATCGAGCAAGCCCAGCGCGGCGCGCTCACCACGGGCGCCCTCACGTTGCTCGGGCTGCTGCTGGCGTTCGCCATCTCGGCGAGCCTCGCCCACCATCGGCGCAAGCGGCGTGCGGCCGAGCGGGCGGCGCGCGCGGCCCGTGAGCAGGTGAAGCAGCTGGGCCGCTACGAGCTGATCTCGCTCTTGGGCTCCGGGGCCATGGGCGAGGTCTATCGCGCGCGTCACACCCTGCTGGCGCGCGACGCGGCCCTCAAGCTGATCAAGTGGCGCGAGCCCACCCAACCGCACGACCGCAGCGGAGACGTGGACGCGCGCGCGGAGGAGCGGCGCAAGCGCTTCTTCGACGAGGCGCAGCGGCTGGCCAGCCTGCACAGCCTTCACACCGTCACCGTGCACGACTTCGGCGTGGCCGAGGACGGGCGCTACTTCCTGGTGATGGAGCTGCTGGACGGACTCGACCTCGCGTCGCTGGTGGCCTACGACGGCGCCCAGCCGGCCGCGCGCGTGGCCGCGATCCTGGCGCAGGTCTGCGACTCGCTCGCCGAGGCGCACGAGGCCGGGCTGGTGCACCAGGACATCAAGCCCGCCAACGTCTTCCTCTGCC
>CAZEAA010000563.1:0-3472 GCA_964510015.1 uncultured Sandaracinaceae bacterium
GCGGCATGGCCGTGGGCATGGAGTCGGTGGCCACCTGCTTGATCCTGGTCGCCGGTGTCGCCGCCGTCGCCAACTTCTTCATGGGTGACCTCGGCCTCTACGGCATCGCGCTCTCCGCCGTGGGCATGCTGGGCGGCACCGCCATCGTCATGACGGTGGACGCGTACGGCCCCATCTCCGACAACGCGGGCGGCATCGCCGAGATGGCGGGTCTGCCGCCGGCCGTGCGCGAGATCACCGACGAACTCGACGCCGTGGGCAACACCACCGCCGCCATCGGCAAGGGCTTCGCCATCGGGTCGGCCACGCTCACCGTGATGGCGCTCTTCTCGGCCTACGGCCTCGAGGTGAACCACGCGCGCGCCGTGTTCGACCAGACCGCCGCCGCCGGCGAGCAGCTCGGGCCCATGAACCTCGCGCTCGACACCCCGAACATCCTCATCGGCATCCTGATCGGCGCCATGATGCCGTTCATCGTCAGCGCCTCCACCATGCTCGCCGTGGGCAAGGCCGCCGGCTCCATCGTGATGGAGATCAAGCGTCAGTTCGACACCATCCCCGGCCTGCGCGAAGGCACGGCGGAGCCCGAGCCCGCCGCCATCGTGGACATCGCCACCTCGGCGGCCCTCTCGCAGATGATCCTCCCCGGCCTCGTGGCCGTGGTGGGTCCGGTGCTCATCGGCCTGGTCGGTGGCCCGGCCGTCCTCGCGGGTGCCCTCGCCGGCGCCCTGGCCGTCGGTGCCGCGCTCTCGCTCTTCATGGCCAACGCGGGCGGCGCCTGGGACAACGCCAAGAAGTACATCGAGAAGGGCGGCCTGCCCGGCCACCCGAAGCGCTCCGACGCCCACAAGGCCGCCGTCATCGGCGACACCGTCGGCGACCCCTTCAAGGACACCTCCGGCCCCGGCGTCGCCATCCTCATCAAGGTCATGAGCGTCGTCTCGCTGCTCATCGCGCCGCTCATCGCCACGCTGCACTGAGCCGAAGGCGAAGGCTGGAAGGAAGAACCCCGGGCTGCGAGGCCTGGGGTTTTGCAATTGGGTCACCAGCCAGGATCCGGTCCACGTAGTCGTGGTCGTCAACGTACGCGTGCTCGTTGACGTGCTCGTGCTCGTGCTCGTGTCCGATGGCGACGAGGACACGGCCATTCCCCGCGGAAAGTCAGACCCGATGAGCTGGTCGCGATCGCTGTGACACGGCGACCGCGCACTGGTGGCGACGACGAGTGCGGTCACGAGCACGAGCACGAGCAGGTCAACGAGCACGTTGACGCCTACGACCACGTCAACGCCTACGACTACGTCAACGTAGTCGTGATCGAGGGCAGTGAGGCGATCAGTGCGCTACCCCCGCCTCGGCCCCACCACCAACGCCAGCAACGTCACCGCCCCCGCCGCGGACATGTAGTACCCCACATAGGCCAACCCAAAGTCCGTGGCCAACCGCGTCGCAATGTAAGGCGCCAACGAAGCCCCAAAGATCCCCGCCAGGTTGAACGTCAGCGACGCCCCGGTGTAGCGCACGGCCGTCGGGAACAGCTCCGCCAGCGCCGTTCCGATCGGCCCATACGTCAGCCCCATCAGCCCGAGCCCCAGGCACAGGAACCCCTGCACCAGCGCGTGGCTCTCCGAGCCGAACAGCGGCTGGAACGTGAGCCCGAAGGCGACGATCGCCACCTACACCACGATCAACGTCGGCCGGTGGCCCACGCGGTCCGCGGCCTGGGCCGCCACGGGGATGGTCAGCGCGAAGAAGAGCACGCCGATGATCTGCATGACCAGGAAGTCCTGGCGCGCGTAGCCCAACGCGCTGGTGGCCCAGCTCAGCGTGAAGACCGTCATGAGGTAGAACAGCACGAAGGTGGCCATGGCCCCAAAGGTGCCCACGACCAGCGCGCGCGTGTGCTTCACGAGCACCACGCCCATGGGCAGCTTCTCGCGCTCGTGGTTGTCGATGGCCTGCTGGAACGCGGGGGTCTCCTTGATGTTGAGCCGCACCCACAAGCCCACGAACACCAAGAGCGAGCTGGCCAGGAACGGGATGCGCCAGCCGAACGAGAAGAACTGCGCTTCGCTGAGCTGAGAACCGAGCAAGAGGAAGATGCCGGTGGAGCACAAGAAGCCGATGGGCGCCCCCAGCTGCGGGAACATGCCGTACCAAGCACGCTTGCCCGGTGGGGCGTTCTCCGTGGCCAGCAGCACCGCGCCGCCCCACTCGCCGCCGAGGCCGAGCCCCTGCCCCAAGCGGCACAGCGCGAGCAAGCCGGGCGCCACGATGCCGATGCTGTCGTAGGTGGGCAGCGCGCCGATCAAGACGGTGGAGAGGCCCATGGTGAGCAGCGCCGCGACCAGCGTGGCCTTGCGCCCCACGCGATCGCCGTAGTGACCGAACACCGCGGACCCCACCGGCCGCGCGAAGAAGGCGAGCGCGAAGGTGGCCAGCGACGAGAGCGTGGCCGTGGCCGGGTCGCCCTCCGGGAAGAACAGGCGCGGGAAGACCAGCACCGCCGCGGTGGCGTAGATGTAGAAGTCGAAGAACTCGATGGTGGTGCCGATCAGGCTCGCGAACAGGATGCGGCGGCGATCGGCGGGCGTGGACTCGGAGACGCTCGACATGGGGTCTGCACCATACATGGCGCGCGGGGCGTCCGCAGATTCTCGCGCGCCTCGCGCTACAGGGCGCAGCCCAGCTCGACGCTGGCGAGCGCAGTGGCCCCTGCTTCGGACGTGTGGCTGACCACGAGCCCGAACGCCGGCGAGTCCGGGAGCGCGTGCAGGAAGTGCCCTGCACCGAGCGTTCCGGCGACCGTGTAGGCGGCGAACGACGTGCCGATGGGCTGGCCCGTGACGTCGAGCTGCCGCGCGCGGATGCTGTCGACGGTCTCCCACGCGATGGTCGCGCCCGCGGGGAACTCGCGCACGGCGATGCTCGGCCTGCGCTGCGCGCGCGTCCCGGTGTCCACGGCGTGGGCGGTGCCGAGGGTGTCCCCGAGGGTGCCGGCGGTGACGTCCAGCGTCGCACGCGCCACCATCACGCGCGCCTGCGTGCCGCACCCGAGCCGGTAGGCCACCAGCAGCTGGCCCGCGTCCACGGACGCGAGGGTGACGTCGCCCGCGTAGAGGCCACCGAGGTCGTGCGAAGCCGTGTCCAGCAACGTGACGCTCCCATCGCTGGCCACGGCCACGAGCGACAGCGCGAGCTCCGATCCGTCGGCGTGCGCCACCACGAAGCGGTCCGCGCCGACTCGCACCACCGCCGGCGCCGCAGCGTCGTGGGTGACGCCGAGCGCGAGCGCCGCGCTGCTGGCGGGCGTGAGCGCGCGTGTGTTCGCGTTGAAGCTGGCGCCGTTGACCAACACCGGCGCCGCCGCGCTGACGACGCCGCACGAGTCGATGAAGGGCCCCGCCACCCAGGCGGCCAGCACGCGCGTGCTGCTCGCCGCAAGGGACGGGCTGCGCGCACGGAGGAGGCT
>CAZEAA010000564.1:0-3427 GCA_964510015.1 uncultured Sandaracinaceae bacterium
TGGCGGCTTGGATGGTACGCGTGTTGGCCCTCGGTGGGGCGCAACTCCGTGGAACCTCACCGCCCTCGACCACGCTGCTCGGAGCACCGGGACGAGTGACCCCGAACGAGCCCCTTGCGCCTCGCCCCGGTTCACGATAAACACTGAACCAGATGGTTCAGTTTAGTTCCGCTCGCCTCGACGCCTCGTTTGCCGCGCTCTCGGATCACATCCGGCGCGGCATCCTCGAGCAGCTCGTGCGCGGGGACGCTTCCATCACGGAGCTGGCCGTCAGGTTCGACATGACCCTCACGGGCATGAAGAAGCACGTGGGTGTGCTGGAGCAGGCGGGGCTCGTCACCACCGAGAAGGTGGGGCGCGTGCGGACGTGCCGGTTGGGGCCCCTCCCGCTGGAGCAAGAGACGGCGTGGATCGAGCGGCACCGCGCGCTGTGGGCCGCCCGCTTCGATGCGCTCGATACGGTCGTGGCAGAGCTGAAAGCGCAAGAGAAAGCGAAGGAGAAGCTCAATGAACGGCAACAACGAAAGTAGCCCCGCGAAGTACGCCACCACGTCGGAGCGGACGTCCGACCGCGAGATGGTCGTCACCCGCACGGTGGATGCTCCTGCGCGAATCGTGTTCGACGTGTGGACCAAGCCCGAGCTCTTGCGACGCTGGTGGGCGCCCACGTCCTATGGCGTGTACTTCGTCTCGTGCGAGGCGGACGTGCGAGTGGGTGGCACCTATCGCTTCGTGTTCGGTCACGCCGAAGCGGAGCAGCCGATGGCGTTCTTCGGTCGGTACCTGGAGGTCGTGCCCCCGTCGCGCCTCGTGTGGACCAACGAAGAAGCCGGCGAGAACGGCCAGGTCACCACGGCGACCTTCGAGGAGCGGGACGGGAAGACGCGGGTGGTGATCCATGACCTCTACCCATCGAAGGAAGCCCTCGACGAGGCCATCGCCTCCGGCAGCACGGGTGGGATCTGCGAGACGTTCGAGCAGCTGGACGCGCTGCTCCCCGAGCTTCGCGCGAGCTGGTGATGGGCTCCGATGGATGACTCCTCCTTCTTGCAAGCTCGATTCAAGGCACACTGGGCACCCCGGACCGAGGTGACCGAGGTCCGGGGCAGCATCCCAGGCCTGGACGCATGCGGAAGTCCTCCCCCTTCGGAGGAGGACTGTGTTCACGAAGACCAGCGGCCTCTCGGGTCCAAGCTCCAGCGCTCCGGCGACCATCGGTAGGACGCGGCGGGTCTTGCCAGCCACGCAGTCCTCGCCCGCAGGGGGAGGACTTCCGCTCCTGACAGGGCCTGGGATGCTGCCCCGGGTTTCAACTCGGGGTGCCAATTGCCCTTGTTTTCAAGGCGACTCGAGTGAGATTCGCGTCTCAGAAGCTCTCGGTGCGGAAGTGAAGACCAGCCACGCGGGTGCTCCGCGCCAGCACCTTGGACAGGCTCGGGGGCCCGCAGAAGAACAACGTGGCGCCTTCGAGGCCCCGCTCGCGCACGCGCACGAGTTCTTGGTCCCAGTCCACGTCGCGCACGGACACCAGGCGGCCGATGGGGCTCGCGGTACCAGCTGTGTTGCTCGCACCAGGCATCGCGGGCGGCCGCACGATCAGCTCCACGCTCAGCTTCCCGCCCAGCGTGCCCTCGAGCTCTTCCAGCAGCGGCATGAACCGCCCGAACGACACCTCGTCGCGCTCCAGCCAGTACACGTGCATACGCTCGAAGGGGCACACCCCCGAGGTGCGCACTTCTTCCAGGAACGACACGAACGGCGTGATCCCGATCCCCGCCGCCACCAGCACCATGCGCTCGCAGTCGTGCATCTCGCGGCACGGGCTCGCGAGGGGCCCGTCCACGTACACCGGCGTGCCCACGCTCAGCTTGGCGAGGGCCTGCGTCCAGTTGCCGCTCTTGCGGATGCGGAAGGCGAGGCTGCCGGTGTCGGAGGTGGCGTTGATCAGCGAGAAGGGGTGCCACTCGAGGCGCGAGAGGGAGGGCACGCACAGGAAGGCGTAGTCGCCGGCCTGGTAGGTGAAGTTCAGCGGGCGGCGCAGCACCAGGTCGATGTCGCGGCCGTCGTCATGGAGGCTCTCCACGATGGCGGGCTCGGCCATGAAGCGCAGGCGCACGAAGCGGTCGCCCAGGAAGAGCAGCAGCGGCACGGAGGCCACCTGCACGAACCACGGCGCGTGGAACGTGGCGGCGATGGCGATGGGGATGGTGAGGAAGTGCGTGTAGTAGAAGGCGTCGTAGCGCCCGCGCGTGCGCTGCCAAGCGCCCCAGGCGAGGGCCCCCAGCAGGAGCACCAGCAGCACGCCCGTGGCGAGGGCCACCCAGCCGAACGACGCCACGAGCGCAGGGTGGGTGAACGTGAGCCCGATGTACGCGAGCGTGTGCACCACCGAGAAGCCGAGCACCGCCACCCCCGCGATGGCGTGCGCCTCGAGCGCCTGGTGGAGGGGGAAGACCACGCGCAGGAACGAGAGGCTGCGCCGCGAGAACAAGAAGCGCAGCAGCGGCAGCAGCACCAGCGCGAAGTTGAAGTAGATGCCCGCCGCCGAGGCCCGCGCGATGGGCACCAGCACGGACGGCGCGTGGGCGTAGTGCTGGAAGCGCCAGGCGAGCAGCAGCACTGTGGCCAGCGCGTACAGCGTGAGGATGGCGGTCTTGCGCTTGTTGCGGGCGATGGACGCAGCCAGGGACATGGCCGCCGATTCTACGCGGGCCGGTGAAATGCGGGAGGCCGGTGTTGGCTGGGCCTGGCATCCTTTCGGCCTGTCATGACGTGTCGTGCAGCTGGTGGTCGTGTCCTTCGCGTGGCCGCGCGCCTCGCCTTGGTGTGGGTGTGCGTTGGGCTGCTGCTCGCGCACCCGAGCGGGGCGCAGGACGAGCGGCCCCACCGGTTGCACGACGACCGCGATCTCGAGGCCATCGAGCAGGACGCGTTCGGCGATGCGGAGCTGGACCTGGCCACCGACCCGGCGGCAAGGGGGCTCGTGGAGCGCGCCCGCGCCGCCTTCTGCGCCACCGCCGAGGCGCGGCACAACGGGCGCTGCGGCGACGCGGACCTGGCGATCGGCGACGCCCTGGTGCTCGCGGGTCCCGCCGGGCCGCTGGCCACGCACGTGGTCCGCCTCGACGTGCGCACCTCCTACGGTGCCGGCAGCGTGACGTACCTGCACGTCGCAGAGGGCTCGCGCTCGCTCTTCGGGGAGATCCACGAGCGCGTGCTCACCGGGATGGGCGGCATCTCGCACGAAGCGGGCGTCGTGCGCTGGGAGTGGGTGGCTGCGGCGGAGCCCGTCTTGGTGCTCCAGCTGGACCAGCACGAGAACGACGAGGACATGGGCATCTGCGAGCGCGACGGGTCCTACTCGTCCGACGTGTACGTCTGCGTGGCGCGCCCCGACGGTCCACGCTGCGGCCACGCCAACACGCGC
>CAZEAA010000565.1:0-3417 GCA_964510015.1 uncultured Sandaracinaceae bacterium
CAGTTGCACCCGAAGCGCAGCGGCGAGTCTCCCAGCAGCGTGTAGTCCATCCCGTAGAAGATCTCCTCCACCAGGTGGTCGGGAGACGCATCGTGCTGGGTCAGCCGGGCCTGGATGTCCTGGAAGTCCTCGAGCCGCAGCGTCATCACCGCCATCGCGCCCTCGCGCTCCTTGTATTCCGGGAGGATCTGCACGAGGTAGCCACCGGCCGCGGCCACCTGTCCGTCGTCGCCCAGCGTCACGTCCACGGCCACCATCGTCGCGATCTGCTCGGAGGACTGCATGTAGCTCATGACCCCCTCGGAGATGTCGCCGCTCTCCGGCATCTGCACCACGCCGCGGTGCAGGTCCCCGCTGGGCAGGCTGCGGATCATCTGGAGCATGCCACTGCCGAGCTTCACCAGCTGGCCGTCCGTGCGGTGCGACAGGCCCCGCGACCAGCCCTCGGGGTTGCTGTCCGCCAGCAGGTGACCGCTGCCGTCCGCGCCCTGCAGCGCGATCTGCACCCGCAGCGTGGGGGCCATGGTCTCGCGGTAGAGCACCGCCGCGCACACGAGCTGGCCCAGCTGACGAGCCGCCTCGCCCGAGAGCTTCTGAGCGGCCACCACGCCGCGCACGGTGTCGGTCACGCGCGCCGCCATGAGGCGAAACGAGCCGTCGTCGGTCATGGCGCGCAGCACGCGGTCGTGAGCGGGGATGTTTCCAGCGGAAGTCATGCCCTTGTGTAGCCGTCTGCTCGCGTCGTCGCAATTCCCTCGGCCCCTCTCGCGGAGTAGGCTGACAGCGCTCCCTCCCTCGTGACGTCCCGAAAGACCCCCATGACTCAGCAGCACACCGTCGTTCTCATCCCTGGTGATGGTATTGGCCCCGAGGTCAGCGAGGCCGTGACCCGGCTCTTCACCGCCGTCGAAGCGCCCATCCAGTTCGAGCAGCACCACGCCGGCATCACCGCGCTGGCCGAGAGCGGCGAGGTGCTCCCCGCCACCACCACGGAGGCGATTCGCACGCACCGCGTGGCGCTCAAGGGGCCCTGCACCACGCCGGTGGGCAAGGGCTTCACGTCGGTGAACGTGGCGCTGCGCAAGCAGCTGGATCTCTACGCGGCCGTGCGTCCCATCCGCAGCCTGAACGGCGTGCCCACGCGCTTCAGCGACGTGGACCTGGTGGTGCTGCGCGAGAACACCGAGGGCCTCTACAGCGGCATCGAGAACGTGGTGACCGAGGGCGTGGTCACGTCGCTCAAGGTGGCCACCGAGAAGGCCTGCCGCCGCATCGCCGACTACGGCTTCGCCTACGCGCGCGAGCGTGGCCGCAAGAAGGTCACGGTCATGCACAAGGCCAACATCATGAAGCTGAGCGACGGGCTCTTCCTGCGCTGTGCGCGCGAGGCCCGAGAGCAGGGTGGCTACACGGACGTGGAGTACGAAGAGGTGATCATCGACGCGGGCTGCATGAAGCTGGTGCAGGACCCCACGCGCTTCGACGTGCTGCTGATGGAGAACCTCTACGGCGACGTGATCAGCGACCTGTGCGCGGGCTTGGTCGGTGGCCTCGGCGTGGTGCCGGGCGCCAACTTCGGCACCAGCGGCGCGGTCTTCGAGGCGGTGCACGGCTCGGCGCCGGACATCGCGGGCAAGGGCATCGCCAACCCGCTCGCCTTCATCATGAGCGGCGTCATGATGCTCAACCACTTGGCCGAGTCGCGCCGCGACAGCGCCTGCGCCAAGGCCTCCGAGCGCATCAAGACGGCCTACAACCAGGCCCTCGCCGACGGTCAGAAGACGGGTGACCTGGGTGGCCCGCTCAACACCCTCGGCTTCGTCGACGCGCTGATCGAGCGCCTGCCCGCCGCTTGACGGAACAAGAATCCAGCGCCGTCGCGCGGCGCGCAGGCCTGGTGGGCGTGGGCATCCTGGTGTCCCGCTTCCTCGGCGCCGTGCGCGACGTGGTCATCGCGGCCACCTTCGCCGTGGGGCTGACCGACGCCTTCTTCATGGCGTTCACCATCCCCAACGCGCTGCGCGTGCTGTTCGGCGAGGGCGCGGCGTCGGGGGCGTTCGTGCCCGTGCTCACCGAGGCGCGCGAGAAGGAAGGCAACGAGCGCGCGGCCACCGTGTTCGGCGGCCTGGTGCGCGTGATGGTGCCCATCCTCTGCGCGGTCACTCTGCTGGGCATCGTGTTCGCGGGCCCGGTGGTGCTGGCCTACGCGTCGGGCTTCGACCCCGAGCGCTTCGACCTGACCGTGCAGATGACCCGCTGGGTCTTCCCCTACATCTTGTTCATGGGCGTGGCCGCGCTGGTCACGGCCGCGCTTCACTCGCGCAAGTCGTTCACGGCGCCGGCCCTCTCGCCCGCGCTGCTCAACGTGGCGCTGGTGCTCGCCTGCTGGCTGGCGGTACCGGTCCTCGAGGCGCTCGCGCTGCCCACCTGGTACGCGCTCGCGGGCGGCGTGCTGGTGGGCGGCGTGCTGCAGGTCATCGCGCAGTGGCCCGCGCTGCGGCGCCTTGGCTTCGTGCTCACGGCGCCCGGCAGCCTGCAGGACCCGTACGTGAAGAAGGCCATGCGCCTCTTGCTGCCGCTCTTGCTGTCGCTCGGGGTGTATCAGCTGAACCTGATCTTCTCGCGCCAGTTCGCGAGCCACCTGGGCCGTGGGCCCGTGAGCTGGCTGTGGTACGCGCAGCGCCTGGTGGAGATCCCGCAGGGTATGTTCGCGCTGGCCATCGCGTCGGCGGCGCTGCCTTCGCTCAGCGAGATCGTGGCGCGCGGCGACCGCGAAGAAGGCCTCGCGCTGTTCCGCGCCACGCTGCGCATGACGCTGTTCGTGGCCATCCCCTCCACCGTGGCGCTCGCCGTGCTGGCGCTGCCCATCGTGGCCGTGCTCTTCGGGCGCGGCGAGTTCTCGGCCACCGACGTGCAGGAGACGGCGTACGCGCTGGTCTTCCTGGCCGCCGGCATCTGGGCCATCGCCGCCGTGCGCACCGTGGTGCCCATGTTCCACGCGCACAACGACACGCGCACCCAAGTGGTGGCCAGCCTCATGAACCTGGTGGTCTTCGCTTCGGTGAGCTGGCTGTTGATGGACACCATGCGCCACGCCGGGCTCACGCTGGCCACGTCGCTCGCGGGCGTGGCGCAGCTGGTGGTGCTGCTGGTGCTGCTGCGCAGGCGCACGGGACCGCTGGGCCTCGGCAGCGTGGTGGGCGCGAGCCTGCGCATGGGTGTCGCCAGCGCGGTGATGGGCGGCGTGCTGTTCGGGCTGACGGCGTGGCGTCCGTGGCTCACCGAGGCGATGGCGCCCGCCCAGCTGGGGCTGTTGATGTTGGCGCTCGTGCTCGGGGGTCTGGCCTACCTGGGGGTCGCGCACGCACTCGGGGTGAGCGAGGCGTCCACGTTCACGCGGGGGATCCTGCGGCGCGT
>CAZEAA010000566.1:0-2596 GCA_964510015.1 uncultured Sandaracinaceae bacterium
CCGCTGACCTGACATACACCGTGACGCCGTGGTCTGTCTTGGGCGTCACGAGCCACCGAGACACGCCGGAGCCGGTTCTCGACTCGCGGCGTCGGATCACCGCTGAGATCATTCGCCTCGAATCTCTCACGAAGCGGTTCGAAGAACTCGAGGGTCGCCAGTTCTACGGAGCGCCTGCAGCCATTCGTAACCGCGCCACCCAGGCTGTGGGTGAGGTCCGCGAGCGCCTGCGCGGATTGTACAGGGGGCTGGCGTCGTGCTTCCGCCCCGAAGCAGCGTTCGACGGCTGTGTGTCGACTGCGAGCAACATCGCCCAAAGCAACCCCGAGGCGAACGCGTTCGACGTCCCGCTGGCCCAGACGGTTCGTGGCGATCGCACCGACTTCGTCGCCGAACGCCACGTCACCGGAAACTGGGGTCGCTTCACGCCGATGGTGATGTGTCCCGCTGGGCAATTCGCCATTGGCTATGCGCAGCGAGTGGAGCCAAGACGGCATGACGGTGACGACACCGCTCTCAACTCGGTGAGGATCACGTGTGCCGACTATGAACGTGCCTCCCAACAGGTCGTGACCTCGGAGATCGGTCACTTCGGCGAGTGGTTTCCAGCGCGAACCTGTGACCGCGGACCAATTACCGGGTTCCGAATCGGACTCGAACAGCGAAGAGGACGTGGTGATGACACCGGTGGCAATTGGGTCCGCGCGGCTTGCCTCGATGGAACGGACATCGAAGCTCCAGGCTCAGGGCCGTGGGCAACGGGCGAGAGGGGAGACTCTTGCCCCGCGGGAACTGCGGTCTGTGGACTCTCGATTCAGCTCGAGCCACCTCAGGGAAACGGTGATGACACAGCCATGAACGGGATCGGGTTCGCATGTTGCGCCCTCTGATCGCGATGCGTTGATACACAACCGAAATGAGAAACACCGTGAAATGCTCACCAGTAAACGCACGAATGAACAAGCTGCGAACTAGGCACGTGGCGCTGATGTTCGTCTTGATTTCAGCGAGTAGCGCGCTTGCTCAGGGGACGGGTGGTCAGAATGGGAGCGCCACGACATCCCCGACAGCTAGCGTCCCTTCTTGCGAAGACGACACATCTTCGGCATTTCGGTGGGCGGTTGAGCACCTGCCGTTCAACGTTGTACTCGGTACGAGCAACATGAGTCAGATTCAAGAGTTGTCTTCGGCGAGGGACTTGGGCCCATACGAGAACCATCAAGCCAGGTTCATGTGGGGAGGAATCGCAGACAATGATCCATCAATGCTCTTCGGCTTCACCAATTCGATACTTACGACAGTGAAAGTTTCTGGACGACTGCCTCAGGCATGGCAACCAGCGCTGAGCTGCGTATTGGGGAATCGATCATCAGTTGACATTCAACGTATAGACCGTGCACTTCAGTCATTCGAGGTGCTTCGCAATAGGTATATTCCCACCAATGGTGGTGAATCGCGCACATCAACAGTGCGAATCGGCACCACGTCGCTTTACGTGTCAACGTACAATGGCAATTTTTGGATTCGACTGGACTATGTCCCAGCAGGCTGGTAGCTCCTGCCGCCATTCTGTCGACTTTGTCGGCAGTTGAATGCGGGAAGAGCCGGCGCGTCGCTCGTCCGGAGTCCCTGACACGCTCACCGCCGCGCGCTCTCACTCGGGAACGCGTCGCAGTCGCCCACGAAATACCCCAGCGCCCTCAGCTGCAAGCACAGCTCGCGCGTCATGGTCACGTTCCCCCGCAGCGTGCGCGCCTGCCCCGAGCGACCCAGGATCCAGCCGCGCCGGTCGGCAGCCCCCAGGAACACACCCGACAGAATGCGCATCGTCCGCAGCGCGATTGGCATGCTGCTGCCGTCGAGCTCGCGGCGCTCACCGGGGTCGGTCGCCAGGTCGAACATCACCATGGTGCCGTTGCTGCGCAGGATGAGCTTCGCGTCCCCGCTGCGGATCACGCGTCGCGTCTCCTGATAGTCGCTGAACGCCACGTGGGGACCGGGAGGCGGCGTGCCGCGCAGGTAGCCCAAGAGCGAGCGCCCCTCGAAGTCGGGGGGCGACGCCATGCCCAGCGCCTCTAGCAAGGTGGGCGCGATGTCCATGGTGGTGACCACGTCGGGCACGCGCTGGCCGGGGGTCGCCACGCCGGGCCAGCGGATCATCAGCGGCACGTGCAGCAGCTCTTGGTACACGGAGTGCCCGTGGCCCCAGCTGCCGTGTTCGTTGAACTCTTCGCCGTGGTCCGACGTGATCACGAAGAGCGTGTTGGCGTTCAGCCCCAGCTGCTCGATGCGCGCGATGAAGCGGGCCAGGTGGTGGTCGTGGTAGCTGATCTCCGCGTCGTGCAGCGCCTCGAGGCGCCGCTGGTCCTCTTCGGTGAACACCACGCGCGGCGGGTTCTCCTTGGCCCGGCCGAGCAGGTCGCCGGTCATGCGGTTGCGCACCTGCCCCGTGTAGGGACCCTCGAAGTACATGTCGAGGAAGCTCGTGGGCGGGTCGTACGGGACGTGTGGGTCGATGGTCTGGATGTACGTGAAGAAGCGCGGCACCGGCTCGCCCGCAGCTTCGGCGGCGCGCTGCCGAGTGACCTGCTGCTCG
>CAZEAA010000566.1:2606-3393 GCA_964510015.1 uncultured Sandaracinaceae bacterium
CCGCCTCGCGGAACACCGTCTCGGCCTCGGTGCTGCGCGTCTCGCGGATGTAGTTCACGTGGGTGTTGAAGCCCTGCGCGAAGCCGAAGCGGTCGGACACGTAGCCGTTGGCCGAGAACTGCGCCGTGGCGAAGCCCGCTTGCTCCAGCACCTCGCTCACCAGCAGCGCGCCAGGCGGCAACGTGGACGTGTCGTACTTGGCGTTGTGCGTGGCGGGGTAGAGGGAGGTCAAGATGCTGGCCACCGAAGGCTTGGTCCAGTTCTCCGGGCTCTGCGCGCGATCGAACGTGGTGCCGCTCGCGGCGAAGGCGTCCAGCGCCGGCGTGCGCACGCGGGTCCGCGGGTTGTACGGCCGCAGCTTGCTGGCGCGCAGCGTGTCCACCGTGAGCACGATGACGTTGCGCGCGTCGTGAGCCAGCGGCTCCACCGCCGGCGCGGGCACCACCACGCGGACGTCACTGAACGCCACCGCGCCGCCCACCCCGCGCAGCTCCACGCGCACGTGCTTGCCTGCGAAGTCCGCGAGGCTCAGCGCTTGGTCCACGAAGCGGTCACGCAGCGGCAGCGTCGCCAGCACCTGCGGCTCGGCCCCGTCGGCGGTCACACGGACCTCCGCGCTGCGCTCGCCCTCGGAGGCGTCGGCGCGCGCCGCACCCAGCACCAGCGAGGCACCGGCCGGCACCTCCAGGTAGTAGGAGAGGCTGCCCGCGCGCGGCAGCGCCAGCGTCTGGCGTGCCACCCCGGCCGTCACCTTTCGCGCCAGCGGCGGCAGCGGCTCGGGTCGCTC
>CAZEAA010000567.1:0-3369 GCA_964510015.1 uncultured Sandaracinaceae bacterium
CCACCGACCATGACCACCTCGCTCCACACGACCCGCGCACTTCGCCACACGGCCTTCGCCGTGTGCGCGCTGGCGTTGGCCTCGTGCGGGGCCTGGCTCACGCCGGGCGGGGCGTCGGCGCAGGAGTGGCTGCCCAACGAGAACGGGGCCCGTCCTTCGGTGGCGGCGCCCGGCCTCGAGCGCATCCGCGTCGACGAGCAGCTGGATCAGCCGTTCCCGCTGGACCTCGAGTTCACGGACCACACCGGGCGCAAGGTGCGTCTGCGTGACTACTTCCAGGCCGGCAAGCCGGTCTTGCTGACCTTCGCCTACCACACCTGCCCCACGCTCTGCTCCATGGTGCTGGACGCTACGTCCCGCGGCATCGCGCAGGCGGAGTGGTCGCCGGGTGTGGAGTACACGGCCGTCACCATCAGCATCGACCCCGATGACACGGTGGAGCAGGCGGCCCGCAAGCGCGCGGCGCTCCTCGAGACGCTGGGCAAGCCCTCGGCGGCGCACGGCTGGCACTTCCTGGTCGGTGACCAGGACGCCATCACGGCGGCCACCGAGGCGGCCGGTTACCACTACTTCTACAACGCCAACCAGGAACAGTACGCCCACCCCGCGGCCATCATGTTCCTGACCCCCGAGGGGCGCTTCGCGCGCTACCTCTACGGCCTCGAATTCAACCCCAACGACTTCCGCTTGGCGCTTCTCGAAGCGTCCGAGGGGCGGTCGATCTCCACCTCCGAGCACTTCCTCATGTACTGCTACGCCTATGACGCGCGGGCCAACACCTACACGGTGATGGCCATGAACGTCATGAAGCTGGGCGGTCTCATCACGGTGTTCGTGCTCGGCGGCTTCCTCATCTTCTTCTGGCGGCGAGAGCGTCGCCGTGCCACCTCCGAGTCAGTGCGGTCGGGAGACCAGGACATCAAGGCTGTCCGCATTGCACTCGACGCCCAGCCCAACCAGGTGCGAACGTCATGAACCCCCAGGCGAGCGAACAACTACCGCCGCAGATGTCGACCCTCGCTCCGCAGGTCGATTCGCTGTACTACTTCATCTACTACATCAGCGTGATCTCGTTCGTGCTGATCGTGGGCACGATGGTGTTCTACGTCATCAAGTACCGGCGCAAGCCGGGCGTGAAGGCGCAGCCCACGGGACACAACAACGTGCTCGAGGTCGCATGGACCGTCGCGCCGGTGTTCCTGCTGGTCTACCTCTTCCACGCGGGATGGCAGGGCTACATCTTCGGTGCCGTGGCGCCGTCGAACTCGCTCGAGATCCACGTGACCGGCAAGCAGTGGACGTGGGACTTCACGCACATGCCGAGCGGCGCGCAGGAGTCGAACTCCCTGACTGTGCCGGTCAACCAGCCGGTGCGCATGACCATGTCGTCGGCCGACGTGCTGCACAGCTTCTTCGTGCCCGCGTTCCGCGTGAAGCGCGACGTGGTGCCCGGCATGTTCACCACGCTGTGGTTCGAGGCCACCCACACCACGCCGGATGACGAGCCGCTGACCTTGTTCTGCGCCGAGTACTGCGGTGCGACCGCGGGCATCACGGCCGAGAACAGCGTGGCGCGCAACACCAACCACAGCACCATGCTCGCCAACCTGCGCGTGACCTCGCGCGAGGCCTACGACGCACACGTCGCGTCGCTCGACGGCCCGCCTGCCGAGTGTGCCTCCGCGGCCGACCCGATGGCCTGCTGGGGCGAGAAGCTCTCGGTCGAGATGGGTTGCATGGGCTGCCACAACACCACCGGCGCCACGGGCGGAGTCGCTCCCACGTGGCGCGGACTGTTCGGCAACAGCCGCTCCTTCACGGACGGCACCACGCGCGAGGCCGACGAGAACTACATCATCCAGTCCGTCCTCGAGCCGCAGTCGCAGGTCGTTCAGGGTTTCACCACCGCCAACATGCCGGTCTACAACCCGACCGAGAACCGCCGACTGGCGCTCGTCGCCTACATCCGGTCTCTCGCCACCGAGGGTCAGTGAACCATGTCTACTGAAGCAATCACCGCCGCAGAGACCGCCGCGCACGCACACGACGGCGAGCTGCCCAACTTCCTGACCCACGAGCGCGGCTTCAAGAGCTGGGCCACGACGCTGGACCACAAGCGCATCGGCTTGATGTACCTCGTGTCCATCCTGACGGCGTTCCTCGCGGGCGGCGTCATGGCGCTGCTCGTGCGCACCGAGCTCCTCTTCTCGGGCCGCACCATCATGAACGCGGACACCTACAACCAGGTGTTCACGCTGCATGGCGCCATCATGGTGTTCCTCTTCATCATCCCGTCGATCCCCGGCGCGCTCGGGAACTTCTTCCTGCCGATCATGCTCGGCGCGAAGGACGTGGCGTTCCCACGGCTGAACCTCGCCAGCTTCTACATCTACTGCTTCGGCGCCGTCTTCCTGCTCATCGGCATCGTGGTCGGCCACGTGGACACGGGCTGGACGTTCTACACGCCCTACAGCTCGCGCGCGGACTACTCGGTCATCTGGATGACCATGGGTGTCTTCATCCTGGGGTTCTCGTCCATCCTCACCGGTGTGAACTTCATCGCCACCGTGCACACCATGCGCGCCCCCGGCATGAACTGGCGCCGCCTGCCCCTGTTCATCTGGGGCATCTACGCCACGTCGGTCATCCAGGTGCTCGCCACCCCCGTGCTCGCCATCACGCTCTTGCTCCTCACCATGGAGAAGGCGCTCGGCATCGCGGTGTTCGACCCGGCCATCGGCGGTGACCCGGTGCTCTTCCAGCACTTCTTCTGGTTCTACTCGCACCCGGCCGTGTACATCATGATCCTCCCGGGCATGGCCATCGTGAACGAGCTCATCGGCACGTTCAGCCGCCGCAAGATTTTCGGCTACATGTTCGTGGCCATGAGCTCGGTGGCGCTCGCGCTGCTCGGGTTCCTCGTGTGGGGTCACCACATGTTCACGTCGGGCATGAGCGAGTACTCGACCATGGTCTTCTCGGCGCTGACCTTCCTCGTGGCCATCCCCTCCGGCGTGAAGATCTTCAACTGGGTCGCCACGCTCTACCAGGGCAGCATCTCGCTGGCGTCGCCCATGCTCTACGCGCTGGGCTTCATCGCGCTCTTCTCCATCGGCGGCGTCACGGGCTTGTTCCTGGGCACCCTCTCGGTGGACATCCACCTGCACGACACCTACTTCGTCGTCGCGCACTTCCACTACGTCATGGTGGGCGGCACCGTGTTCGGCTTCCTCGGCGGCCTGCACTACTGGTGGCCCAAGATGACCGGCAAGATGTACGACGAGAACTGGGCCCGCGTGGCTTGGGCGCTGTGCTTCACCGGCTTCAACGTCACCTTCTTCAGCCAGTTCGTGCTCGGCAGCCAGGGCA
>CAZEAA010000568.1:0-3362 GCA_964510015.1 uncultured Sandaracinaceae bacterium
GTTCACCGGCGCCGAGTTCGAGGAGGCGGCGAAGCGTGTCCGTGTAGAAGCTGGCGATCTCTTGATCAGTCATGGCTGGCTTCCGGTACTTGTAGAAATCCGGGAGGCCACACGATCGTCTCCCACGTGCCCGTCGATCCGATCGAGTACGCCTGGGATTGGGATGGGGGTCTGAAAGCTCATGGAGGGTTACCTGGTGTTGCGCTCGCTCTACAGGTTCGCCCAGTGACGTCGCAGCGCCGGCCCGCGCGTACCGACTAACGACGCGAGCGCAGCACGGACAGCGTCCAGAGCATCACTGAAGCTGCGCGCGCCAGGCAGGACACCGCTTTGAGCGAGCGCATCAAGTTCCGACTCGGCGTCGTCCAACATGCGCCGGTGGAGTGCGATGGTGTCGTCGAAGGTCGCGGCGCGCGAGGCCAATGTCTGGTGCCGGAGGCAGTCCAGGTAGTGACGGAAGGCGTCTTGCTCGCCGAACCCAACGGAGGTGGGTTGGAGTCCTTGAAACAGTGGCGTGCAGTACGTCATGCCAAAGCTGGCTGGCGGCTTCATCTGCGCGAGCAGTCCACCGCGGTGGGCCATGTCGAGCGAGGGAACCTTGAACTCTGAGAGCGTCGTTGGCGCGTAGTACCAGGTCGTCTTGCGGCGGATCTCCTCCTCCTGCGCTGCGACGAATCGATCCGGCGAGAACGCTCGCACGTTCATGTAGGTTCCCGACGCAATCGTGTTCGCGCCAGCCGCCGCGAGGCAAAGCTGTTGATGACTTGAATACCCGACGAGCACTTGCTTACCTTGGAGTCGAAGGCCAGCCACAAGTTCGACGAGGTTCGACAGCCACACAGGGTCGTTGACGAGGCATTGGCCGTTCGGATGCTCGGCCAAGAGGTAGACGCCCTGTAGATCCAGCACGCGAAGCTCCTCAAGCACGTCCTGGACAGCGTCCAGGGACCGCATGGGTTCCCAGCCCAGCGCGACTGTCAGATACACGGGCAGGCCGGAGTTCGCCGCGACAGCGCCGCGAGCAAGCTCACGGGTGATGCCAAGCCAAGTGTCGTCCACTTGGATCGCCAACGGGCCAGGGACAATGAGAGCCTGACAGCCGAGTTGCCCCGTAAGTTGGACGACATCCCGGATCATGTCGGCCATGCCTGGCCCACCGAAGAACGTGTTCGTCTGGTAGGCCGATGGCCAGTACCTGCGCTTGCCAATCATCGGCCCCGGAGATCGAGGCCTGAAATCCCGGACGACCTGAGGATGGGTGCTCGACTCCTGGAGACCGAGGATGACGAGCACATCGAAGACGGGGACGAGGCGGAGGTACACGGCGGCCGAGCGTGAGGCAGCGGTGAAGCTGGCGGCGAAGGTGGGCGTGAACGAAGCGGCGCGCCGGCTGAAGGTCCCGCAGCCGACGTTGAGCCACTGGCGGGCAGGCCGTGGCGACGTTGGCGCCGCGGTCAGGGCGGCCACCAAGACCAAGACGGCCACGACCCGTGCGAAGGGTGGAGCGGGGCGCGGCAAGCGTGAGGCGACGACGCAGACGCCGACCACCTCGACACCACCAGCCCCGGCAGCTCCGCCAGCACCACCACCGCCAGCGGGCCGGCGCAAGGTCGTGGCGAAGAGCTACACGCCGAGCCAGAAGGCGGAGGCGGTGGAGTACGCGCGCGAGCACGGGGTGAGCGCGGCGTCGAAGCAGCTGGGCATCAGCCGCTTCTCGCTCTACGCGTGGCTGCGCCAGGTGGAGAAGGCTGCAGCGGGTGAAGGCGACTCCCCGACGAGTGGGCCGGCGCCGAAGGACGTGGAGGCGCAGCGCGACCGGGAGATCCTCGACGAGTGGTCCAAGCACCGCGGGCTCGGACCGAGCCAGATCCGCAACCAGCTGGGGCGCGCGGGCATCAAGGTGTCGGTCAATACGGTGCGGCGCGTGATGGAGGACGCGGGGTACCGCCCGCCGAAGGTGAAGCGCGAGCCGCACGCCAACCGCTACGAGGCGGTGCGCCCGAACCACCTGTGGCACCTCGACTTCGTGCACCGGCACATCAACCGGGCGTCGACGTTCACGCTGATCCTGCTCGACGACCACTCACGCTTTGTGACCGGCCACGGCGTGGATGACGCCGAACGCGCGGACATGGTGCTCAAGACCTTCGAGGGCGCGGTCGAGCGTCACGGCAAGCCGGAGGCCGTGATGAGCGACAGGGGCTCGGCGTTCTGGTCCTGGCGGGGCATCTCGCGCTTCACGGACCTGCTCACCGAGATGGGCATCGACCATCTCGTCGCGCAGCACAAGGAGCACAACGGGAAGGTGGAGGTGTTCAACGCGAACCTGCACAAGGAGCTCTTCGATGCGTACCGCTTCTACGACCTCGCGGAGATGACGCGTCGACTCGCGGCACATCTCGAGTGGCACAACCACGGGCGGACGCACCACGCGCTCGGGGGGCTGCTGGTGCCGGCGGACCGCTACTACGGCCGCACCGACGAGGTGCTGGCACGCATCGAAGCGGGGGTGCCCGCGCGCGACGCCCACGAGGTGGACCTGCGCGAGCGCTGCCTCGAGCTGTTCAAGGTGGTGAGCAAGGGGGGCACCCCCGAGGTGTGGCTCCTCGGGCAGCGCCTGAACATGCCGCTCGGCACGTGAAAACAGGTGCGGTTTCGTGACTCCGAGGCCAAGGTGATTTTCCACAAAAACCAGCTTCAGAAGACCGCGAAACCGCCCTGTGGTTGTACCTGCTTCCGAGCCCTCCGTCCCGTCAAACGTGATGGCGGGTCTATTCCTCGCTGCTCGCGCGCTCGCCAAGCCGCTGCCGCTCACGATGCCCTCCGTCGACACGATCCTCGACGCGACGGGGGGCACGCGCAGCCAGGCCTACGAGTTCGCGCAGCGCATCCGTCAGCTCCTTCCAGAAGTCGCGCGGCCCGTGGGCCGGCCACACGCTGACCCGGTTGAGACGCCCCCCGACGTCGCCGCGCGCGTGCGCGAGGAGGTCCTGCGCTTCGTGCTGGCGCACCCTGGCTGCGCTCACACCGGCCCGCAGCGGATGCGCTACAGCGACGCGTTCAGGCGCTTCCTCGTGGAGCTCCGTGAGCGGCACGCCGCGCTCTCACTCGCAGCCTTCGCCGCGGCGACCACCATGCCCGAGGGAACGCTCGAGGACTGGCTGCGCTGCCCCGACCTCGACGCCCGCGCGCGCGATGACGGCGAACAGGAGCCGCCCGAGGAGAGGAAACATGCCGGGACGCTCGCGCAGATCGAGACCGTGCTCGCGGCGTACCGAAGCTGGGAGGGCGACTTCACCTCGTTCTGACGGCACGTACGCCACGACCTACGCCTCGACCTGGGTCGTACGGTGATCTCGAAC
>CAZEAA010000569.1:0-272 GCA_964510015.1 uncultured Sandaracinaceae bacterium
CTCGTAGATGCCGAATAGGCGCTTCGCGAGGGCCGCGCGTTGCAGCGGGTGCGTAGTCAGCGCGAGATGGGCCTCGCTCACCTCGGCCAAGCGCTCGTCGTCGCCCTCTTCGGCGTAGAAGCTGCCGAGGCGCGCGAGCGCGGGCGCAAAGCCGGGGTCGCGCGCCCGGATGGCCAGCAGCTCGGGCGCGGCCGCGCGCGCGGGGCCCCAGTGGGGGAGCCGCGGCGGGGGGCGCGCCCGGCGCAGCGCGCGGGGCGCGTCGGGGGGGGGGG
>CAZEAA010000569.1:282-3360 GCA_964510015.1 uncultured Sandaracinaceae bacterium
AGCAGCTCGCGCTCGGCCTCGCGCGCGTCACCCAAGTGGTCCAGCAGCAGCGTGGCCCGCTCCATGCCGAGCTCGATGGCCTCTTCTGGCGAGGTGGGCTGGGCGAGGCGCTGCTGCAGCAGCTCGGCCAGCTCGGCGTGGAGGTCCGTGGCGCGGGTGTGGTCCAGCAGCGACGCCAGCGCCTCGTCGTCTTCGCGCAGCGTGCGCACCTCGCGGTAGCAGGCGGCCGCTTCCTCCGCGTCGCCCAGCACGTCGCGAAGCAAGCGGGCGCGCCGTGAGAGCAGGTCCACCCGCGTCTCGAGGTCGGTGGTCTCGCTGGCCAGCTCGTCGAGCAGCACCGCCAGCTCGGGTGAGCGCTGATGGAGCGTGTACAGGCGCAGCAGGGCGGCCCCGGCGTCCGCGTCGCCGACACGCAGCTTGCGCACGCGCGCGTAGGCCCGCATCGCGGCCTCGTCGTCGGCGGGCGGCTCCTCGTACAAGCGGCCGAGGCGCAGACACACCTCCGCCAGCTCGGCGTCGGGCACCACCTTGGCACGATGCTCGAGGGCCTCGATGAGCCAGTCGCTGCGCTCGCTGCGGAGCGCGATGCGCTCGAGACGCTCGATGGCGTCTTCGTCGAACGGAGCGAGCTCCAGGCTCTGCAGCGTGGCCGCCCGCGCGGACTCGTTGTCACGAAGCCCGAAGTCGTACAGGTCTGCAAGCTCGGCCAGCGTCGCCTGGCGAGCCTGGGTATCGGGCGCGGCGCGGACCGACTCGCGCACCAGCGCGGCAGCCTCTTCGAGCTCACCCGCCCCGCGCAGGAAGCGCACCAGGGACGCGCGCGCGTCGGCGTCGGTGGGATCGGCGGCCCGATAAGCCCGGAGCGCCGCCGCGAGCGCGCTCGCGTCGAAGGGATGCGACTCCGCCAGCGCCAGCAGCGCATCCAGCGCGGCCTTCCGCTCGGCCAGCGTCTCGAGGGAGGTGATCTCCCAGCGCCGCACGTCCGCGATGGCCCGATAGCGACCCACACGGTCGAGGCGCGTGAGCAGCTCGCTGCGCAGGGTTCGATCGCGCGGGTCGAGCTCCGCGAGCTTCTGGAAGGCGTCGGCCGCGAGCTCGGCGTCGGCCAGCGGCACGTCCGCCAGGTCCACCAGCTGCCGAAGCAGCGCGCGACGCTGCGCGGAGTCCGGAGCGAGCGCCAGCCTGCGCTCGATCAACCCACGCAGGAGGGCGTGGTCGCCCCGACCCTCGTGCACCTCGCCGAGCGCCACCAGCGCGCCCGCGTGGTTGGGCACCAGCTCGAGCAGCCGCGTGGTCACCTGCTCCGCCGCGTCCAGGTCCTTGGCCGCGAGGCAGCGCGCGAGCAGGTCCTCCAGCACGACCCGCTCGTGAGCCGCGTGCGCCTCTCCGGCATGCAGGCGCTGCGCCACGCGTGCCGCGTCGGACCAGCGCTCCGCCGCGAGGGCGAGCGTCAGCGCCCGCGAGAGCCACGCGGGCTGAGGAGCCCCCACCAACAGGGGCGCGACGGTGTCGAAGGCCTCGCCCGCGCGGCCTTCGCGCTCGTACCACGCCGCGAGCAAGAGCCGAGCCGCCGGCGTGGCCTCCTCGCCCGCAGCGCGCACACGGGCAGCCAGGTGCTTGCCGAGCCGCGCGCGGTTCGCGTCGGTGGGAGCCTGGGTCGCCACGGAGGTGAGCAGCGCCATGGCCTCCGCGTGATCGGGGCTCAGCGCGAGTGCGCGGTCCACGGCGTCCAGCGTGGAGTCGGTGTCCATGCGGCGGGCCAGCTCCACCTCGAGGGACGCGGCGGCGTCGAGGTCCGCGCGCTCGGCGTCCGTCCCCTTCTTGCGGCGCGCGCGCTGCACCAAGAGCGTGATGCGCTGCTCGATCAGCGACCGGTCGTCGGGCAAGAGACGGCTCAGCGCCGCGAGCGTGGTGATGGACCCGTCGAAGTCCGCGGGCTGTGCGGTCTGGGCTTCCACCAAGGCCCGCAGCAGCGTGACGCGCCGCTCGGGGCTGCGCGTGGTCTCGGCGGCCAGCGACAGGAAGGCCCGCACGTCGCCTATGCGCCGGGCCTGCCGCGCGCGCTCCACCGCTTCGTCCAGCGTGCCCTCGAGCTCGGGGTCCAAGGCGATGGCCGCGCGGTGGTGCTCGAACGACTTGTCGAGGCGACCTGGCAGCGCCGCCTGGGCCCGCGCCAGCGCCAGCTCGACCTCGGCCTTCTCGACCCCGGTGGCGCCGACCTCCGCCAAGCGCGCGGCCCAGCCGGTGAGCTGCTCGATGTGGCGATGGACATCACGCCGCTCGCCCGCCAGCCGCACCACCGCTCGCGCCGCGATGGCCTGTCGAGGGTCGAGCTCGAGCGCCTTGGCGAAGTGGCGGGTGGCCTTGTCGATGTCACCGCAGGCCTCACGTTGCTCACCGGCCAGCGCCAGGGCCCGTCCGGCCTGGAGCGGGTCCCCGATCTTCTCGGCCCAGCGCTCGTGCACCTCCGCGAGCTCCCGGCTGTCTGGCTGGTTTGTAAGCGCGCTCACCAGCGCCCGGTAGGCCGCGGGGCTGGTCGAGTCGGCTGCGAACGCTGCACGCAGCTCGTCGAGAGTCAGGTCCATCACCCCCGAGGGTACCACCGCTGGTCAGGCAGGTAACGCTCGCTTCGCGCCGCCGAACCGAGTCGCCATGCCCAACGACCCCCTCGCCCAGCCCCTTCGCCTGCCCTGCGGACACACCCTGCCCAATCGCCTCGGCAAGTCCGCCATGAGCGAGGCCCTCGGGACCGTGGACAACCGCGTCACCCCCAAGCTGGGGACACTCTACGAGCGTTGGTCGGAGGGCGGCCTCGGGCTGTGCGTCACGGGAAACGTGATGGTCGACCGCCGGGCGCTGGGGGAGCCTCACAACGTGGCCCTCGAAGACGAGCGCGACCTCGACGCGTTTCGGGAGTGGGCGAAGCGCGGCACTCGCGCCGGGACCTCTCTCTTCATGCAGCTCAACCACCCGGGCAAGCAGGCTCCCAAGGGCTTGAATCGCGAGACCGTCTCCCCTTCCGCGGTGCCCTTCGACCCGTCGATGAGCGCCTACTTCGCCACGCCGCGCGAGCTGACC
>CAZEAA010000570.1:0-3330 GCA_964510015.1 uncultured Sandaracinaceae bacterium
AGCCTGTGTCGTGACGTGGGCCTGACGTTCATCGGCCCCACCCCGGAGAACATGGGGCAGTGGGGCGACAAGGTCAGCGCGCGCCGCTTGGCCAAGCGCCTCGGTCTGCCGCTCATGGAGGGCAGCGAGGTCATCCGCGACACCGAGGACGCCGTCGACAAGGCGCGTCAGGTGGGCTTCCCCGTCATGCTCAAGGCATCGGGCGGTGGTGGTGGGCGCGGCATGAAGATCATCCGCAGCGCCGCCGAGATGGAGGCGTCGTTCGCGCAGGCGCAGCAAGAGGCCATCGCCGGGTTCCAGAACGGCGACCTCTACGTGGAGCGCTACGTCGAAGAGCCGCGCCACATCGAGTTCCAGGTCATCGCCGACGGCAAGGGTGACGTGCGCGTGCTGGGCGAGCGCGAGTGCTCCATCCAGCGCCGCCATCAGAAGCTGGTGGAAGAGGCGCCCAGCGTGGCCGTGTCGCACGAGCTGCGGCTCGACATGGCGGCCACCATCCGTCGCGCGCTGGCCGACAGCCAGTACGTGTCGGCGGGCACGCTCGAGTTCCTCATGACCGAGAACGGCGAGCTCGCGTTCATGGAGATGAACACGCGCATCCAGGTGGAGCACCCGGTCACCGAGCTGGTCACGGGCGTGGACCTCATCGCCGAGCAGATCCGCATCGCGGCGGGCCTCCCCATGGAGTTCCCCAACCGCGAGATCAAGCCGCGTGGCTGGGCCATCGAGTGCCGCGTGAACGCCGAGGACCCCGTCACCTACGCGCCATGGCCTGGGCTCATCACCGAGTACCACCCGCCCGGCGGCGCCGGCGTGCGCGTGGACAGCGGCGTGTACGGCGGCTGGCGCGTTCCGAGCGCCTACGACTCGTTGTTGGCCAAGGTGGTCACCTACGGTCGCACGCGCGAAGAGGCGCGGGTCCGCATGATCCGAGCGCTCGGCGAGACGCTGATCGGCGGCATCCGCACGAACATCCCGCTGCACCTCCGCATCCTGGCGCACGACGACTTCCGGACGGGGGCGCTGTCCACCCGCTTCCTCGAGCGCATGTAAAGCGGCCCGGGAGGCCCGAAAAAGGGGCCTGTTTTCCGGGCGGAGGGTGAAATTCGTCAGCTTGTGAGCGGTACGTGCGCGCGGTTGTTGACCGGCCCGCGGCAAGGCACGTACACTCGGCCGCAACGCAAAAATGCCGTGTGATTACGGCGTGATGCTGGCCTCACCCCTCCCGGATCCCACTTGGTCGACCGCAACAAAGTACTTGAAAACGCGCAGAAACTCGTCGCGAAGGGGAGCTACGACAAGGCCATCGCGCAGTATCAGCTGCTCGTCCAAGACGATCCGCGCGACGTGCGGACGTTGCTCAAAATTGGTGACCTCTACACCAAGACGGGCTCGCGCGACCGCGCCGTGGAGTCGTACGGCCGCGTGGCCGCGCAGTACGCGGGCCAGGGCTTCTTCCTGAAGGCCGTCGCGGTCTACAAGCAGATCCTCAAGCTGGATCCGTCCAGCATCGACTCGCAGCTCAAGCTCGCGAGCATGTACGAGCAGCTCGATCTCGTGAGCGACGCGCTCACCACCTACGAGCAGGTGGCGGCCCACTACGCGCGCGCCGGTGACCTGAATCAGGCCATCGCCACGCTCGGCCGCATGGCGGAGCTCGACCCCGAGAACATCCCGGTCCGCATCAAGTACGCCGAAGCGCTCAGCAAGATGGAGCGCACCGAAGACGCCGCGAAGGAGTTCGAGGCCGGCGCCAACCTGCTGCGCGAGCAGGGGCGCATGGACGACTACATCAAGGTCGCCGAGCGCCTGCTCTTCCACCGGCCCGACGTGGCGGTCGCGCGCGAAGTCGCCGAGATGTACCTCGAGCGCAACGACGCCAAGCGCGCGCTGAGCAAGCTGCAGGTCTGCTTCCAAGCCAACCCCAAGGACGTGGCGACGCTCGAGCTGTTGGCGCGCGCGTTCCACGTGCTGGGTCAGCACGCGAAGACCATCAGCGTGTACCGCGAGATCGCGCGCATCTATCAGGACGGCAAGCGCCCCGCCGAGCGCGAGCGCGTGCTGCGCAAGATCCTCGAGCTGGACCCGAACGACGACGAGGCCAAGACGGCGCTCGGCCAGAAGCCCCCCGCCGCGCGTGACGCGTCGTCGCTGTTCGAGGTGCCGCCCGGGACCATCATGGCGCCGCCCAACATGGGTGCCGCCCTCGGCGCGGAGCCTCGCGCGCCCCAGCCGGCCGTCGTGCAGGCGCCGGTCGCGTCGGCACCCAAGAAGACGCTGGTCGACGAAGAGCCCGAGATGGAGTTCCTCGACGACGACATGGACGACGTGGAGGAGATGGTCGACGAGCTCAACCTCGACGACGCAGCCGACGACGACGCCGAGATCTTGATCGAGCCCGACTCCGACGACGAGTCCGAGCCCGCCATCTTCCTGGACGACGAGACGCCGTCGCCCAACGTCCTGCCGACGGCAGCGGCGGCAGCCCCCGAGCCCGAGCCCGCGCCGGTGCTGCCGCTCGAAGCTGCGCTCGCCGAGGCGCCGTTCGATCCGGACGAGCCGGTGGAAGGCTATGCGGGCTTCGTGGACCCGGCCGTGTGGCCCGAGGTGGAACGGCTGATGTCGGAGGTGGAGTCGTTCTTTCGCTTCGGCCACCACGACAAGGCGCAGGCGCAGCTCGAGCACATCGTCAACCTCGCGCCCGACTACATGCTGGCGCGTCAGATGCTGAGCGACGTCTACCAGCAGAACGGCATGTTGGACGACTCCATCCAGCAGCTGCTCGACATGGCCTTGATCTGCAGCCAGGTGCGGCCCGACTTGTCGGTCATGTACCTGGACGCGGTGCTCGACCTCGACCCCATCAACATCGACGCGCGCATCATGCTGGGCCGCGTCAGCGTGCCCGCCGGCGAGGTGGAGGCTTCGTCGCTGGCCCACGACGCCCCGCTCGAGCCACACCCCGAAGAGCGCATCTCGGTGTCAAGCGAGCAAGCGCTGGACGCGAGGCCGCCGGCTGCCGCACCCGTTGCGCCCTCCGCAGCGAGCACCGATGACGACGACGGCGTGATGTTCATGGACGAGCCGGACTCTGCGCCGGTCATCCAGGTGTCCGAAGCCGCGCCCGTCCCCGCACCCGAGCCGGTGCGCGCGCGCCGCTCCGTCCCGCCGCCGCAGCGCGTGGACGCCCCCGAGCGCATCGCGTCGGTGCCCCCCGCGGCTGCCCCGTTCAGCGAGTTCCCCGACGCGCTGACCATTCCGCCGCCGGTCGCCGCGGCGCCCGCCTCGGCGTTCCCGGACCCGCCCACGGTCACGCGCGAGGTCCCGCCG
>CAZEAA010000571.1:0-3323 GCA_964510015.1 uncultured Sandaracinaceae bacterium
GGCGGCAGCTGCTCAGCATCGTAGTGACCGACCGTCACGGCACGGACCACGTGGCGAGCGCCCTCTCGGACGGTACGCTGCGCTTCCTGGCGCTCACGGTCATGGAGGCGGACCCCCGCAGCCACCGGCTGCTGTGTCTGGAAGAGCCCGAGAACGGCATGCACCCTATGCGCATCCCCGCCGTCATTCGGCTGCTTAGGGACCTCGCGGTGGACGTGGACCTCCCCGTCGACGAGGACAATCCACTTCGTCAGGTCATAATCAACACGCACTCACCGACCGTAGTGGCATGCGTGGCTGACTCGGCGCTGCTAGTAGCGCAGGAGGTGGTCACTTCTCATGGAACTGCAGAGGAGTCGCGCTTGACCATCCGTCACCTCTCGAATACGTGGCGGGCAAGCATCGAACCCGTGGTGACGCGTGGGGACCTCCTCGCATACCTCAACCCCTTCGTGGCCATCGTGGCGGAAGGCGCGAACGACCGTTTGGAACCCAGCACAAGGGTACTGCAGCGACCGGACCTTCAGATGCCGCTGCGCTTCGAGACCGAGGCTCCCACCGAGTGACCTTGCAGACCACGCTCGTCACTGACGGCTCATCCGACAAGGCGTTGGTACCTGTCCTGCGCTGGCTGTTCGGACAGGTCACGCCCGAGCCCGTCGAGCTTCACTGGAGCGATCTACGAGGGCTGCCGAAGCCTCCCACGAGTCTCGTGGAGCGGCTCGCGTGCGCTGTGAAGCTGAACCCGTGCCAGTTGCTGCTGGTGCACCGGGACGCAGAAAAGCAGCCGCCCCAGCTTCGGTATGACGAGGTAGCGGCGGCCAACCAGACCCAGCTCCCTCACGTGTGCGTGGTGCCCGTGAAGATGCAGGAGGCATGGCTGCTTCTGGACGAGTCCGCGCTTCGCGAGGCCGCGGGACGGCCGTCTGGCACGGACGCGCTCAACCTACCGACCGCACGCCAGTGGGACTCCGTCCCCGACCCGAAGCAGGTGCTGCACGACGCGCTCATCACTGCGAGCGGCGCCAAGGGCCGGCGTGCCAAGCAGTTCCAGCCCGGGCGGGCTGCCCACCGCCTTGCAGAGTTGGTGGGTGACTGGTCACCGCTGCGCCAGCTCTCCGCTTTTCAGCGGCTCGAGCTAGACATCCGAAGCGCGCTCACCGAGCTGGGAAAGCCACTGCACGCAGCGGTACCCCTGAGCCGGTGACGGCGCGCACACGCTACCTGCGGACCACAACGAACAAGTCCCTGGCCAAGCCAAACGGGGCAAGGACGACGCCCAGCGGCACCACGATGACCGCGAGCAAGAGCCTGCTCAGGAGCCACGCCCCTGGGCGGATCAACAACCCGCGGGGCGTCGGCATCTTCGCGAGAGCACGGAAGCCCCACCCCATCGCCGCCAGCATGGCGCCCACAATGAGCGAGTCGCGCCACGAGCCCGCGGGCCCACGAAGGAAGTGGTCGCCGGCCGCACCAACGATGAGTGCGGCGGCAGTGGCCGTCAGACGGAATGACGCGGACCGCTTCGCGTCGCTGCTGGTGTGTTGCACTCCGGAATGGGTCACTCGAACAGCCCTCCCTGGCTCGTCGCCTTCTTCCCCTTGCCCTTCGCCGCTGGCTTCGCCGCCCCGTTGGCACCACCCGCCCCGCCCTTCCCCGCCTTGCCCAGGCCCAGCCGGCGCTCCTCACGCGCCCGCACCTCGTTCAGCGCATACAGCCGGTCGATGACCTCGTCGTTGAACGCCTCGAGCGCGCGCTCGTCCTCGGGGCTCTTGGGGCAGTAGGGCGGCACCGCGATGTCCTGCCAGCCGTAGGCATCCAGCACGGCGCGGTCCATCTGCTCGTGGAGCTGGCGAAGGTGGAGGACGGCTGGGTCGTCGTTCTCGGTGTCCTTGAGCGCATTGTACGTCTTGGTGAGGCCCTGGTCGGTCTCGCGCATGAACTGGGCGCGGGCCTCGTAGAGCTGCTCGCCCGCAAGCTCGAGCGGCGGAATGACGGCGCGCGGGTCGGGCTCGGGGAACGGAAATGTCTCGAAACAGTCGCTGGCCGTGTAGCGAAGGTCGCTCTTCATTGACGAAGATAGCAGGCGTGCCCAAGCCTCGTGGACGCGCGACTGTAGGATCGCAAAGGCAGTTTGATCGGGAAGAGGGTAGGCATAGAGCGTATGGGCGAACACGCGATCAGTGGGCTGATGCGCGAAGACTAGATGCTTGCTCACTTGAGAATTGACGAGGCAACGCTTCAGCGGGGAGAGCGCCGCGTATAGCTCGGCTCGTCCGCGCCAGAACCGCCACCATGGATAGTCCTGCGTGCTGCGCCCGCGCTCTCGCTCAGGCTTTGCGTGAATCTCAAGGTGCCTTACTAGCCCAGGCCAGGAGCTGCATTCCTCTAGGGAACGGTCACCCAAATCAATGACGAATCGGTCGTGATCCTGCGTAGGGCTCGTGTTCACTTCCTGACCGCCAAGATATGGGAAGATACGCTGAGCGTTGAGCGGGTCCGCCGCCACGACTTCGTCACGTACTTCCGGCGTAAGCGTAAACCCCATGCCCAATACGATGCTTCCCTGATAGGCACACCCCGCGTTGCTGAGAAGTTGCGCAGCATCCGCGCGCTCCGGGCGAGGGCGCAGGCGCGAATTGATCAGGCCCGTGGTCTGCCCGTCCAGGACAGGGGGAGTCTGGCGGGCAGGCTGCCCGATGGCCGCGTGCACCACAGAAACAGTCACCGCGGCCGCCCCGGGCCATGGCATCGAGTTGGTTGCGTCGAACAGTATCCAACCATCTCGCAGCAGTGGTTGTAGTCCTGTGTGTCGAGTGTCGCCCTGCGAGATGGTGTTCGTCGCAATGAAGCCCATCGCTCCATGCCTGCCGAGAAGTGAGGCCGCACGACGGAAGAAGTGCGCGGACAGGTCAAACTTCCCGACCGTCCCAGGGTGCACCATCTGCAACCACGCCACGTACCCCTCGCCCAGCTGCTCCGTGATGAACGCGACGCCCATGAACGGCGGGTTCCCCACGAACGCCTCCATGAACGCGGCCCCGTTCGTCTCGCCTCCTGCCAGCGGGTCAGGCCGCTCTTGGTGTGCTTCAGATAGAAGAGGGCGGTCATGAAGGGGACGTGTCCGTTCTGGATGCGGCCGCACTCGCGGCCGAGGAGGTCGGTCAGCTCCTCGGTGGAGAGGCTCTCGGCGAGGACGGCGGGCAGGACCACCGAGGCCTCATCGGTGGTGCCCAGCGTGACGGCGCCGACGACGCCGGTCTGGGCCACGGGCAGCGGGGTGATGAAGACCGGCGGCGTGGGCAGGTGCAGGGCCTTGGCGC
>CAZEAA010000572.1:0-3300 GCA_964510015.1 uncultured Sandaracinaceae bacterium
GGCACCGTGATGCTCACGGCGTTCTCGGCGTGCACCAGCTGCACGTCCACCAGCGCGGCCCCGCGCTCGCGCATGTCGTCGGCCAGCGCGACGGTCCACGCCGGCACGCCACCCGTCGCGAGGTGCACCGAGTTGCTCAGGTTGTGCTCGAGGTTGCGGCCACCCACCACGGCCGCGAAGAGCCGCGCGTTGGCGGCGAGGTCGAGGGGGCGGATGGCCACCCGCTCCACGCCCGGCAGCACCGGCAACGAAGGCGAGGGGCGCGCGGTCATGACCGTCAGCACCGGCACGCTGCGCAGCTTGGACAGCAATACCGCCAGCACCTGGCGCGTGGCGTCGTCCATCGCGTGGACGTCTTCGATGGCCAGGACCACCGGCTGGTCCGCCGCGAGGGCCTGCAACGCGCGGTAGAGCGCGCTCACCACCTCGAGGCCGCGCGGGCGTCCGGGGCGGGCGTCACCGGCCGCAGCGAGCCCCACCAGCTCGCCCACCAGCGCGATCTCGCGAGGCGAGAAGCCCAGCACGCGCATGCGCTCCACCTTCTCGGCGCGCTGCGCATCCGAGTCGTCGTCCTCGATGCCCGCGAGGTCCGCCAGCAGCTCGGCCAGCACCGAGAACGACTTGTTGCGCATGCTGCTGTGGCAGCGCGCGTTCACGAAGGCGCGGCCCTCACCCTGCGTGAGCGAGCGGATCTCGGCGAGCACGCGCGACTTCCCGGCGCCCGGTGCGCCGATCAACAACAGCGCGGTGCCGCGTCCGTCCACCACACCGGCCAGCGCCTCGCCCACCATCTTGAGCGTATCCCGTCGCCCCACGAAGGGCGCGTCGCGCCGCAGCGTCTCGGCCTCGCGCTCGCTGCGGGAGCGCAGCCCGTGCACTCGCGGCAGCGCCTCGTCGCCCACGCGAAAGACCCAGCCGAGGTCGGCCGCCATGTCGCTCTCGCAGGCCACCTCCCCACCGCGCAGGTCGTTCAGCAATGCGAGCGCACGGGTCCGCTCAGCCGGCGCCGTCTCGGCGAAGCCGGCGTCGTAGACACGCGCGTTGGACCGCAGGATCACCATGCGGGCGCCGACACCCACCGCATCGCGCAGCCGCAGCGCCGCGCGCGCCGCGAGCTCGGGGGCCTCTTGCGGATGCCCCGTGACGCCGAAGAGCGCCTCGGCGCCACCGTCCTCGGTGGGCAGCGGCATGCCACGCAGGTCGCGCACGATGGCCTGGAAGCGCTCGCGATCGAGCGCGCCAAGCAAGTGCAGCGCCACCACCGGGCGGTCGTCGAAGCGCATGCGCCGCGAGAGCGGCAGCGCCTTGGTGCGGTCGTCGTTCTCGGCGTGCGGCGTGTTGGACATCAGCGGCACGCCGATGCCGGTGGCGTCCGCTTCCACGCGGCGGTGGAGGTCCACGCGCAGCTTGTTGACGCCACCGCGGTCGTCGGGCGGGAACATCTGCTTCAGCGCCGTGGCGAGGTCGCTCTCGTCCACGTGCTGGCCCATCGCGACCAGCTCCTTCGAGAGCTCGTCGAGCATGTCGCCCACGGTGGGGTAGCGCGCGTCCCGGTCCACCGCGAGCGAGCGCTCGAGGATGGCGCGCAGGCGCGGCGAGGCGCCGTACGTGGCGAGGTTGCGCGGCGGAATCAGGGCCTGGCGCACGCGCTCGAGGGTCTGCGTGCGCGACGCCGCCCGAAACAGGCGCTCGCCGGTGACCATCTCCCACGCGACGATGCCCAGCGAGAAGAGGTCCGAGCGGTTGTCGAGCGGCTCGCCGCGCGCCTGCTCAGGGGACATGTAGGCGTACTTGCCCCGCAGCACGCTCGGGTCCTCGTCGCGGCCGAGGCCGTGCTCGTCGGCCATGGCGATGCCGAAGTCGCCCACCTTCACCTGGCCCTCGTAGCCCAGCAAGATGTTCTGCGGGGACACGTCGCGGTGCACGATGCCGAGCGGCCGACCGTCATCGGCGCGGCGACGGTGGGCGTAGTCGAGCGCGCGCGCCGCCTCGCACGCGATGAACATGCGCAGGGGCAGGGAGAGCCCGTCGGCCACGCACTCCACGGGGTTCGGGCGGTAGGCGATGGCCGAGGCCAGGTCGCGCCCGTGCACGTACTCCATCGCGATGAAGTAGGCTTCCTGCTCCTCCCCGAGGTCGAAGATCTGGACGATGTTCGGGTGGTTCAGGCGCGACGCGATCTTGGCCTCGCGCACCAGCAGATCGGCGAAGTCCGGCCGCGCCATGAGCGAGGGCAGCACGCGCTTGATGACGACGGTCTTCTGGAAGCCGGCAGCGCCACGCGAGCGGGCTCGCCAGACCTCGGCCATCCCCCCTTCGCCTATGCGCTCGATCAGCTCATAGCTGCCGAAGAGTACCCGTCGCGTCATTGTGGCCGGAGGGTATCACCGTGCGCTGGTGTCGGGTACCGTGCGCAGCGTGACCTGCTGGCGGCGCGCGACGCCCGGCGCAGGGGTCACCGTGGTGCGCGCAGCGACGCCGCTCAGGCACGAGAGCTCCTGCTGCGACGCCCCAGGTGCGCTCAGGACCCGGACCAGACCCGTGCCGCTGGCCACTTGATAGGTGAGCACGCGTTGCCCGGTGACGCACTGACTCATGGCCTGCTGCATGGCGGCCTGCGTGGTGTAGCGCGAGGGCGCACGCGTGGCGGCGCTGGCTCCGCCGGACGCCGTGGCGCCCCGAGAGGCATCGGTGGACCCCGGGGCCTCGGCCTCGGCCGGTGCCACGACGCCCGCCGTCGGCCGCTGCACCGGAGGGGCCGCCGCCTGGTCCTGCATGACCAGGAGCTCCACGCTCTCCGGCGCAGCCGCTCGCGTGATGGCCGGGGCGGGAGAGGTGGGCGCCGTGCTGCTCGAGGAGCCCGCGGGTCGTCGCGCTTGCGCGTCGTTGGGGAGCGCATCGTCGAAGGGCGCTTCGCCACCATGACCACCGACGGCGCGCCCTGCCCCGGCGCGCAGCCGAGCCTCGTCGTCCGACGCGAAGTACAGGTCGCCGGCCGCGCCCTCCGCGCGTTCCAGCTGGGGCTGCGCCGCGGGTGCAGGCGCCACGACCGACGGCGGGGCCACCGGGGCGGCGCTCGGCGCGGCTTGCGGGGCGGACGCCTCGAGCGACACGGCGCTCTCGCTAGCCTGCGGAGCGGACGACACCCGGACCATGGAGACACCCGCCGTGACCACCAGCACCAGCGCGGCGGCGGCAGCCACGTACGACATGAGCCGCCCATCGCGCGGGGCGCGGCGCGTGGCGTGCGGTTGCAGCGGCGCGGCCACCGCAGCGGGTGCCGCGGCCGCCTCGCTCGCG
>CAZEAA010000573.1:0-3299 GCA_964510015.1 uncultured Sandaracinaceae bacterium
GGACTATAGTCAGAACGTCCCCGGGAGCAAGTCCGCGGGTAACTTTTTCGGCGCGTGGGTTGTGGTTTGCTCGAGATGGGCGGTGAGGTGATCGAGGGGGCCGGGGCAGGACAGACCTCGGCCTGGGCACGGTCGCGCTGGCGCGCCCTGGCGGTACCTCCCTGAAAGCGGCACTTCGGGCTGCGCCCTTCGTTTGCTTTCTGGGGCCCTCCGACGCCCGTGGCCGAGGCCCGTCCCGCCCCTGCCCCCGCAACCGTTTGGATCTCGAGCACCCGCCGCGCGCGACGAAGTGGTGGATCCGGGCTTGCTCCCGGTGAGGTTCTTCGGTCCTGCGTGGGCTCACCGAGTCGAGCTGAGGTGCAGGACGCTCGGCTGAGCGCGATCCGCGACGGGGGCCGCTCCTCGCCTGGGGCCGCTCCTCGCTCCCCCACTCCGCGGTGCTCGGATGGGCCCGATCCGACATCCCCCGTCTCCCTCGCTTCGGCGAGCTCAGGTGAGCCCAACCGCGACGAGGAGAGTCTGGCGCGTTCATCCCCGCGCCCCGAGCCCACGCGAGCCCGTCGCCCTCCCTCACGATCACGCCTCACCAAGCCCCCGCATTGGAGTTAGAGCGTAGTGGAGTGAGTGAATCGCCATTCAGTACGAGACGCGCTATAACGACCAGCGCATGACCCAAGACTTCGAACGGTTCAACGGGACCGACACCTACCTGACCAGTGATGCCCTCAAGGCTTCCGTCAACGTCGCGCTGCTGCTGGAGCGTCCGCTGTTGGTGCGGGGCGAGCCGGGCACGGGCAAGACGCTGTTGGCCGAGGCGGCTGCGGAGGCGCTGGGGCTCGAGCTGGTGCGCTGGCACGTGAAGAGCACCACGCGCGCGCAGGACGGGCTGTATGTCTACGACACGGTGCAGCGTCTGTACGACTCGCGCTTCGGCGACAAGGACGTCAACGACATCTCGCACTACATCAAGCTCGGGCCCATGGGGAAGGCGTTCGACTCGGACAAGCGGGTGGTGCTGCTCATCGACGAGATCGACAAGGCGGACATCGAGTTCCCGAACGACCTGCTGCACGAGCTCGACCGGATGCGCTTCTACATCAACGAGACGGGCCGCGAGGTGGTCGCGAAGGAGCGCCCGTTCGTGATCATCACGAGCAACGCCGAGAAGGAGCTGCCGGACGCGTTCCTGCGTCGCTGCGTGTTCCACTTCATCGACTTCCCCGAGAAGGCGCTCATGAAGGACATCGTGCGGGTGCATCACCCCAAGATCGAAGAGAGCCTGGTGGACCAGGCCATCGAGACGTTCTTCGAGATCCGCGGGATGACGCGGCTGCGTAAGCGGCCCAGCACGAGCGAGCTGGTGGACTGGATCGCGGTGCTCAAGCGCACGGGCGTGAAGGACGTGCGGCTCGACCAGAACCTGCCGTTCCTGGGGGCGCTGCTCAAGAAGGAGCAGGACCTGGTGGCGTTCGCGGACCAGCTGGCCGGCGGCCGGCGCTGGAGGAGCTGAGCCCTCGTGTTCGTCGACTTCATCTACGAGCTGCGTGCGTTCGGGGTGCCGGTGGGCGCCACGGAAGCGGTGCGGCTCGCCGAGGCCATGTCGAAGGGGCTGCACGAGAACTCGCTCGACGGCTTCTACTACGTGTCCCGCGCGCTCTTGGTGCACTCGGAGCGCCACCTCGACCTGTTCGACCAGGCGTTCTTGAAGCACTTCAAGGGCATCGAGGTGGAGAGCAAGAAGCTGACGGACGACCTGCTCGAGTGGCTGAAGAAGGCCAAGGACCAGATCGGCGAGCTGACCGAGGAGCAGCGCAAGTTCGTGGAGGGTCTCGATCTCGAGCAGCTGGAGAAGCTGTTCAACGAGCGCCTGCAAGAGCAGAAGGAACGCCACGACGGCGGCAACAAGTGGATCGGCACGGCCGGCACGTCGCCGTTCGGGCACTCGGGCAAGTCGCCGCAGGGCATCCGCGTGGGCGGACCGGGCGGTGGGCGCAGCGCCGTGAAGGTGGCCGACGCGCGGCTCTACAAGGGCTACCGCGAGGACATGACCCTGGACGTGCGCCAGATGCAGCTTGCGCTCCGCAAGCTGCGCACCTTCACGCGCATCGGCGCCGAAGAAGAGCTGGACCTCGAGGCCACCATCGAGGAGACGGGCAAGAACGCCGGCGAGCTCGAGATCGTGACGCGGCCTCCGCGGCACACCAACACGCGCATCATCCTGATGATGGACGTGGGCGGGTCCATGGATCCGTACGCGCACCTGTGCTCGCGGATGTTCTCGGCGGCCAAGAAGAGCTCGCACTTCAAGGAGCTGCGGACCTACTACTTCCACAACTGCGTCTACGGGCAGGTCTACAAGACCGAGCGCTTCGACGAGCCCGTGAAGGTGCGCGACCTGCTGAACGACTGCGGCCGCAACTACAAGCTCATCATGGTGGGCGACGCGCTGATGGCGGCCTACGAGCTGATGGCCACGGGTGGGTCGCTGGACCTCGGCGACGACCGCGCCATCGAGGGCATCCAGTGGCTGATGATGCTCCAGAAGCACTTCGATAAGTCCATCTGGCTGAACCCCGAGCCCGACAAGTACTGGAAGGGCAACACCATCGAGTACGTGGCGCGCGTGTTCGACATGTACCCGCTCACGCTCGAGGGGCTGGGCGAAGGCGTGAAGTATCTGATGCGGGGCCAAGCGCGCGGCAGCAAGTGATAGGCTCACGGCCATGCGCGTCGTGGTCGTTGGAGCTGGGTTCGCGGGGAGCGCTGCGGCGCTCTTTCTGCATCGCGCGGGCCACACGGTCACGCTGCTCGAAGCCGTGCCGGAGCCGAGCCCGGTGGGCGCGGGCATCATGCTGCAGCCCACGGGCATGCACGTGCTCGAGCAGCTCGGGCTGGCCGCGCCCATCCTTCACGCCGGGCACCGCGTGGACAAGCTGCGCGCGCTCTCGTCCACCGGGCGACTGCTGTTCGACCTGCCCTACTCCGCCCGCGGGGCGGAGCTGTACGGGCTCGGGCTCCACCGCGGGGTGCTGTTCAAGACCCTGTTCGACGCCGCCCGCGCCGAGATCCCCGACGTGCGCACGGGCGTGTGCATCGCGCAGCTGGGGACACCCGGTCACGTGCTCACCACCGACGGGGAGGCGCTCGGGCCCTTCGACCTGATCGTCATCGCGGATGGCGCCCGCTCCGAAGTGCGCGCCGCGAATTTCCCGGCGGCGCGCGACACGCCCTATCCCTGGGGCGCGCTGTGGTTCGTGGCCGAGGACCGCGAGGGGCGGTATCAGCGCGAGCTGCTGCAG
>CAZEAA010000574.1:0-3298 GCA_964510015.1 uncultured Sandaracinaceae bacterium
AAGCTGCCGGACGGCATCGCCGACGTGCTGGGCGGCTTCCTCGGCGGCAAGAAGTAGGCGCGGCGGGCGCTGATCTGGGTGTGTTTCAGGTCAGCGAAAGGCCGGCGCCCACTCCCGCTTCCAGCGGTCGAGCAGGTGCCGGTCGTCCCGGTCCCACGGGTGGAAGCCGGGGCGCAGGTAGTCGAGCCAGCCCGGCAGCACGTTGCGGGCGAGGCCGGGCTTCACCAGCAGCCAGTGCAGCAGGTCGAGGTGGTTCTTCACGCTGCCGAGCGTGCCGTCCTTCCACATCAGGTAGTAGGTCCTCGCCAGCGTGCTGGCCGAGAACATGAACGACACCACCAGGTACGTGCGGACGCGCTTCGCGTAGCTGCCGTCCACGGCCATGTACACGTCGAAGGCCACGGCCTTGTGCTCGGCCTCCTCGGCGGCGTGCCAGCGCCACGTCTCGAGGTGCGGGAACGGCACGCCCTCGCTGAAGCTCGGGTCGCCCAGCAGCTGCTCCGCCATCATGGCGGTGAAGTGCTCGAGCGCGCACGTGATGGCCAGCTGCACCTCGGGCGGGGCCGTCTTGCGCAGCTCCGCGAGCTGCTGCTGGGCGCGGTTCGTGAGGTCCGACATGGCGAAGCCGTCGGCCTCCGCGCGGGCGTTGTAGCGCTCGTGCACCTGGCCGTGCTGCGCCTCCTGGCCGATGAACGCGCGCACCTCGGCCGCCAGCGCGGGGTCGGTGATGCGGTCGCGGTAGTGCCGGACGGCGTCGATGAAGAAGCGCTCGCCGTCGGGGAACACCGCCGACAGCGCATACGCGAACGACGTGATGGCAGGCTTGCCGTCGTACCAGTACTTGGGCGACGGCGCGTCCAGGTCCACCTCCACTCGGCGGATGACGATGGGCGGGCGCTCACTGCGGCCGAGGGCGGTGGCCGGCTTGGTGTCCGGGCGGGCGTGGCTTTGCGGGTGGGCGGCGGCGGTCATGGCGTGGTCCTCCAGGCTTCCTTTTTGTCAGTCTAGGACATTGTTGAACGCTGGTCAATAGCGCGCCGATGCGAAATCACATTTCCTCAGAGCAGCCCCGTGCCGTGGGGCACGTCGTCCCGCATCCAGATCAGGGTGAGGCGCACGCGGCTCGGGGCGTCCCGCACCGGGAACCTCAGCCGGTTGACCACGCGGTTCCCGCAGGCGAGCCAAGCGCGCTCGTGCGGGGTGCTGTCGTCGCGCGGGTCGGCTCGCAGATCCAGGGCGCGTGCCCGCCCATTGGCGCCGATCTCCAGCATGAAGTCGAAGCTCGCAGCCACCGCCTCCTCGCGCCGCGCGCGGGCGAGGGCGCACTGCCGCAGGCGCGCGGGCAGCGGAGCCAGCACGGCCTCCACCTCGGCGGTGGTCAGCGGGCCGGACACTACACGGCGCAGGTTGACGCGCCCACCCGGATGCGGCGGGAAGTCTTGCATGCCGTCCGGCTGCGCGAGCGCGACCGAGGCGAGCAGCGCGCCCACGAACCACCACGGCGCGATCGTCTTGGTGCGGAAGGTCATGGACAAAGCTTGCCACGAGGCGTGGGGCCGCGCGTCGGGCATGTCGAGCGCCGCCGCGTGCCTTGCGGTGCTTCATGCTGCCCCGTAGCATCGTGGGATGTCGTCGCCTGCAATCCGCCGCGCAACGTACGAGGATCTCGCCGCGCTGCCCGAGAACGTGACGGGCGAGATCATCGCGGGTGAGCTCTACACGCAGCCGCGTCCCGCTGGCCCGCATGCCGTGGTGACCACGGGGCTTGGAATCGACCTCGGCTCGCCGTTTCATCGCGGCCGTGGCGGGCCCGGTGGTTGGTTCTTCGTCGACGAGCCCGAGCTCCACCTCGGGGGCGATGTTCTGGTGCCCGACCTGGCTGCGTGGCGTGTGGAGCGCCTGCCCCCCGAGGCGCGCACCGGGACCAGCTTCAGCATCGTCCCGGACTGGGTCGCGGAGGTGGCCTCACCATCGACCACGCAGCGTGACCGCCTGATCAAGGTGCCGGTGTATGCGTCCCTCGGGGTCGCGTACCTTTGGCTGGTGGAACCCGTCGAAGGACGCGTCGAAGCCTACGAGCTGAGCAACGGCCGCTGGGTGTGGCTGGGCACGTGGGCGGACGAAACGGCGGCGGCGATCCCCCCCTTCGATGCGGTCCCGCTGGACCTCGTCCGCCTGTGGGCAAGCACGGGCCTGCGGGGCTGAGGAGAGCTACGGCAAGCGGGTGTTCGACAACCCCAACAAGCACGCGCTGGCCATGCCCACCGAGTGGCAGCCGGTGCGCCTCGCTCGAGTCAGGTTCGTCAGCGCTCGTCCGGCAACGCCCAGAACTGGCCGCTGTAGTTTCCGCAGGGCGCCAGCTGCAGCTGGTTGTTGGTGCCGTCGTTCACCACGTCGAGGCAGCGGTCGGGACCCCCGAGATCGTTGCTCAGGCGGAAGGTGCCCCCGCCCACGTCCACCACGTGCCAGCGCTGCCCGGGGCGGTCGCCACACGGCGCGAAAGTCAGGCGGTTGCTGCCGTCCGCCACGTCGAGGCAGCGCTGCGTGCCGCCGTTGCGGGTGGTCAGTCGCACGGCGCCCGACGCGTCCAGCAAGCCCACCCAGACCTGGCCCGGTGAGCCGTTGCAGGCCGTCAGCACCACGGGGATGGGGCCGCCGGGGGCGTACTCGAGGCACACATCCGGTCCGCGCCAGGCGTTCGTCATGCGCATCACGCGCCACGTCGCAGCCGGCGGCGGAGCGGGCTCGGGCCGCGGCTGCGGTGCGGGCGGCTGCTGCGGTTGTGGCTGCGGTGCGGGCGGCTGCTGCGGTTGTGGCTGCGGCGCGGGAGGCTGCTGCGGCTGCGGCTGCGGGGTGGGCTGCTGCGGTTGCGGTGTGGGCCGTGGCTGCGGCGGCGGAGTGGGCGCCACGGCGCCGACCATCCGCCAGGACTGCCCGCTGTAGGCGCCGCAGCCTGCCATGCGCACGCGGTTGTTCGTGCCGTCGTTCACCACGTCGAGGCAGCTCGAGGGGCCGCGCAGGTCGTTGGTGAGGCGCGTGTAGCCGCCGGCGGCGCTCGTGTGGAACCGCTGCCCCGGCCGGCTGCTGCAGGGCGCCATCGTCATGCCGCTCGCGGCGCCGCTGCTGTCGTCGACGTCGAGGCAGATGCCCGCGCCGAACCGCACGGTGGTCAGCTGCAGGGCGTCGCCACCGGCCGGCACGGCCACCCACTGCTGCGCGTCCGCGCCCGTGCACGGCACGAGCCGCACCGCGAGCTGCCCCGGGCTCGGCTCCTGGGCCTCGAGGCAGACGTCGGCAC
>CAZEAA010000575.1:0-3297 GCA_964510015.1 uncultured Sandaracinaceae bacterium
GCCATCCAGGGCGCCGCGATGCTCCGCCAGATCGAGAACGTGAACCTCGAGGACGTCACCGCGCACTCGCTGGGCATCGCCACCGCCGGTGACGTGTTCGACGCCATCATCGCCGCCAACACGCGTGTGCCTTGCCGCGTACCGAGCCTCTTCACCACCAGCCGCGACAACCAGGATCGCCTCAAGATCGTGGTGCTGGAGGGCGAGTCCATGCGCGCCAGCGAGAACCAGCGCTTGCAAGAGTTCGCGCTCGCGGGCCTGCGACCTGCGCCCGCCGGTAGCGTGGAGGTGGAGGTGGCCTTCACCATCGACGAGGATGGCATCTTCAGCGCTTCCGCGAAGGACCTCGAGACGGGCCAGGAGACGCGCATCGAGATCACGGGCGACGGTGGGCTCAGCCCGCAGGAGCTTCAGGCGCTGACCGACGAGCACGCCGAGTACCTCGAGGCGCGCCGTGGCGACGAGCTGCTGGAGGGCTTGCGGCAGAGCGCCGAGACGCTGCTGGCAGGGCTGGAGCGGGCGCTCGAGCGCCTCGGTACGCTGGTGAAGAAGAACCCGGAGGCGGTCATGGCGGAGGCCAACGCGCGCGAGGTCGTGGCGCGCGCGCGTCCGCAGCTGGCCAAGGCGTCGCGCGGCGAGCTGGCCGAGCACTTGGTGCTGCTCGAGGATGCCACTCGTCAGATCGAGCCGTTCGCGCGATAGTGTCGCGTCATGGCTGACCGCTTCTTCTGGTGCCCGGTGTGCGAGGCGCTCCACAACGCCGAGGGGTCCCTGCCCGACACCTGTCCGCTGAAGGACGGGAAGTCGAGTCGCCCAGACTCGCACGAGACGCTGTGGGAAGGCGGCACGTCGAAGCGCCGACCCGCCTTCGAGGTGGGCGCGCTCATCGACGGCCGCTACGAGGTGGAAGGGCGCGTGGGCGAGGGCGGCATGGGCACCGTCTACCAGGCGCGAGACCTGCGCACGACCCGCGTGGTGGCGCTGAAGACCGTGAACGGCATGTTCAACGCGGACACCCACGCCGGGAAGCGCTTCTTGCGCGAAGCGCAGGTCATGGCGGCGCTCACGCACCCGGGGGTGGTACGCGTCTACGACTTCGGGGTCATCGACGCGCAGGTGGCCTATCTGGTGATGGAGCTGCTCAGCGGGCTGACGCTGGGGGCGCGCCTCGACCAGGCCGAGTGCCTCGGGACGGAGGAGAGCTGCAGCATCGCCTCCCAGGTGCTGGCCACCCTCAGCGTGATTCACAACACCGGCTTCGTGCACCGCGACCTCAAGCCGGCGAACGTGTTCCTGTCGGACATGGGCAACGGACGCCTGGTGAAGCTGCTCGACTTCGGCCTGAGCCGCGAGACCCGCCAGAGCGCCGTGCGGCTGACCAACCCCGGCACCGTGCTGGGCACGCCGCACTACATGTCGCCCGCGCTCGTCCGCGGCGCCGAGCCGTCGTCGCGCTCGGACGTGTACTCCGTGGCGCTGATGCTCTACGAGATGCTCACCGGTGACCTGCCCATCATCTTCAGCGACGAGCCGTGGATCCGCACGTTCAACAAGATCCTGTATGCGCCGCGGCGGCACCCGCACGAGCTGAACCCGGCTGTGCCCGCGGACCTCGCCGAGCTGCTGGTGACCGCGCTCGAAGGGGACGGGCGCTACGAGCACGCGTACGACTTCCTGATGGCCATCGACGCCACGCAGGGAGGCGCCTACATGCGCTCGGAGCTCGCGCGCTTCCTGCCTCCCGGTACGCCCGAGCGTCGCGCATGAGAGAGATCTTCCGCGAGGTGTGGTGGTCCTACCGCATGCACGACGGACGCCTGCTGGCCGGCGCCGTGGCGTTCTACGTCATCATGGCCGCCACTCCGTTCGGGGTCATCGCGCTCTACGTGGCCAGCCTGGTGCTGGGTCAGGAAGAGGCGCGGCTGGTCCTCATGGAGCGGCTCGAGACGGCGATGGGGACCGAGGTCGCCGAGTACGTGAACGTCTCGCTAACCAACGCGCTGGCCCCGCGGCACGGCGCGCTCGCCACGGCCGTCAGCGTGGGCTTCATCTTGTACGTGACCACGCGCCTCTTCAGCATGCTGCGCGCCTCGCTGAACCACTTGTGGGGGGTCCGACCGCTGATCCCTCCTGGGCTCAGCGGCCCGGGCCGTGCGGTCCTGCGCCGCCGCATGCTGGCCTTCGCCATGGTCTTCGTCACGGCCGCGGTGTTCACGGCGTTCGGCGTCCTGCGCGCCGTCATGACGGTAGCCTCACGCTTCCTGCACCTGCCGCTCATGCTGCGCGTGGGCGAGTACGTGGGTTCCATCGGGCTGCTCACGCTGGTGATGATGCTGGTCTTCCGCTGGCTGCCGGACGCGCTGGTGGCTTGGCGCGACGCGTTCGTGGGCGGCCTGGTGACGGCGGTGTTGGCCAGCCTCGGCGGCCTCGCCATCGGCGCCTACCTGGCCAGCGCAGGGGTGTCCTCGTCCTACGGAGCCGCTGGCGCGCTCGTGGTCCTGACGATGTGGATCTACTACACGTGCCAGATCTTCTTCATCGGCGCGGAGTTCACCGGGGCCTGGGCCAAGCACCGCGGGAAGGGCATCAAGCCGCTGTCGTACGCGGCCCGCGTGGTGGCCACCGAGCGGCACACCATCGGCGAGGACCTGGCCGCTTCGTAACTCGCGGCGGGTGCCGCGCTACCAGCCCGGGTTCTCGAGCAGGTAGGCCGACTCGTCCGGCGTGCTGGTGCGCCCCAGGATCGAGTTGCGGTGCGGGAACCGCGAGAAGCGCAGCACCACGTCGCGGTGGTCCTTGGCGAACTGCAGCGCGGGCTCGACGGCCTTGCGAGTGGGCTCGGGGGTGCGCTTCACCAGCGCCTCGAACTCGGCCACCGAGCGCTCTTGCAGGGCCAGCTCCTCGGCGTGCATGAGCGGCATCAGCGCGAAGTACTGGCACACCGCGGGCAGCTTCAGCAGCCCGTCGTCCAGCAGCGCGAGGGTGGCCTCCACCGCGAAGTCGTCTCCGGCGTACATGGTCTGCGTGTTGCGGAAGATGTTCCGCGCGAACTGGTCCAGCAGGATGATGCGGGCGAGCGTGCCCTCCGGGCTCTTGTCCCACTCGCGCAGGCCGCCCGCCTGGGCCTGCTTCACGAATGGCCCGTAGTGGACGCGCAGGTAGTCGTCGAACTCGGGGGACTTGGTCCACCAGCGCGCGCTCTTGGCGGCGCTCGGGAGGCCGTCGGCGTCCAGCGCACCAAACCACTCGTCCAGGATGGGAAGAGGCGTCATTGGCCGGAGAGTACCATTAGACGCG
>CAZEAA010000576.1:0-1220 GCA_964510015.1 uncultured Sandaracinaceae bacterium
CGTGAACACCACGCGCCGCTTCACCGACCGCGAGTCGCGCGAGCTCTTCCGACTCTAGGAGCGCCGCGGCGCCACCACGCAGAAAACCCGTGACATGTCGCGGGCATGCGCCGGGAGAGACCGGATCGGCGCGGTTCCTGGCTGGCTCGGATGTTGCTTCGATGGGGCAGCAGCATGACCACGCCCCCCGCCACGCCCCGCCCCATCGCCTGGGAACACCAGCCCGCCCCGAACATCGCGTCGCGCGCCAAGGGCACCATCGAGCTGGTGCTCGGTGACCTCGTGAACGAAGACGTGATGGCCATCATCGCCCCGGTCGGCAGCGGCGAGGCCGGCGTGAGCCGCGCGCAGCTGTCGGTGCACCGCGCCGCCGGCCCCGGGCTGGCCAAGGAGTACGACGAGCGCGTCGCCCGACTGCCCAGCGGGGTCATCGCGCCCCTCGAGCACATCGTGACCGGCGGCCACGCCCTGCGGGCCAAGTACGTGGTGCACTGTCGCTTGCTCGAGGCGTCGCAGGCGCAGGACAACGCCGAGGCCGCGCTGGCCACGTGCCTGCGACGCGCGTTCGAGACGTGCCGCTCGCTCGGCGTGGACTCCATCGCACTGCCGGCGTTGGGCACGGGGGCCTACGGGTACCGCACCAGCGCGGTGGCCCGGGTCTCCATGCGGTGCGCGGTGGCCGCCCAGCGCCACTCGGCCGGGCCGGCCCGCATCCGCTTCCTGCTGGCGGGTCCGGCCACGCTCGAGACATTCCTCCAGGCGCTGTCCGCCACGGAATGAGTCAGAATGACACAGTGTTCACGGAGAGAGCGGTGAACTGCCCCATCCGCCACACGTCGTCACACAGCTGACACCGAAAAGGCGTCACGGCGACACACGGGCCACGTAATCCCGGCCGCATGTCACAGACGACGTGCTCACGAGCCCTGGCGCTCACGCTCTTGCTGACGGCCGCCACGGCCGAGGCGCAGCCCACCCCCATCGCCCCCCCGGACAACGCTGCCCCCGAGGCCGCCGGTCCGGCCGGCACCGACGACGCGGTGGCGCGACCCATCGCCGGTCCTCCGGTCGACCCTGCCGACGTGGCCGTGACGGCCGTGGACGCCGAAGAGGTGGTGGCCCCCGAAGCGGAGGTCGAGGCGCCCGCCGACGACACCGCGCGCGTCACCGCAGCCCTGGGGCGCGGCGTGCGCTTCGAGAGCGCCGACGGCCGCTTCATG
>CAZEAA010000576.1:1320-3289 GCA_964510015.1 uncultured Sandaracinaceae bacterium
CACGACCGCCAGCGCGTGAACTCGTCGAGCGCGCTGCAGTTCGTGGACCGCTCCATCATCACGGGTGAGTTCAACCTCGATCGCGACGTGGGCATCCAGCTCTTCTCCACCGACGTGGGCGGCCTCGACGGTCGCCTGGCCTACGCGGTGGGCGTCTTCGGCGGCGACGGCCGCAACCGCATCACGGGGGACTTCGGGCTGCTCTACGCGGGGCGCGTCTCGTACCTGCCCTTCGGCGCCTTCGACGACTACTCCGAGGCCGACCACGGCCGCTCGCCCGAGCCACGCCTCGCGCTGACCGCTGGCTTTGCCTACAACCAGAACTCGGTGCGCGAGCGCAGCACGTTCACCGGCACCTACGAGCTCGGCAGCTTCGACTTCTACCACGCCAACTTCGAGGCCTTCTTCAAGATGGGCGGCTTCTCGTTCGCGGCCGAGGCGCTGATGCGCAACACGCGCGGTCCCTCGGTGCTCGTGGATCCCACGGACCCGGCCAACACCGAGACGGCGCGCATCGGCTACGGCGGCTTCGCGCAGGCGGGCTACCTCTTCACCGACAACCTCGAGCTGGTGGCGCGCTTCGGCGAGATGCGGCCCTCACGCAACGGGGAGAGCGCGCTCTCGCGACAGGGCGAGCTCGGCGGTGGCCTGAACTGGTACTTCCAGAAGCACGACTTCAAGATCCAGCTCGACTACTTCTGGCTGTACACCGGCGACTTCCAGGAGGGCCGCCACCAGGTGCGCGTGCAGACGCAGTTCTACCTCTGAGCCGTTCTTTCCTCTGAGCCGGCCGGAGTGGCCGCGCTCAGGGGACGACTTCGACCTGCAGCGTCTGCCAGGTGGTGCCGCCGCGCTCGTCGCGCAGCACCACGTAGATGGACACGGGCCCTGGCGTGGTCGGCGCCACGAAGCGGTTGCGGCTCTCGGTGGCGTCGTCCTCGGCGGTCACGCCCGTGCGCGGCACTTCGAGGCCCGCGCGCGTCGCCACCCAGGCCACGCGCATCGCCTCGCGGCGGGTCACGATCTCGCGCTCGAGCGGGTCGAACGTGATGTAGGTCTCGGCGCCCTTGCAGGTGCGCTGGAGGCGGCAGTCCTCGCGGCAGTCGTCCGCGTTCTCGTCGGGCATGCAGACGTCGTCGCCGCAGACCGCCTCGGTGGGGCACTCGGGCCAGCGGACGATCAGCTCGATGTCCTCGCCGGGCGCCAGGCTGACCGGCTCGTCTTCGCGCGTGGCGACCTCCACCCCGTCCGCCCGCGCGATGAACAGGTCGTCGATGCGCGGGTTCGCGTTGCGCCGCGAGCGCCGCCGGAAGTCGGCCGACTGCTCCTGCGAGGCGCCCGCGAGGCCGCACGCGATGCGGTGCTCGTAGAAGGACACGGAGTCACCGAGCGCCACGCGCACGGGCTGGCGATAGCCGCCGGTCACGTCGGGGTCCGAGGGGCGCCCCGCCTCGCCGGTGGTGGTGGGCGGCGAGTCCGGCCCGTAGTAGCGGCAGGTCTCGAACGGCATCATCGTGGTGACCGGCTCGGCCGCTGGGATGGCGATGGTGGCCTCGGGGTCGCCTTCCACGCAGCGCGCGCTGACGGGTCCGAGCTCCGCCTGAGGCTTGATGTCGGCGCAGAACTTCCAGTTGAGCCGCGCGTCCGTGATGGTGCCGTCGGGGGACACCACCAGCGCGCGGTACACCACACCGTCGGCAGCGGCGGCCTCGGCGGGCGTGGCGCTGATGGCGAGGATCTGCTGGTCCACGATGACCGTCTCGTCCACGTCGAAGTCCGGGACGCAGCCCGTGAGCGCGACGACGGAGAGCACAGCGAGAGCGTTGCGGCGCGTTAGAAGTTCCATTGGAGTCCGAGCACGGGGAGGATGGGCAGGCCCTGGATGGTCTGGCGGGTGCTGAAGTCGGGGGAATAGATGTACTCCTCGACGTTCTCGCGGTTGGTCACGTTCTGGACCTCGAGGTAGACC
>CAZEAA010000577.1:0-3273 GCA_964510015.1 uncultured Sandaracinaceae bacterium
CGTAGATGCGCCAGTCGAGCGCCGGCAAGAACGCCGTACCGAGGGCGGCCAGGGTCACCATCAGGCTGCCCGCGCTCATGAACCAGCGCGCCGGGTAGCGGTCGATGTGCGTGGCCACGAGCGGGATGGTCAGCACGATGGCGACGCCCGGGATGGCCGTGATGAAGCCCACCTGGGCCGGGTCGGCGTGGAACTGCTGCACCACGAACTTGGGGATCACCAAGAACATGGACCAGCTAAGCCCGAAGAGCGCCTGCGTCAGGAGCAGCTGCGCGAACACGGGGGTCGCGAGACGCGTGGGCAGAGTCACGGCCGCGCCGCTCGGGGCGCCGACGGTCATGCGCTCAGTCGTCCGAGGACGAAGACGACGCGCTGCTGCCTTCGGACGAGGAGGCCGTGCGGTTGCTGGCGCCCGAGTACAGGTCGGACTCCCACCCGCCGCCCTTGAGGATGAAGCCGCCGCCCGAGATCATGCGGCGCGCCTTCTGCTTCCCGCACTTGGGGCACTTCTTGATGGCGTCTTCGGTGATGCGCTGCTCGCGCTCGAACGCGTGGCCACAGGCATCGCAGGCGTAGTCGTAGGTCGGCATCGGGGGGGCTCCGCACCGGAAATTGAGGCCGAACGCGCGGCTGTCAAGCCTCGCCGGCTCAGGCCTCGCGGGCCTTGAGCTCCGCGAGCGCCGCTTCCAGCTCCACCATCTCTTCTTCGGAGAGCTCGGCCTCTTCGGCGGGGGCCGTGGCCTCCACCCGCACCGGGGCCACCTCGGCGGGGGGCAAGAGGCCCATCTGCCGCTTGAGCGCCTCGAGGTCGCTGTCGGCGCCGCTGGTGGCCTCGAGCTTGCTGAACTTGTGCTTGAGCACGTCGCCCGAGTACTCCTCGGAGAGCTCGGCACCGGCCTCGGCCTCGGCCTCCATCTGGTTGATCTTCTCGGCCATCCGGTCGAACGTGTCGAACGCGCTCGTCTGGTTGAGACCGCTCATGGTCTCCTGGATGGACTTCATCGCCTCGGCGCGGCGCTTCTGGGCGATGAGCACGTTCTTCTTGCGCTTCGCCTCTTCGATCTTGTTGTTGAGGGCGCGCAGAGCCAGCTTGAGCTGGTCGGTGGCGTTCTTCTGCTTCTGCCACTGGTCCTGGAACGTGGCGGCCAGCTGGTCGTGCTCCTTCTTGCGGAGCAGCGCCTCCTTGGCCAGCTCGTCGTCCCCGGCGCGGATGGCGAGCATGGCCTTGCGTTGCCACTCCTCCGCCACGCTGGTCTCGCCCTGAAGCTGCTTCTGCAGCCGCTTCTCGTCGGCGATGGCGACGGCGACTTGCTTCTTCGCCTCCACCAGCTGGGTGTTCATGTCCACGATGACCTGGTTCAGCATCTTCTCCGGGTCTTCGGACTTGCTGATCAGGTCGTTGAGGTTGCTCTTGATGAGCGTCGCCATTCTGCCGAAGAAGCCCACGATTACCCCTTAGCTATTGGACTTGGCGAACCCGCGCAGGGTGTCGAGGTGGTTGGAGAGGGCGAGCGAGAAGTCGTCGAACGTTCCCTGGAACTCATTGTAGTCCAGGTTCTCCATTCGCAACGTGCCGGTCAACACCACCTCGCCGTCGCTGATTCCGTACGCGCCGTGGATCATGTCGCGCGCGTTCATCTCCAGCAGCGTCTTGAAGAACTCGGGGTGGCGGTCCACCTCGGCGAGCGTGGTGATCTTCATGCGGAACAGGACCAGCGGCCCCGCCAGCGTGACGACCACGTGCTCCCCCCAGCCGGTGTCGCGGACGAGCCACATGGTGCCGTCTTCGGCGATCTCTCGGAAGGGCAGGCCTGCCCGAGTGAGATAAGCTTCGATGTCGTCTCGAGTTCGCATCCGCCGGCAGGCTACCACAGCGAAACTGCGCGCTGCTACTCGTCCAGCAGGTGACCCATGCGGGTGCGCTTGGTGGCCAGGTACTCGCGGTTGTGGGCGTGCGCGGCGGCGCTGTGCTCCACGCGCTCGGTGACCATCACGCCCTCGGCTTCGAGACCGGTGACCTTCTCGGGGTTGTTGGTCATCAGGCGCACGGAGCGCACGTCGAGCGCGGCCAGCATGGCGGCGGCGATGTCGTAGCGGCGCAGGTCGTCGTCGAAGCCCAGCACCCGGTTGGCGTCCACCGTGTCGTAGCCCTCGTCCTGCTTGGCGTACGCGCGGATCTTGTTGCCGAGCCCGATGCCGCGGCCCTCCTGGCGCAGGTACAGCACGAGGCCCTGACCGGCTTCGCCCACGCGCTTGAGCGCCATGTCCAGCTGCTCACGGCAGTCGCACTTCAGCGAGTGGAAGACCTCGCCGGTGAGGCACTCGCTGTGCACCCGGGTCAGCAGGCCTTCGGCGCCCGCGACGTCCCCGGCGCAGAGGGCCACGTGCTCGAGGCCGGTCTTCGGGTCCGTGAACACCACGCAGCGCAGGTCCCCGTACTCGGTGGGCAATTGCGACTCGGCGAAGCGCTCGAGGCGTGGACGTTCGGGGTGGGCCATCAGGGCGGACGTGGCAGCGCGCGGCATGGGAGGAGACAACGGGTCCGCTTACGCGGGGACGTGGAATGTAGGGGGGTGGGGCCGGGGGTCAAGGGGCGGGCGGCTCGAGGGTCCAGATCACGGCGGCGTTCGGGCGTTCGCGCGTCGCCCCCAGCAGGAACTCCTGCACGTCGCGAGCGGGGTCCAGCCACAGCGCCCGGGGAGGTCCGGGGGGCAGGGGCTCGACGTAGTTCGCAGGCATTTCGTTCAGGACCTCCCCCGCTTGGACGGCGCCCCCGGGCTGACTGCCGAGAGGAGACGCCGGCGCGGTGGGCGGCGCCCCAGCCAGCTGCGTCATCCAGCAGGGCGTGGGCAGGAGCGCCAGGTGAAAGGTCGCGGGTTGGGCCGACAGGTCGGCCGCTGCGAAGCCCGTGGCGGGGAGCGCGCGCGCCGCCTGCAGGTAGGCACGCTCGTCGGCCGGGTCGGTCGGCCACGCGCCCTCTTGGCCTGCCGCACGGAGCGCTTCCAGCAGCGCGTGCTTGGCGTCGGTCGTGAACACGGCGGGACCCACCACGTCGAGCTCCACCACGTTGCTCACCACGGCCGCCGCCACGAAGGCGCGCAGGTCGGCCATGGGGAGTGTGCGGTCGAGCAGCACGCTGAGCGTGCGGCCATGGCAGATGGGCACGGGCTCCGGCGCTTGATCGAGCTGCGGCATGATGGCCAGCCGCTCGCCCCACTCGTCACCGAGCCGGGGGTCGAGCCGAGCCATGGGCGCTTGGGCCAGCTCCGCCTG
>CAZEAA010000578.1:0-3271 GCA_964510015.1 uncultured Sandaracinaceae bacterium
GCGTAGTCGTACAGCTCGCCGCGCGTGGGGATGCCTGGGATGGGCTCGGGCACGCTGCCGATGGACGAGATCACCAGCGGCGCGCGCGCCTCGAAGCTCTGGCCGGGGAGGGTGCGCACGCGTCCGTCCACCACCTCGGTGCGGTCGAAGCGCAGGCCCACCAAGCGGTCGCCGTCCACGAGCGACCCCGCCGGCGCGGCGTTGCCCACGAAGTGCACCAGGTACTTGCGCATGACGCGCTCCATGATCTTCACGCGCGCGATCTTGAGCTTGGCTTCTTGCTCCGGGCTCGGGTCGTCCGCTGTGGCCACGGGCATCTCGTCCATGCCGCGCCGGTAGTAGAGTGTGGCGCCGTGGATGCCGAGCGACGCGGGGTCCACGCCGTGGTCCTCGCAGATCTTGGGGATGCCCTTCACCTCGAGCTCGGTCAGGTCCACCTCGTGACCCAGCTTGCGCAGCGCCGCCGCGTAGAGCTCGAGGTTGATGACCTTCACCACGTCGACGGACGCGAGCCCACCGCCCACCACGATGGCGTGGTCCTGCACCTCGTAGCGCGCGCCGCTGTAGCCGGGCTCGTGGTAGTGATTGAACCAGTAGACGAAGGGGTTCTGGTAGAGCAGGCCCTTGCCCACGTACGCGTCGATGCCCTCGATGGGCAGCGGCCGGTCACGCCACGCGCCGTTGGCCAGCAAGAGGGCGCTCAGGCCGTACTCCTCGGCCAGTTCCTGAATGGTCAGGTCTTCGCCGATCTTGGTGTTGGGCACGAACACCACGCGCTCCTGCGTGAGGTTCTGATCGATGCGCTCGTACTCCTTGTTGCGCAGCTTGTCGTGCCAGCGCGGGAGGCCGTCCTCGATCTTGCCGTAGGGCCGCGCGCCCTGCTCGAAGACCACCGCGATGGCGCCCTTCTGGGCACACAGCGCAGCGGCCTCGGAGCCCGCAACGGCGCCCCCGATGATGCCGACGACGAGCGACGGCACCGACTCTTGGTCGAAGATTGTCATGGGCTATCGGCGAGTATACAGGAGCTCGCCGAGACGTTCGTGACTTCCTGCTCCGCGCCGTGCTCGGGTCGCGGGCTGCCTACGACGTTGGCTGCGCGCGCCGGGCCGTCACGATCATGCGGTCGCAGTCCTCGTCCCAGGCGGACTGATCGAAGTCGCCATGGCGCACCAGCACTTCGAGCCCGGCCTTCGCGAGCAGATCGTCGAGCTGCGTGGTAAGCACGTAGCGGCTCATGACCTCGCTGACCAACACCGCACCTCCGTCTCTCGGGACGTAGCGGTAGGTGGCGTCCACGCGCTGCTGCTCGCGGATCCACGTGGTGGACTCGAACACGTCGTGCATGCGGCCCGCGTAGCGCACGGCGCCCACGGGCTCGCGCGCCTCCTCGTCGGCGTCCCAGCCGTCGTCGCCGGCTTCGTCGTGATGGAACGGATCGGCCACCCAGAAGTCGAACACGAAGTAGCCGGTGTCCGTGAGGTGCCGCGCCGCGCACTCGAAGCAGGCCAGCACGTCCGCGTCGGAGGGCAGGGTGAAGAGCCCGTTGTACGGGAGCAGCACGCGCGGAAAGCGCTTGCCGAGGTCGAGCGTGCGCATGTCGCCCTCCACCCACGTGATGCGCGGGGAGGGGTGCTTGCGCTTGCCGAGCGCGATCATCGCCGCGTCTTGCTCCACACCGGTGACGCGCACGCCGTCCTTCGCCAGCGCTGCGGCGATGCGCCCCGCGCCCACACCCAGCTCGAGCGCGGTCTTCTGCTGCGCGCACACCGAGCGATAGAAGTCCACGTCGCCCTCGGTGCCCTGGTGCAAGAGGGTGTAGAGCTCTGCTTGCCGAGCCATGTCCTGGGCCTCGCTTGGGGCCTTGTCTCGGGGCGTGCTCAGAGGAAGCGCTCCGTGCCGGCCAGCACACCGCCGTCGGGGTCGGGCCCGTACTGGAACTCCGGGTCCACCAGCTCGTTGATGCGGTCCATCACGTGGTCCACGTGGCGCTGGAACACCTCGCGATGCGCGTGCTCGGCCTCGGGCGTGAACGGCTCGAAGGGCGTGCTGATGTGGGTGTCCGGCACGCTGCCGTAGGGGATGGGCTCGCCGATGCGGTAGACCACGCGGCCGGGCTTGGCCCACGGGCTCTCCCCCGGATACAGCAGGTGGCTGCCGCTGCAGCCCACGGGCACCACGGTCTTCTTGTAGCGCAGCGCCACCTGAGCGAGGCCGATGCGCCCGCGCGTGAGCTGGATGGAGCGCGTGCCTTGCGGGAAGATCAGCAGGTCGAGCCCGCAGTCGAAGGCCTTCTCGTGCAGCCCCACGAACTCGTGCATCATCGCCGCGTAGGTGGCGTTCACGGCTTGGGCGTAGGTCTCGTGTGACGGAACGAAGGCCCGCCCGAGGATGTCTCGCGGCGTGGTCAAGAGCGGCCTGAGGCCCGGCAGCGTGGGGCTCGTGCCGCTCTCGCGGTCCACTGCGGCGGTGTCGTTGATCCACTGACGCAGCGCCTCGTACTCGTCCTCGGTGGGGCGACGCCCGAGCGTGCTGACGGCGTCACGCGCCAGGATGTACCCGCGCGACACGGTGGGCAGCTGGTTGGTCCACTCCATGAACGCGCCCACGCGCGGGCTCTCGTAGTACTTGCCCTTCACCCACGTGGCGGTGAGCCGGCCGGTCTTGCGCCACAGGTGGTACTGGAACGGAAAGTAGTTGTACTTGTCCGTGTGGTTCATCGCGAAGATGACCGGCTCACGCGGGATGCGCTCGAGACCCTCCACCTCGATGCGCACGTTCCCCGGCGGGACGTTGTAGTTCGCGTTGAGCAGGATGCCTCCCACCAGGCGCTGCCCCAGGGGTGCAGGCGTCAGGCGGATCCGCTTGAGACGGGCGAGGTCGAGCATCGCGGGGAACGCTCGCACGCTGACCTGTGATGTCAATCGCGGTCGTGGCGACTAAATTGATCATACGTTCGATTTGTTCTTGCCATCATACGATCGTTCGATTATCTAGGGGTCATGGCTAGACCCGCCAATGCCGACGCCCACGCCACCCGGGCCCGCATCCTCGACGCCGCGCTGCGCCTCTTCGCGGACGTGGGCCGGGGCGAGACCTCCATCCGCGACATCGCGGGCGAGGCGGGGGTCAGCCTCGGCATGGTCAACCACTACTTCGGCAGCAAGGACGCGCTGTACGACACGTGCGTGGCGACCATGTTCGCGGAGCTGGCCGAGCTTCGCGGTCACCTGGCGCCGCTCTTCCTGCGGGCACAGGACCCCCACGCTGC
>CAZEAA010000579.1:0-1622 GCA_964510015.1 uncultured Sandaracinaceae bacterium
GGTCTCGCCGTCCTCGCGCGGCACAGCGCGGCGCCCCACGCGCAGGCCTTGCAGCTGGGCCGCGAGCGCCGCCGCGCCGAGGGCCACGCACGTGTCCACCTCTTCTTGCAGCGCCGCGTCGGCGCGCGAGTCGCGCACCAGCGTCTCGGCCACCCGGCGCTGCACCAGCGGCACGCGCGTGGAGCCCCCCACCAGCACCACGTGGTCGATGTCGTTCGCGCCCACCCCGGCGCTCTCGTGGCTCTGCGCCAGCGCGCGCGTGCAGCAGCGGAGCGTGGCCTCCACCAGGTCGGCGATGGCGCTCTCGTACTCGGCGCGGCTCACCTCGAGCGTCACGCTCACCGGCTCGCCAGCGCGGTCCGTGAGCACGTTCTCCTTCGACACGCTCAGCACCTCCGACGTGCTGAGCGACTCCTTGATCTCCTGCGCCAAATGCACCAGCCGCGCGAAGCGCGCGCGGTCCTCGGCGTCGCCCTGCACGTCTAGCGTGAGGTCGTAGCCCGTCGCGCACAGCTTCTGGCGCAGCTGCTCCGCGAAGCGCCGGTCGAAGTCGTCGCCGCCCAGGAAGTTGTCGCCGTCGATGGCCAGCACCTGGTACTCGCCGCCCAGGCAGCGCAGCACGCTCACGTCGAACGTGCCGCCGCCGAGGTCGTAGATCAGGAAGTTGCCGTCGCCGAGGGCGCTGCGCCACGTGTGGTACATGGCCGCCGCGGTGGGCTCCTGCAGCACCCCCAGCACTTCGAGGCCAGCGAGCGTGCCCGCCTCGCGCGTGGCCTCGAGCTGCGGGGCGTCGAAGTACGCGGGCACCGTGATGACCGCGCGCCCCACGCGCACCTCCACGTCGGCCGGGGCTCCGGAGCGCAGGTACTCGTGCATCTGGTCGCGCAGCGCGCGCAGGATGTGCGCGGAGACGTCCTCGGGCCGCAGCGTGTGCGGGCCGCACTGCACCGTGCTGTCTTGGCCCATCTTGCGCTTGATGCTCTCCACGGGTGGGCTCGCGGTGCCACGCTTCGCGCGCGCGGCACGGCCTACCACGAAGGCGCTTCCGTCCCACGCCACGGCGGACGGCATGGTCTTGCGACCGAAGCGGTCGGCGTACACGTGCAGGTCCTTCTCGGAAGGGTCGAGCACGGCCACCTCCGAGTGCGTGGTGCCGAGGTCGATGCCGATGGGCCGGTCGATGTAGAGCGTCATGCCTTGCCTTCGCGAGCGGGGTGACCCATCAGGATGGGGTCGTGGTCGAGGGAGGGAGAGAGGGCGTCGTCCAGCCGAGGGAGCATCACGCCCGTGCGCTGCAGCGCGGCCAGGAGCGCCGACTCCACCGACAGCGGCTCGAAGAAGTCCACGGCGCGCGGGAACTCCGCGGGCGCGGTCTCGGGAGGCGAGGCGGCCTTGGCGGGCGAAGGCTGTGGCAACGGCGCGCGGCTCTCCGGGTGCGCCAGCAGGGCCAGCCGCACACGCTCGCGAGGGTGCCGGGTGAGCTGTTCCCACACTGCGCGCACGGCCTCGCGGTCTTCGTCGGTGGCGGCGCTCTCGGCGCGCTCGCGCAGCTGCTCGGTGATGCCGAGTGGACCCTCGAGGGGGTCGAGGTCGAAGCGCTCGAAGGGGTTCTCGGGCGTCAT
>CAZEAA010000579.1:1722-3270 GCA_964510015.1 uncultured Sandaracinaceae bacterium
CGCTCGCCGTCGGCCACGCGCGTGGCCAGCACGGTGCCCATCTCGGCGCGGAACACCAGCATCTGCGCCACGAGCGACGAGTAGGGCAGCGCGCTCGGGTCGCTCTCCACGCGCAGCGCCGCCGCGTCCACCATGGGACGCAGCGTCTCGCACAGCTCGCCGAGCACGGGCCACTGCTTGGCCTTGTAGATGGTCCAGCCGATGGTCTGCGCGCGCTCGAGCGTGAAGAGCGCGATGAACCAGTCGCCACCCGACCACGCGTAGAGCTGCGCGGCGTCGCCCAGCACCGCGCACTCGGCGCGCAGCCCGTTGGTATCCGCCTCGGCCTGCGCGAGGCGGTCGGCCAGCCCGGACAGCGCGCCGTCGAGGGCCTGCCGCAAGAGGCGCGTGCTCTCCGTGCGGAGTCGCTTCACGGCTCCTTCGGCGGCATCCGCGGGAAAGCGGTGCGCCTCGATCCGGCGCAGCGTCTCGAGCGCCGCGCGCGCGTCGTTGGTGCGCGCCTCGGCGCCGGCGCCCACCCGCTTCCCGAGCGCCGACACCCGCTCGAGCGCGGCGGCGTCGATGGCCGCGTCCTGCTCGGCGCGCGGCAGCGTGGTCCCCGCCACGCGCTCGGCCAGCTGCTTCAGGTACTGCGCCTCCGTGAGCAGCAGCGCCCAGGCGTCGAGCGCGCGCAGCTCGAGCGTTGCCGCCCGCTCGGCCGTCGCCCCTTGCCCCCACGCGGCCTCGGTGGCGCTGCCGAAGAAGAGCGCCACGTGGTGCAGCAGGCGCGGGGGCGAGGTCGCATCCATCGGCGCGTTCAGCAGGGCGTGGACCGCCGTGAGGTCTCCCGCACGGGCGCGCGTGATGGCCTCGCTCCCCGCCACGGTCTCGCGCAAGGCCACCCACAAGCCCGCTGCACGCGGCGCCATCGCCACCGGCGCAGCCGGGGCTCGGCGTGCTTCGGGCAGCCCCATCTGTGCGCGAAAGACGCGCTCCAGCAAGCTCTCGTCTTCGAGCCGCTCGAGGAGCGCGCGATCGGCTAGGCCCAGCACGCGACTATCATTCCCAGGCGCCAGCCCGGGGTCAATGGCGACCTCTCAGCCGAAGGCGCCGCCCTCGTGCAGCTTCTTCATCTCTTCTTCCGTGAAGCCCGCCTCGCGCAGCACCGCCGCGCTGTGCTCGCCCTGCTTTGGCGCGATGCCCGTGGCGGCTGGAGCCACCGGCGTGCGGGCCTGCTTCACCGTGCCGCCCTTGTGCGTGGGCCGCTCCACCCAGACGCCGCGCGCGTTCAGGTGCGCGTCAGCCATCACTTCCTCGGGCGTGAACACCACCTCGAGGCAGCAGTCGTGCTCGTTCGAGAAGGCCTCCCACTCGTCGCGCGTGCGGCTCGCGAAGATGTCGGCGATCTTGGCCTTCCACTCGGCCTGCTTGGGGCCGGGCATCTGCGCGCGCATGTCGAACGGGATGCCCACGCCCTCGCAGAAGCTCTGCCAGAACTTGGGCTCGAGCGCGCCGAGCGACACGGCCTTGCCGTCCTTGGTGGCGTAGGTGTTGTACGTGCAGATGCCG
>CAZEAA010000580.1:0-3247 GCA_964510015.1 uncultured Sandaracinaceae bacterium
GCGGTAGACAACGCCACCAGCGCCCTCGCCCAGAATGCCTTCGACGCGGTAGGTGCCCGCCACCAGCGCCCCGATGGGGAGATGGTGCTTCGTCACCGCGTCGGGGGGAGACGCTCCTGGGGTGAGCGCGACGCTACGCGTGGTGCTCGTGATGGCCATGCGGTGCCTGCCGATTTCCTCCGAGAGCTGACGAGGTGCAGCTCAGGCAGGCACCCTAACACCTCAACGCAGGAGCGTCAGCCGCGATGACGCGGTTCGCGGGCGCGACGGCCCGCCGCGGGTTAGTCTCGCGTCGCCATGACCCGAAGTTCAGGGACGCTCGGATCTCTGCTCACACTCACGAGCTACGTGGCTCTGTTCGGTGCGAGCTGCACGGCGGTCTTCGACTACCCCGCGGCCCTGCACGAGTCCTCCCCCGCGCTCTGTGAGAACGGCCTCGATGACGACTTCGACGGAACGGCAGATTGCGCGGACGACTCGTGCGACGGTTCGTGCCCCGAGGTGGGTCCCCAGTGCGCGGATGGTCGAGACAACGATGGCGACTCTCTGAACGGGTTCGCGCTGGTCGACGCCGCCGACGCCGAGTGCTGGCCCAGCCCGCGGATCGACGAGCGCTGCGCCTTCGTGTCGGGTGGCTTCGTCGAGTCGTGGCGTCGAACGGCGTCCGAGGCGTTCCCCGCCCCCGACTGGGTGACCTCGGGTGACGTCGTCCGCTACCGCCCCACCTCGGAGCTGGCGGACATGATCCGGCTCCTCCCCGGCGAGTTCATGGAGTCCCGCCTGCCGCTGCGCGGCGGCATCGAACCCATGGGCGTCAATGTTGCTTTCGAGCTTCGGGTGGGTGCCGAGCTGCACATCAGCCTCGTGTCGGAGCGCCTTGGGGAAGTGGTGAGCGCCACCCTGAGGACCCCCACCACCCGCAACGACCTCGAGGCCTTCATCGAGACGCCCGACGCGGGTCGCACCCCCGTGAGCACGCAGACTCTGCCCGGAGAGTTCTACTTCATCTGGGAGGTCGACTTGATGGGGCGAAGCGGCGCGTGGCAGCTCCAGCTCCCGTACGATCGGCTCACGGAGCGCCTCCCGTTCTCGCCCACCCTCCCGCGCGACGAGCCGCTCTTCGTGCGCTTCGAATCGCGCGGAGCGGGGTCGGCCCACGTCCTGCTCGGGCAGCTGTCCGCGGCGCGCGACTCGTTCGACACCTGCGGCCGTGCGTTCTCCTCACCTCTCGTGAACACCGCCGCGCTCCGCGCCGCAGCCGAGGGCAATGGTACGCGCTGCGTCGTGCTGGCCGAGCAAGCCTATCGGTCGACGGACGGGTCGCGCTGGACCGCGTCGCGCTCCCCCATTCATGCGGGCAACGTCGGGATGGCGTGGGTGCCTCCCTTCAGCCGCTTCGAAGGCGCGCGCTCAGATGGGGACGCCGGTCTGCGCTTCTTCGCCTCGGAGGCCTGCGACGTCTTCCGCGAGTCGGAGCCAGTGGACCTGCGGGAGCGCGCCGCCCTCTCGTCCGCGGAGCTGGTGGGGTTCGACTTCGTCCCGGGCGCCGAAGGCGGCGAGCGGCGGCTCTGGCTGCTCGGAGTGTCCGCATCGGGAGCTGGCTCGGAGCTCGTGGAGTTCGCGTCTCCGACGGGATTGCCCGCCTCCTACGAGGTGGTCGCGCGCTGGCCGTGGACACGCGCCTCGTGGACCACGGGCACCCCTCTCAGCGCGAAGCGAATGGGTGGCGAGGTCGTCGTTCTCGGGCCTGGCCTGGACCCCGATACGATCGGCGCGTACGTGCTCGCCGGCACAGGCGAGGAGGTTGCGCTGGTGCACTCCGTGGACCCGTTGATCGAGCCCTCGGGCACCACCGGCACGTTCGACCGTTTTCGGGTCCGGCACGGTCGGATCGTCCCGCAGGCCGCTGCACCCGCGGCCGAGGATGGGGACGAGATGGCCACGCTGGGCCTTCCGCTCCGCGTCTACTACTTCGGCGAGCTGCTCCCCGGTGAGCCCGGATACGCGAGCGCGCCCGTGCGGTCGGGCGCTGGTTGGGTGGACTTGCGGTTCGGAGGGAGCGAGCCATGACCTCGGTGCGAACGCCACGCACCATGCTGTGCATCCTGGTGGGCTCGCTGCTGCTGGGGGGCTGTGGCGCGGGCCAGACGCAGGACGCCGGGGTGCAGGACGCCGGACCGCCTTTTGACTGGACCCTGGAGGGGCTGCCTCCCTTGGTCACGGGCTGCGGCGACGGCATCTTGGATCCGAGTGAGAGCTGCGACGACGGCAACCGCATGGACAGCGACGGTTGTGACGCTTGCCGCTGGACCACGTCGTGCGGCGACGGAGACATCGAGGGTGAGGAGACCTGCGACGACGGGAACCAGCGCAACGGCGATGGATGCCGCGCGTCCTGCGAGTCCGAGCTGTGCGGCGATGGCCACGTGGACGCCCCCGCCGAGAGCTGCGACGGCCAGGCCGCGTGCACGGAGTGCACCCCCGTCACGACGTGCGGCGACGGAGCGCTGAGCGCCGGTGAGAGCTGCGACGACGGCAACGTCAGCTCGTGGGACGGGTGCTCGGCGGGCTGCACCCTCGAGACGGTCTGGTTGCTCGATGACCTCGAGTTTCTGACCCTGGCGTCTGCGGGGTGTGACTTCAGCGCGGCCGGGGCCCCGCAGAACGCCATCGGGCGTGCCTTCAACACGACCGCGTTCGCCTGGAACGCTTACCTGGACGATCAGTTTCGCGACGTGGATCAGCGGCCCGTCTTCGCCATGAGCGGGGCACTCCCCGCGGCGCCGGGCAGCCACTTTCGAGTCGGCCTGGTGGACGCCACGGTCACCGATCCCCTGTTGCGCCAGGTGACGCCTGCGGTCGGAGCGTTCGACTACGCGCATGCGAGCGTATTGGGCGACGTGGTGGTCTCGGCGCCCACAGACATCCGTCTTCAGGCGGGTGGCGCGGTGATCGTGGAGCAGCCGCTGCGCCGCGCCCGGTTCCACGTGCGCGCCTATCCAGACGTCGAGCAGCCCACGCGCATCGAGGCCACGCTCTGCGGTGTCGTGGAAGCGAGCGCGCTGGCGACCGCTCAAGATCTCTTCGCTTCTCCCGGCCCCGGTGACACCACGACATGTGGGTCCATCGATCGCCTGATCAGCATGACCGACCTGGTGGCCGGCGGACGCCGTCTCGGGTTCGTGGCCACTCCGGTGGACGTCGACCTCGACGGCGATGGGCTCGAGTCGCTCATCGTCGCCGGCGT
>CAZEAA010000581.1:0-3236 GCA_964510015.1 uncultured Sandaracinaceae bacterium
TCGAGGCCAAGGGACTCGTCGATCGGGACGGTCGCACGGGCGGCGCCACGCGCGGACGCACGGGGGACTCGTTGTGGATGGTGCCCCTCGAGACGGCCGGCTTCACGTTGTCGGGGACGAGCGGGGGCGCGGGCAGGCGGGGCTCCGGGGCCGCGGGCCGCGGGGGTCGACGCGCGCGCCACTCGGCCTCTTCGTCCGTGGGCGGCGGCAGCGTGGCGTCGTACTCGGTCTTGCGCGCGCGGCGCGAGAGCACGTCGTAGGCCCCGGTGGCCGCGGTGAAGATCTTCTCCATCTTGGACTTGTAGGTGCCCAAGTCCTTGCCGAACGCCGTGTCGGGGTGGAACTCCTTCGAGAGCGAGAAGTACGCCTCGCGGATCTCCTCCTTGGTGGCGTCGCGCCCAATCTCCAGCAGCTCGTAGAGGGTGCCCGAGCCCAGCCGATAGAACACGTCCAGCACGCGGCGCTTGCGCGTGTCGTCGATGGCCACCTCCTCTTCGAGCTCGGCGGGGTCGTAGAGCCGACGAGGCGTCCCGGACGGGGGCGGGATGGTGAGCACGCGCTGCGCGGGCGGCGCATGCGGCTTGCCGAAGCGCTTGTTGGGCGGCTGCGAGTCGCGCCTCGGAGGCGGCGGGGGTGGCGCCGCCGCCTTCATGCGGACGGCCCCGAGCTCGATCAACTTCTCGAGCGCCGCGAGCGCCAGATCCTCACCGATGCCCGTGGCTTCGACGATGTCCTTGGCGGACGAGCTGCCGTCGACGCGCGAATACACGAAGCCCTCCAACGCCGAGAGCGGGAGCTTACGCGCATCCACCCCGTCGATGAGCTCGGGGATATCTTCGCCGACCAGTGACATCAAGGCCGACGGAGCCTAGCCCAAAAGGTGAACGAGTAGGGCCTTCTGTGCGTGCAGGCGATTCTCCGCTTCGTCCCACACGCGGCTCTGCGGTCCGTCGATGACGTCGGCGCTCACCTCTTCGCCGCGGTGCGCGGGGAGGCAGTGCAGGAAGATGGCCTCCGGGTGGGCGAGCCGCATCGCCGCGGCGTCCACGAGATAGCCCGAGAAGGCACGCAGGCGCGCCTGCGTCTCGGCCTCTTGGCCCATGGAGGTCCACACGTCGGTGGTCACCACGTCGGCGTTGGCGAGCGCCTCCTTCGGGTCCTCGGTCAGCGTGATGTCCGCCCCGAGAGAGCGCGCGTGCGCGAGGATGGCCGGCTTGGGCTGATAGCCCGCGGGGCACGCGAGGCGCAGGGACAGACCCGTGAGCACCGCGGCGTTGATCCACGAGTGCGCCATATTGTTGCCGTCGCCGATCCAGGCCACGCGCAAGCCATCGAGGCGGCCCTTCTCGGCGCGCACGCATTGCAGGTCCGCCAGCAGCTGGCACGGGTGGTAGTCGTCGGAGAGGGCGTTGATGATCGGCACGCTGGACGACGCCGCGAGCGACTCGATCTTGTCGTGCCCGAAGGTGCGGTAGGCCACGCCGTGCACGAAGCGGCTGAACATCTTGGCCGTGTCGGAGAGCGGCTCGCCACGCCCCATCTGCGTGTCGCTGGCGATGAGCACCACCGGCTGAGCGCCCAGCTCGTGGATGCCCACCTCGAACGAGATGCGCGTGCGCGTGCTGGCCTTCTCGAACACCACCGCCACGGACTTCCCCAGCAGCGGCTTGTCCGCGAGCCCGGCCGCGGTGCCACGCGCCGCGCGCAGGTGGTCGGCGCGGTCCAGCAGGTCGCGCAGCTCGTCCTTTTCGAGGTCCAGCAGCGTGCGGAAGTGCCGGGTCACGCCGCCACCTCGTGAGCCTTGGTCAGCACGGACGCCACGATGGCCAGGCCCTCGTCGAGCTCGCCACGCGTGACGTTGAGCGACGGAGTGAAGCGCAGCACGTTGCCTCCCGCGAGGGTCAAGGCCACCCCGGCGTCGAGCGCGGCCCGCCAGATGGCGCCCGGGTCCACGTGGGGCGCCAGCACCAGGCCCCGCAGCAGCCCGAGGCCGCGCGCCTCGGTGACGGCGCCCAGTTGAGCCGCTAGGGCCTCGAGACGCTGTCCGAGGTAGTCGCCCTGTGCGACGACGTTGGCGAGGATCCCCTCCTCGTCGAAGATGCGCAGCACCGCGAGCCCGGCCGCGCACGCCAGCGCGTTGCCCCCAAAGGTGCTGGCGTGACTGCCTGGCGGGAGCCCGTTCGCGAGCCGCTCCGTGACCGCGATGCCGCCCAGCGGGAAGCCGCCCGCGATGCCCTTGGCGAGCGAGCACGCGTCCGGCACCACGCCGCTCACCTCGGCCCCCATGAAGGTCCCGAGGCGGCCATAGCCCGTCTGCACCTCGTCGAAGAAGAGCAGCGCCCCCGCCTCGTCGCAGATGGCGCGCGCGCTCTGCAAGTAGCGCTGGTCACCGGGAATGATGCCCCCCTCGGCCTGGACCGGCTCGAGCAACACCGCCGCCGTGCGCGGACCCACCGCCGCGCGCAGCGCCTCGGTGTCGTTGTACGGCACGAAGACCACGCCGGGCAGCAGCGGCCCCATGCCCACGTGGTACTTGTCTTGGCCGGTCACGGAGAGCGCGCCCAGCGTGCGGCCGTGGAAGCTCTTGTACGTGGACACGATCTCCACGCGCTCGGTCTGGCCCCGCTCGTGCTGGAAGCGACGACCCAGCTTGATCAGCGACTCGTTGGCCTCCGCCCCCGAATTGCAGAAGTACACGCGGTCGAACGCCGTGCGCGCCACGATGGCGCTGGCCAGCTCGATGGCGCGGTCGTTATAGAAGAGGTTCGATACGTGCATGAGCCGAGCGGCTTGCTCGCCGATGGCCGCGGCCAACACCGGGTGCGCGTGCCCCACGCTGTTCACGGCCACACCCCCACTCAGGTCGAGATAGGCGCGCCCATCGCGGTCGAACAAACGCCGCCCTTCCCCGCGCGTGAACACCACGGGCGCGGGTGCGTAGTTGCCGAGCTGGACGGCACGAGCGCTGTTCAGCAGCTCGGCCTGAGTGGCGTCTGGACCGATCATAAGGGCGCCGAGTGTAGCAGCATCTCCTACGTTTTCCGCATCGTTTACGCAGCTGGCGGTCGGTGGCCAGCTGGGGGCGTGGTCGATCGGAGGGGGACGGGCACCCCGGTCTGCGGGGGCGCTCGCGCTGGCGCTCGCTCTGATACCTCCCTGAAAACCGCACTGCGCTTCGCTCCGTTTGTTTTCTGGGGCCCATCAAGCCCCGCTGCCCAGGGCGCCCGTCCCCCTCC
>CAZEAA010000582.1:0-3204 GCA_964510015.1 uncultured Sandaracinaceae bacterium
GCAGCGAGGCCAAGGTTGCTGCCTCGGACTTCCAGTCCGAGGTGCCAATCTCACCGAAGGAGTTCGTTGCCCAGCACCGCGGCTGAGGCTGCCGCCTCGGACTTCGGCTACTTCGCCCTAGGTGCCAATCTCCTAAGGGCGCTCGTGGAGGAACCAGGTCTTCGCCTGCAGCAGCGCCTGCGCGTGCATCTCGGGATGGGTTCCCGGGAGCATTGCTGTGCAGGGCGCCACGAGGAGCTGTTCGCGCGCGAGCGCTCTCGCTTGAGCGATGCCACGCGGCGGCTGCGCGACGCGCAGCTGGAGCATCGTCCCCCAGTGGGCCATCACTTCGGCGCCGTACTCGGCGTTCCAGCGCTCCAGCAACGCCACCAGCGCGGCGGCGGGTAGCTCGGAGTGCTCGGCGTACCAGGACTCGTAGGCCACCGTCGCCGCGGAGCGCGCCGAAGGCAGGAACACCATCGCAGTGGGTTGGGGGGTGGGGTCGAACCAGTAGTCCATCTCGGACGCGGCCCAGCTCAATTCTCCCTTCGCCTCTTTTGCAAGCCACTTCGCCCACATGTTGCGTTCGAGTGGGGCGAGCACCGCGTCCACATCGATGGAACCAGCTCGTTCCAAGATGGCCTCTACCGAAGGACGATCGGGACCGATGTTGCCTCGGGCATCGAGGAGCGCACTCACCTGCTGCGACCACAACCCGCGGGCATCGGGCGACCAGCTCGTGATGGCCACCGGCCAGCGACCCGTGGTGTCGAGCAGCGCGTGCGCCTGGAGCCATGCATCGCGCGCCTCTGCCGGGTCGATCCGCACGGCGACCGCGATGCCTCCGCTGCGCTCGAGCAGCAGGTGCTCCCGCCCCGCGAAGCGTGTCGCAGCCAGCGCCAGCAGGAGCTCATCGGGGGTCATCATCGTGTCGTCCTCTGCTTCACACGCGTCAGTACCGGTACGGAAAGTTCACGTTGAACTCGGCTGCTCGGAACGGCGCCACTCGTGCCTTCTGAACGGCCTGCACGATGCACGCGCCCACCGACGCAGGCAGGGTGGGCGAGGTCACGGTAACGCTCTGCGCCGTGCCCGAGGACTCGAAGCGCACGTGCACCGTGACCACGCCGCCGCCGGGAGTGCCGGGGGGCGCGCACCCGCGAACGTCGGCCGCGCGTTCACTGAGAACCTGGGAGATCTCGCTGCGCGAAGGCGTCTCCCGGATCGGAGGGGGCGGCGGGGGCGCGGGCTGGTCGGCCTGCGCGATGGACCCGGCCACTCCACTGCCGGCGGCGCCGCACAGCAAGATGGCCGCGAGCAACAGCCAAGTGCGCTGGTGGCTTGCGGTCGATGATGTCCCTTGCCCGTGATGCATGGCGGAACTCTACGCGCGGGCCCGATGCTCGCCAAGGTCGGTGCGCAGCGTCGGGGGCCTACCGTTCGAACCGCAGGCCGTGTCTGGCAGCGGCCAGTTCCACGAGGCGCGCGTCGGAGGGTTCGAGGACCACCACCACGAGCTTCGCTAGCGTGCTCCGCGCCTCGGGCGAGAGCTGCTTCAGATGTTGTTGCGCGCCGCTCAGCATCGCGTCCAGCGACGTGACGGCTCCCAAGCCACCGTGGCCAGCACCAAGTAGCGGTGCGGCCAACACGAACCGCCCGGTCAGATCGTTCTCTGCAGCGAGCGACCGAGCCTCGGAGAGCGCAGCGCTCATGCACGTCGCCACTCGCCGCGGACCAGTGGAGCCCCCTGTCTCTGTATCGCGCACACGGTAGTTCACTGCCGGAACGTGGAGCACCCAGCGGAACGCCGTGCATGTGCCCGCTGACGTCACCAAGCAGTCTTCCGGCTCGAGCTCCGCGTCGAACTCGCCTTCGAGTCGAGCGCGGACCTCCTTCTGGAAGGCCGTGCCGCCGCACGCCTCCCGGATGGCGGCCGACACGCCGCTCCCCAGGGCCACGGCGGGGTTGGAGGCGTTCACCACCGCGTGCGCGCCGATGGCAGCGTCCGTGATCGAGCCTGTGTGGACGTGGACGTTCATACCTCCTGGGCTCCCGGTTGCGTCGTGTAGCTCGCCAGTCTGGCTTCTGCCCAGCCTAGGGGACAAATACAGGGGAGCGCCGGGCGGGCCACACATCTCGTGGAACCCGCCCGGCGGTCATTCACTTACCGCCGAAAGGCCAGGCTTCGTACCCATAGTCGCGTGCGACCATGAGCTTGCCTGTCCGATAGTGACGGTACTTGGTGACGAACTTCGGCTTCTGCCGATATGTGCGCGCCATAGCGATTGTCCTTGGTGAAAGGACGGTCGCGGTTGACAGAACGGCACGCGAACTCGCAAGCTGCGGGTCTCAAGTGGAGCCATCTGCCGGCCGAACCGGCCCGAGTGGAAGTTGGCGCTCCATGAAGCACAGCCTTGCTGATAACAGGGTTGTGCTTCACTTTTGCGCGACTTGGGGGAGCGGTCGTTGGGTTTGGGTTTGCCTCCATTCGCAGAGCTTTGTGTTGCAGCAGCGTTATCGCCGGAGGTTGTGACGAAGACTAGAGGGCCGCAGCGCTTTTCCAGGCCGCTACACTGACCCAGTCTGAGAAGACTCAATGATTTCTGCGTTTCTGCGCGGCTGCAGATGACCACAGGGGTTGTCCACAGGTTGCCGCACCCGTTTTTTTCTATCTTGGCCTGGTATACCCGCCGTGATTCGAGACGCATCCGACGTTACCGCCCGCGCAGCAGCTCGTCCCGCCGCGCCAGCCGCGCCGCCACATTGGTCTCGCCCGTCGCGCACGCTTGGCACACACACGCCAGCCCCCGCGCGCTCACCGGCACCTGCTCCAGCATGTCCCTCGCCACCGGTAGCGCGAAGCACCAGCACGTCCCTGCGCCCGCCACGACGCCGCACTTGTTCCCCGCACCGCACAGCGGGCAGCGCGCGGGATCCACACCCATCACGCCACTCGCGCCCACGCCTTCCTCACCAGAAGGCGGCATCCCATCACCCGCATCAGAACGCGGCATCGAACGCCACTTCGCCGGTCACACCCACCTGGTACGCGGACACGCGCCGCTCGAAGAAGTTCGCCAGCTCCTGCACGTCTTGCAGGTCCATGAACGCGAACGGGTTCTTCGCGCCATACCGCGTCGCAAACCCCAGCGTCCTCAATCGCTGGTCGGCCACGAAGCCCAGGTACTGGCGCATGTCCACCACGCTCAACCCCGCGATCCCGCC
>CAZEAA010000583.1:0-3189 GCA_964510015.1 uncultured Sandaracinaceae bacterium
GCCCTCCGCTTCAGCGGCTTCAGCGGGGGGTGCCCCAATTCGCCTTCCCAGAAGCACGATTCGGCATGCAGGTCACCACCTCTGACTTGTGACGAGTCGATGTCCGTCGCCGTCGCCGTCGCCGTCGCCGTCCGTCGCCGTCAAGGACCACGACCACGACCACGACCAGGACCACGACTACGACTACGACTACGGCCACGGCCACGACCGTCGAGGTTTCTGTTGAGAGGCCATGCCGGTTGCTGCGCGAGGGGGAGGCCGCTATGGTCGCGCCTCTTCAGGAGGGTCCATGTCCCGCATCAAGTGTTCTGCCTCGCTCGTCTCGCTCACTCTCGCGCTCGCCGCATGCGGGGCCGGACGCTACCCAATCGCCAGCCTGACGAACGAATCGTTCCGGCACGTGACGTACGACTACAGCGTGGCGGCGCAGGGGGGCACCGGGCAGCTCATGTCGAGCGACTGGCGGCTCGACAACTACATCCCGTCCACGGAAGGCCTGGGCGAGCCCAAGGAGACCGACGAGTACACGAGTCGTGTCGGCTTGGACAACGATGGCGACGGCACCTTCGAGACCCGCGTCACGATCCCCACCTACGACCTGCTCTTCAAGCATCGTCGCGATGACGGCGTGGTGTTCCTGAGCACCTTCCCCATCTCGCAGCACGCGAGTGAGCGCGAGCTCTCGGTCATTTTGCGCGACTTCGTGGAGAGCGCGGCCGCGTCGGGCGAGATCCGGCACAACTACGTGGCGGGTTCGTCGCGGGTCAGCGCGCCGATGGCGTCGCGCATCCTGGTGAGCCGCCCCGTGCGCGTGCACGGCTATCCGGCCCATGAGGTCATCTTCGAGGTGGCCAACGTGCAGCAGCTGGAGCTGAGCCCGTCCGCTCGTTGGGAGCGCGGCCACGTGGTGCTCGTGCGCGCCGACATGGTGTTCGGTCAGCGTCAGCGGCAGCCGTCCGTGCGGGTGCCGAGCGTGGGCCGCGGGGTCGGGCAGGAGACGTTCTATCCGGTCCTGATGCTCATCGGCTACGCCAACCACCCGGACGAGTTCGACGCGCACCACGACGAGTTTCGCGACCTCTTGAACCGTGTTCGCATCGGTGAGACCGACACGCGGGCCCTCGAAGCCGCGCGTGCCAGCTGCGACATCGACCAGCTGGACGTGATGGTCAGCGACGGCAAGGTGCTCTTCAGCTCGCTGGTCCAGCGAGGTGACGAGATGCGCTGCGTCGAGGATGCGCTGGTGGCCGTCCAGTTCCCCGAGTCGCCGTGGATGCGCACCTTCAGCGTCCGCTCTCCGGCGCTGCGAGCCGAGGACGCCGCCACCACCGCGGGCGAGCCTCTCCCCGCGGCCGATGCCGCGGCAGCGTCGGCGCCGGTCACGTCGGGTGGCGAGACCCCGGTGGTGCCTCCGACGAGCGCCCCCGCGGGCTTCTAGCGTCTCCAGACCGTGGCGCCTCCCGGCCGTCACGAATCGCGTCTCGGCCGGCCACCCACCGGGTACCATGACCACCATGACGCGCCGCGCCGCCCTCGTTCACCGCCTTCTCCCTCGCGCCGGCGCGCTCGCGCTCGGCTTGCTGGCTGGCTGCGGGGGCGGCACCGAGGGCACGGGTGGTGGCAGCGCGGACACCACGGGTGCAGCTGGCGGCGCGCCGCTCACGTGCACGCTGCCCGAGCTCGCGCAGGCGCGGGCGTTGTCCCCCGTGCTCATCCCGGGCTGCAGCTTCAGCGGTGGCGGCACCGTCAGCGCGCCCACGGTGCTGCGCACGGCCGAGGAGGTGGCGGCGGCGCTGCGCTGCAATGGCGAAGGGCAGCCCGCGGCGAGCACGCTCGGCGTCGACATGAACGCCAACGACGTCTACGTGGTGGAGTACACCATGTCGCCGGCCTCCGCGGGCATCGAGGCCTTCGACGACGGCACGCGGCTGACGGTGCTCACGCGCTTCCGCCCGAACTGCCCGGGCGACCCGATGCCCATGCCCATGAACAGCACGGTGGCGTGGCTCGTGCCCAAGGACGCCACGCGCACCATCGCGCAGGCCAACTGCTCGCTCCCCGAGCAGTGCGACTGATCGCTCGGTGTCGCGTCAGCGCTTGCCGTCGGGCCGCGGCACCACGTCGCGCGCCGCCAGCGGGCCTTCGCGCTTCAGCAGCCAGAAGTCGCTGATCGGCACGAACGCGGGGCCCACCTTGAACACCTCCCAGCCCAGCAAGAGCTCGGCGCTGCCGGGGTTCACGCTCACGAGCGGGCAGAAGCCGGCGCTCGCGGGGAAGTCCTGCGGCAGGTTCCCGGCCACTTGATAGTCGAGGTAGTGCCCGCCCCGCCAGCCGCGCGGAAAGCGCACGCCGGTGGCCGGTCGCACGTGGTAGTGCCCGAAGGTCAGCGCCTTGCCCGCGCGATCGCGCTTGGGCGCTGGTGGCTTGTCCCAGCCGGTCTGCTCCACCTTCACGTTCCAGCCGCGCAGCACACCGCTGTAGGGGTCGCGGTGGAAGGTCTTGCGGAACGTCTTCCACATGAGCTTGTGAAAGAGGTCCGGCATGGAGAGGTCGATGCCGGTGTACGCGGTGTCGCTCAGCGCCTCGAGGTCGAGCGGCGTGCCGCGGCGCACGATGTCGTACAGCTCGCGGCCGTTCATCGTGAGCAGCTGGTCGAGGGTGATGGTCATGGTGGCGAGCCGCGAGGGTCACGCAAGCGGGCGCCGGGATCAAGGGGCGCGGCGACGCTGCATGCGGGGTGCAGCGCGGCTATGCTGCGCGGGACATGAAGCGCCCCATCCACGGAGAGCTCCCGCCCGCCGTCAGCCCCGACGACGTGGTCATCCTGTTCGACGCCGAGTGCGTGGTCTGCAGCGGCTGGGTTCACTTCATCTTGCGCAACGACCCGAAGGGCAACCTGCGCATCGGCGCGGTGCAGACGTCCACCGGCAAGGCGCTGCTGCGCTACGCCGGGCTGAACGACGAAGACGTGGACACCATGCTGCTGGTGGAGCGGGGCGTGCCCTACTCGCAGTCGAGCGCGTTCCTGCGCGCGGTCTGCTACCTGCGCTTCCCGTGGCCGCTGCTCACCGTGGGGCGCGTGATGCCGGTGTTCCTGCGCAACTGGCTGTACGACCGCGTGGCCAAGAACCGCTACCGCCTCTTCGGCAAGAAGGACCTGTGCCTGATCCCGGCCCCGGCCGAGCGGGC
>CAZEAA010000584.1:0-3163 GCA_964510015.1 uncultured Sandaracinaceae bacterium
CTCCACGGGCGGGTCGGCGCCAAAGGGCACCAGCGCCGAGATCATCTCGCGCGCGGTCTGGTAGCGGTCACCCGGCTCCTTCGCCAGCGCCTTGCGCAGGATGGCCTCGAAGGCCTCGGGCACGTCCTGGCGGAACACGCGCACCGGCGGCGGGGGGTCGTTCATGATGCTGCGGCACAGGTGCACCAGGTTGTCGCCCCGAAACGGCCGGTACCCGGTGACCAGCTCGTAGAGAATCACCCCCACGGCGTAGATGTCCACGCGTGGGTCCCGCACGGAGCCCCCGCGAATCTGCTCCGGCGGCGAGTAGTAGGGGGTGCCCATCGCGCGCCCACTCGGCGTCAGGTCACCCGAAGAGGTGGCGTCCCAGGCCTGCTCCACGAACGTGGCGATGCCGAAGTCGAAGACCTTCACGAAGTCCGGCCGGCCATGCTGCACGGTGAGCAGCACGTTGGCGGGCTTGAGATCGCGGTGCACGATGCCCGCCTCGTGGACCGTGCCGAGGGCGTCCAGGATCTGCCCCGCGATGTCGGCCGCGCGCCGCACCGAGATGGGGTGGTCCGGCCGCACCAGCTGGCTCAGGCTGCGCCCCCGGACGTACTCCATGACGATGTAGGGCTCGCCGCTGGCCTCCACGCCCATGTCCAGCACCTCGACCACCCGGCTGTGCCAGATGCCGGCCGCCGCGCGCGCCTCGCGCTGGAAGCGCTTGAGCGTGGTGCCGTCGTCCGCGAGGTGGCTGTGCAGCACCTTGATGGCCACCGTCCGGCCGATGGCGGTGTTCTCGGCCTTGTAGACCGCCCCCATCCCGCCTTTCCCCACCAGGCGCTTGATGCGGTACTTGCCCGCGACCACGGCGCCGAGCCGCAGCGTACCCGGGCCATCCGCCGGTACGTCGAGCTCGTGCGGCGTGAACATCGTGTCAGCTTACTGTGTCAGCCCGGGTCGCGGATAGCCTGATTGCGCACCGAGAGGACGAAAAAAGACAGCGCCACGCGAGCCTCGCTAGGGATGGGGATAGCGAGGGCCCGCGTGGCGCCGTGGGGGAGGAGGGAGCGGTCGGCTACCCGCCGGCTGCGCTCAGAGCGTGGGCACCATGACGCCGCCGAGGACGTGGACCACACCGTTGCTCACGTGGATGTCCAGCAGCGTGGGCACCACGGCAGCGCCATCGATGGTGGGCGGGCTGACGGAGACATCCACGGTGGCGTCCTGGCCGAGCGCGGTGTCCACGTCCCCGTTGGCGAGGCTCGTCGAGAGCACCGGCGCGGCGTAGGCGGCCGGGTCCAGCACGTGATACTGGAGCACCTGCGCCACCTGGGCGTTGGTCAGGCCGTCGACGGTGGCCTGGATGGCCGTGAAGGCCGCGTTGGTGGGCGCGAAGACCGTGAAGCCCGTGGCCGCGCCCGGCGCGTCACCCGAGAGCAGCGCGGCGATGCCAGCACCCGACATGTCCGCGCGGCCAATGGCCGCCGCCAGCGAGGTCAGCCCTGCGATGCCGGCCATGTCGATGACGGTGGGCGGCAGGAGCACGCCGTCGATGACGTGCACCACGCCGTTGGTGCAGCCCACGTCCGCCAGGATGACCTCGATGTTGTTCACAGCCACGCCCGCGCTGGTGTCGAAGAGCAGCGTCATGTTGTTGCCCGCCTCGTTCTCGGCGGCCGAGTCCGCGCGCTCGGGGACCGAGCCGCTGGGCACGCCCGCCGCCACCACGTGGTAGAGCAGGATGTTCTCGAGCGCGTCACCCGTGGGGCGCTCGCCGCCGTCCGGGAACGCGGCGTTGGTGGGCGCGAACACCGTGAAGGGACCCGCGCCGCTCAGCGTGGTGGCCAAGTCCGCGGCGATGACCGCCTCGCGCAGGTCGGTGAGGCCCGCGTACGCGGTCATGTCCGCGATGGTGGGCGGCAGCAGCACGCGGTCGATGATGTGAATGACGCCGTTCGACGCCGCCACGTCCGCGGTCGCAACGTTGGCGCCGCCCGTCTGCGTGTTGCCGCCATTGATGGTCACGCCGCCCGTGGTGCCCAGGATGAGCGAGAGGTTCCAGGTGCCCGTGGTGTCCTCCGCGGCCGAGTCGACCGGGCCAGCGGTGACGGCCGAGCTGCCCACGGAGGCGCCCGAGATCACGTGGTAGAGCAGGATCTGGGTGAGGTCGTCCACGTCCATGGACTCCACGTCCGCGAGCGTGATGCCCGAGGCCTCGAAGGCGGCGTTGGTGGGCGCGAAGACGGTGAAGGGGCCGGCGCCCTGGAGCGTGGTCACCAGGTCGGCGCGGGTGAGGGCCGCGACCAGGATGCTGAAGTCGTCGTTGCCGACCGCCACGTCCACGATGGTGTTGGACTGGCCTTGGTCGGGGTTGGGGCTGGTGTTGGAGTCTCCGCAGCCCGCCGCGAGCGCGAGCGTGAGCAACAGACCGATGGCGATGTTTTGTTTCAACATGGATACCTCCTGTGATTGGGAACCGCCCGTGGGCGACAGCTGGACAAAGCATGGATCCGATTCATGCGATGTCCAGTTTTTTTCTGGACATCGCATGACCATGGACAAGTTTTCCGGACAAGCCTTGGACAAAGGTCCACGCGGGCCGTACATTTCCCATCACCCCGTGCAGCACTCGCGATCCGCTCCTGTGTATCCCATGCGTGTGGTCTCTCGCCGGACCGGCCTGAGTGCCGACCTGATCCGCGCCTGGGAGAAGCGCTACCAAGCCATCACGCCCGACCGCACGGACGGCAACGCGCGGCGCTACTCGCACGCCGAGATCCAGCGGCTCGAGCTGCTGCGCGACGTGGTGGCGCTCGGCCACACCATTGGCGACGTGGCGTCGCTGCCGAACGAGACCCTGGCGGCGCTGGTGTCCGAGGAGGCCCCCTCCACGCAGGACACCGCCACCGAGGAGACCCTCGCCGCGTACGTGGCCGCCATCGACGCGTGGGACCTGCGCGAGTCGCAGGCCATCCTCTCGCGCGCGGCGGCCCTGCGCCCGCCGGACGCCCTGGCCCTCGAGGTGCTCTCGCCCATCCTGCGGGCCATCGGTGACGGCTGGGCCCAGGGTCGCTTGACCGTCACGCAGGAGCACGCCGCGAGCGCGCAGGTGCGCGGGCTGCTGGCCACCCTGCTGCAGACCATCTCGGTGGACCGTGGCGCCCCGAAGCTGCTG
>CAZEAA010000585.1:0-3159 GCA_964510015.1 uncultured Sandaracinaceae bacterium
GCGGGGTGCCAATTGTGCTTGTTTTTAGGCCGTTCAGCGCGCCATGCCTCGGCGCCTCGCCATCGAAATCTTCCCGTCGGACTTGTGACGAGTCGATCGCCGTCGCCGTCGCCGTCGCCGTCGCCGACCACGACCACGACCACGACCACGTGGAGGTGATGGCGGGCTCTCGAGGGTAGACACGGCGCTCGCCTCTGAACTACGAAGCGGTCATGACCAACGAGGCGCCGATCCGCGAAGAGTGGGACTTCTACCCGTGCCAGGTCGACGACCGCCCGGCGTCCATGTTCGTGAACCTCGGCTTCGTGGACGCGCTGCCGCCGCACCAGTTGCCCGTGCTGCACTGGGTGGGCCTCGAGATGCTGCATCCGGGTGATCACGGCATGGGCGTCCAGCCCGACGTGGACAGCCTCTACGTCTGCGAAGACGCCCTGGTTCCCGCGCTCGCCACGCTCGGACTGGTGTTCGTGGCGCGCTTGCGCAACCACGACGAGTGGCGGCTCCACTTCTACGGTCCCGCCGTGGAGGAAGCGCGCATGTTGGCCACCTTGGAGCGCGCCATGGACGGACAGGCGCGCGGCTTTCGCTTTGACAGCCAAGAGGACCCCGAGGGCGAGTGCTACGCGGACTTCCTGTACCCCGAGCCCGAGCGCCTGCAGTGGATCATGGACCGCCGGTTGGTGGCGCAGCTCCGCGAACACGGCGACGTGATTACCGCCGAGCGCCCCGTGGACCACTTCATCAACTTCCCCGCGGAAGCGGACGTGAGCGCCTTCTGCACGGCGGCGCGGGAGTTGGGCTTCGCCATGCCCGAGGAGCTGCCTCCCGCCGAGGGCGGCATGCGGTCGGTGCCGCTGCAGCGCATGGACACGGTCGAGCACGAGGACATCCACGACGTGGTCATGCAGCTGGTGGAGCTCGCCGCGCCGCACGGCGGTGTGCACGACGGCTGGGGTTGTCCGCTGGTGAAAGAGGAAGATCTCGGCTGAGAGTGGCCCTCCTGCGCAAGTGGCGGCGAGAGCCGTCGACAACCGGCGCATGCTACCTTCCTCATCGATGAGCACCGCCCTTCGCCGAGCCACGTACGCCGACATCGAAGCGCTCCCCGAGCAGGTCACGGGCGAGCTGATCGATGGCGTGCTGTACACGCAGGCGCGCCCGGCGGGGCCACACGTCTTGGTGGCCTCGGGCCTGCAAACGTCCATCGACGCCCCTTTTGGGCTCGGCGTGAACGGTCCGGGAGGCTGGATCCTCGCGATCGAGCCCGAGCTGCACCTGGGCAGCGACGTCCTCGTGCCGGATGTCGCGGCATGGCGCGTAGAGCGCCTCCCTCGCGCCGCGCGTCGGGAGAAGTACTTCACCATCGTCCCCGACTGGGTCTGCGAGGTCGCATCGCCCTCCACATCCATGCGCGATCGTCGCATCAAGGCGCCAGTCTATGCGCGGGCCGGCGTCAGCCACCTCTGGCTGGTCGAGCCCATCGAAGGGCGCGTAGAGGCCTACGAGCGCAGTGGTGACCGCTGGCTCGTCGCGGGCACGTGGGGCGACGACACGGATGCCTGCATTCCACCGTTCGACGCGGTGCCCCTCGATCTCGCGCGCCTCTGGGAGCGCGCCGGGCGCGAGTCGTAACTCACCATCCCGCGTGGGTGGCGCCGAACGCCGCGCTCAGAGCTTCACCCAGGTGAGCTCGTGGCGGTTGTGGCTCAGGTGCATCAAGCGCGAGCCCGGGATCGCGGCGAAGGCGGCCACCGTCGCGTGGTCGGTCTCGCCCTGGAACTTCAGCGTGCACACGAAGCGCTTCGCGGCGCCGAGCGCCATCCAGGCCTGCACCATGGTCAGGAGCCGCGCCGGGTAGCAGATCACGTCCGAGAAGAACCAGTCGAACGGCGCGCGCACGTGGTCTTCGGGCCGCAGCGCGAACGCGCTCCCGACGATGGTGTGCACGTTGGGCAGCGCCGCGATCGCGGGCGCGAGCGGCGCCTTGTCCACGCTGGTCACCTGCGCGCCGAGCTTGGCCAGCACCCAGGTCCAGCCCCCGGGCGACGCGCCGATGTCGAGGCAGCGCTGCCCCGGGCTCGGCTGGTCCTGGAGCAAGGTGAACACCTCCCACAGCTTGCGGTACGCCCGGCTGGGCGGGCCCTCGCGGTCTTCCGCGAACTCCACCTCGCCATGCGGAAACGGGCTCTGCCGCTTGGCCGAGAACAGCAGGCGGTCGCGCGCCAGCAGCGTGTAGGCGCCCAGCGGCGCGCTGGGCAGCGGGGAAGGGAAGGTCCACGCGCGTGCCTTGATGGGCGGGAGCGCCTCACCGATGAGCGCGAGCCGCCGATGATGCGCGTCGCCGAACGGCACCCAGTTGCGCTGCACGGCGCGCAGTACGTTGGCCGCGTCGTTGATGGACCCGACCACGTGGTGCTGCGGCGCGAGCCACACGTCTTGCGCCCACGCCGAGGGCCGCGGCGCGCCAGCGCACAAGATCAGCCGCCCGTGCTGGTGCCACACCGGGCCCACTTCGCGCAGCACCTCGGCCTCGAGCCCGGGCGGGGCGAGGTAGCCGGTGAGCTGGGCGGGGACATCGGCCGGAGCCTCAGGCAGCGGTGCGCTGGTGCGCGCGTCGTCGGGCTGCGCCTTGCGGCCTTGATCGCGGCGGCCTCGCAGCGGCTTCGGCTCGATCTTCGCAGACGGCGACGAACGTCCCGAGCGCGGCGCGGCGCTCACGGGCGTGGAGCCTTTGCGGCGCGCACCACGCCGTGGCGCCGCACGTGCTCGGCCAGCAGCACGCTCGCGGCCGTGCCCACGTTGAGGCTCTCCACGCTGCCCGTGCCGGGGATGAACACGGCGCGCTTCGCCAGCTTGCGCAGCGTGTCCGAGATGCCCTCGCGCTCGGCGCCCAGGGCCAGCACGCAGCGCGGTGGGAGCTCCACGGTGAACACGCTCTCGCCCTCGTGGGCATCCGCCACGAACAGCGGCAGCCCGCGCTCTTTCAGTGCCACGATGGCATCGGCGGGACGGTTCAAGCGGATGATGTCCACGGCCTCGGCGCCGCCCTCGGCCACGCGGATGCCGGCGGGCCCGAGACCCGCCGCGTCGCTGGCCGGCACCAAGATGGCGCGCACCCCGAAGTGCGCCGCGGTGCGCACGATGGCGCCCAGGTTGTGG
>CAZEAA010000586.1:0-3153 GCA_964510015.1 uncultured Sandaracinaceae bacterium
TCGACCTCACGCAGAACGCGTTCCAGCACGAGACGGTGGCGTACCTCGACTTCGCCGACAGCGGAGACGACGGCTGCGCGGGCAGCCCGGAGACGCGCGTGGTCATCGAGGGTACCGCGCCCGAAGGGGAGTACGTGGGCGTGCGCTTCACGGTGGGTCTGCCCTCCGAGGTGAACCACAGCAACGCGGCGGTGGCGGCCTCCCCGCTGAACATCACCGACATGTTCTGGTCGTGGCAGAGCGGCTACACCTTCGTGCGCCTCGACGGGGAGTCGTCGGGTCTGCCCGACTGGCGCTTCCACCTGGGCAGCACGGGCTGCGTGGGCGACCCCGTCATGGGCGAAGAGACCACCTGCGCCGCGCCCAACATGGTGGCCGTGGAGCTGATGGGCCTCGACCTCGCCACGGACCGCATCCGCATGGACCTTGCGGAGCTGGTGGCCGGCGCGGACCTCGACACCAACACCCCCGAGACGGCGCCGGGCTGCATGGCCGGCGCGACGGATCCGGACTGCACCCCGTACTTCGAGGCGCTGGGCCTCCCCCACGCCAGCAGCCCGGCGGGCACGCAGCGCGTGTTCACCGTAGACTGAGCGCGTGAGCCCCCTCCTGCGAGAGACGACCGAAATGCGTCGGAGCGTCGTGGCGCCACGCGCCCTCTTCATCCCGCTGCTGGTGGTCATGCTGGTGTCGGGCTGCGGCGGTGACGAGGGCTACCAGCTGGACCTGCCGCCGGGCTTCCCCGCGCCGCGCATCCCCGCGGACAACCTGCTGAACGGCCCCAAGGTGGAGCTGGGCCGCTTCCTCTTCTACGACGAGCGGCTGAGCGCCAACGAGACGCAGTCGTGCGGGAGCTGCCACCAGCAAGCGCTGGCGTTCACGGACGGTCTGCCCACGGCCGTCGGCTCCACCGGGCAGCACACCGCGCGCGGGGCCATGGCGCTCGGCAACGCGGGCTACGCGGCCACGCTGAACTGGGCCAACCAGGCCGTGGTGACGCTCGAGTCCCAAGCGCGCATCCCGCTGTTCAACGATGTCCCGGTGGAGCTGGGGCTCGGCGGGATGGAGCAGGTGCTCCTCGAGCGGCTGCGCGCCGACGCCCTCTATCCCGGCATGTTCGAGGCGGCGTTCCCGGACGAGGCCGAGCCCATCACCGTGCAGAACGTCTTGAAGGCGCTCGCGTCGTTCCAGCGCGTGCTCATCACGGGCAACTCGCCGTACGACCGCTACCAGGCCGGCGACGCGGACGCGATGTCGGCTTCCGCGGTGCGCGGCATGGAGCTGTTCTTCAGCGAGCAGCTCGAGTGCTTCCACTGCCACGGCGGCTTCAACCTGTCGGGCTCGGTGGACCACGAGGGCAACTTCTTCGACCAGTCGCTGTTCGCCAACAACGGCCTCTACAACGTGGACGGCCTCGGCGCGTATCCGGCGAGCAACACGGGGCTCTACGAGATCACCGGCGAGCGCCGCGACATGGGCAGCTTCAAGCCGCCCACGCTGCGCAACATCGAGCTCACGGCCCCGTACATGCACGACGGGTCACTGGCCACGCTGGACGACGTGCTCGACCACTATGCGCGCGGCGGCACGCTGACCACCGAGGGCCCGAACGTGGGCGACGGGCGGCTGAGCCCGCTGAAGAACGGCTTCATCGCCGGCTTCGTGCTGACCGAGCAGCAGCGCGCGGACGTGATGGCGTTCCTGCTGGCGCTCACCGACGAGAGCTTCGTGACCGACCCGCGCTTCAGCGATCCGTTTTCGGAGTGACGCGCGCCTTCGCAGGACGTCGTGGCCCGACCGTCAAGGTGGGCTTCTTCGCCGGTGTGGTCGCCGCCAGCGCCGTGTGCATGCGCGCCACCTGAGCGTGGGTGAGCGCGATGGCCAGCGCGTCCGTCGCGTCGATGCCGGGCAGCTCACCGGGCGGCATCCCCAGCATGGCACCCACGATGCGAGCCACCTGCGTCTTGTCGGCCGCGCCCTTCCCCACGATGGAGCGCTTCACCACGGCGGGTGGGTACGCATGCGCCGGCATGCCCGCCTGCGCCGCGGCCAAGAGCGCCACCCCGCGCGCGTGCCCCAGCTTGAGCGCCGCGTTCGCGAACTTGGCCATGAAGATGTCCTCCACGGCCACGGCGTGCGGGGCGTGCTCGGCGATCAGCGCCACGAGGCCCGTGTGGATCAGGAGCAGACGCTCCTCGAGCGGCGCCTTCTCGCCAGCCGTCAGCGTGCCCGCCGCGATCAGCCGCAGGCGCGTGCCGTCGCGCTCGATGATGCCGTAGCCCGTGCGCACGGAGCCGGGGTCCACGCCGAGGACGCGCAACGTGGCCATCAGGCGGGGCCCGTGAGGGACGAGGTGGGCAGCAGGCCGAGCAGGCAGATCATCTGGACAGGTGTAACCCACGGGCGTGGTGCACGGTCAAGAACCGGGGCCGAGTTGCTCACGCTCGGCTGTGTTACCTTGCTGGCCGTGCGCATCCTGGACGCTGGTCGCCTGCTCTCCATGACTCGAGCTCTTCGCGTGGTCGCCGCCTCCGCGGCGCTGCTCACGGGGTGCGGAGGTGCAGAGGCCCTCGCTCCCGCGCACGACACGGCGCGTGCCTACGCAGACGCCGTGGCCCGCGGCGACGCGGAGGCGGTGTACGCGCTGCTCGACGCCGAGACGCGCGCCGGCCTGACGCTGGACCAGCTGCGCGCCCAGATGGCCGACGCGCCCGAGGAGCTGCGCGAGCAGGCCACGGCGGTCACCGCAGCGCTCCCAGACCCGCAGCTCGTGGACACCCGCGCGAGCGTGCCGCTGCGCAGCGGTCAGAGCGTGGTGCTGGTGGTGGAGGGCGAGCGCTGGCGCCTGGTGGGCACCTTGCTGGACAGCGTGTCGCTGGCCACGCCGGAAGACGCGGTGATGGCGTTCCGCAGCGCCCTCGAGCGCCGCAGCCTGAGCAGCATCAGCCGCATCCTGGCGCGGGCGCCGCGCGCCGAGATCGACGCGCAGATCGAGCGCTTCCTCTTGGACACCGAGGACGAGCCGGCCCTCGACGTGGACATCCAGGGCAACGAGGCCACGGTGCGCACCGCCAGCGGGCGGGTCATCCGCATGGTGCGCGAAGCCGGCGAGTGGCACGTGCTGAGCGTGGAGTGACCATGGACGTGAAGCTC
>CAZEAA010000587.1:0-3124 GCA_964510015.1 uncultured Sandaracinaceae bacterium
CTCTTGGGCCGTTCCCTGGAACAGTTCCACCTGTGGTTCGGGCTATGGATGTCATTGTTCTGCGTGATGACAGTCTGGATCGCCCTGTCGTTGCGCTCCGCTGCGCTCGGAAGTGAGGAGTTTCGGCCAGGAGCCCGGCTCGCTTTCTGGTGGGTACTCGCCATCGGCCCGCTGTCCGTGAATCGCTTCGACTTCTGGCCCGCGTTGATCACCCTCATTGCCGTAGAACGGGCCTACTCTCGAAGATGGGGGTGGTCTGGTTTCGCGATAGGATTGGGCTTCGCGACCAAGGTCTATCCCGTCATCTTGCTTCCCGTCCTGGCGGTCGTTGCGTGGAACATCTACCCGCTAAAGCAGCGGATTCGACCGCTCGCCTCTCTGTTCGCTGCTGCTGCGCTCGGTGTCGTGGTGATGGTTGCACCGGTCGCGCTCATGGCAGGGCCCGACCTGTTGCGAGACCTGTCCTCTCATCTTCAGCGCCCTTTGGAGATCGAGGCGGTCCTGGGGACGCCCCTACTTTTCGCGCCAGACAGCTTCGTGTACCGGTCCTTCGGTTCCAGTAACTTGGGGGGGCCCCACGTCGAGGCACTCAGCATGCTCAGCCTACCTCTGACGGTCGTGGCTTTCTCGTGTTCGTGTGTGCTCGCGTATCGCCTCTCCAAGCGGAACCCCGACCAGGCGATTATCGACGGAAGTCTCTGGGCTCTGCTCGCCTCACTATGCTGCGCGAAGGTCTTCTCCCCCCAATATCTGCTCTGGCTATTTCCTTTGGCGCTGGCCAGTCCCGGATACTATCGGCGTGCAGTTGTTCTTGCATTGATTGCGTGTTCCCTCGTGGCGCAAGTCTGGTACCCGACGCTTTGGCGACGCGTCCTTGCGTTGGCACCCGAGGCGACCAGCCTGATCGCCGTACGCAATGTCGCGATCGTCGCCCTGACGATCGCACTGGCCATCCACCTTTGGCGCGTGGGCGGGGGGGAGGGTTCCGCCGCCTCCCAACCGACAAACAGAGGTCCCGTGGACGATACGGCGGGGACACCCACCATGGCGTGAGGTCTCTTCACGCCCGCGTTCCCTGCATATGCCCGATCTCATGTCGCCTCCGCTCTCGTCTAATTGGAAGCCTTCCGTCACGGTGGTGATACCCACGTTTCGTGAGGCGGAAAACCTGCCCACGTTGCTGGAGCGCTTGTCGAAGGTGCGCTCGACCCACGCGCTCGACCTCGACGTTCGCATCATGGACGACGACAGCCGCGACGGGACGGTCGCTATCATCGAGGGGCTCGCGCTCGAATGGGTCGAACTCGTGGTGCGACACGGTCAGCGCGGGCTCAGCCCTGCGGTGATCGAGGGATTTCAGGGAGCCCGCGGGGACGTCCTCGTGTGCATGGATGCGGATTTGAGCCACCCGCCAGAGAAGATCGTCGAGTTGATCGATGCGCTCCGAGAGGGATCTGACTTCGTGGTCGGGTCCCGTTACGTCGAAGGCGGCACGACCGCTGACGATTGGGGCCTCTTTCGTTGGCTCAACAGCCAAGTTGCCACTTTGCTCGCGCGCCCGTTCACCAGCATCAGCGATCCCATGAGCGGCTTCTTTGCCCTCGAGCGGACGACCTTCGAGCGGGCGACGGAACTCAGCGCCGTCGGGTACAAGATCGGACTCGAATTGATCGTCAAGTGCCGATGCAAGCGTGTACGAGAGGTCCCCATTCACTTCGCCGACCGGGCGTTCGGGGAGAGTAAGCTCACGCTCCGTCAGCAGCTCCTGTACCTCGAACACTTGAGGCGTCTGACCGTGTTCAAGTACGGCAGCTAGTCGCACCTACTCGTGCATGAGGTGTTGCTGGTGGTCCGCGCGCCGAAGCCGAGGGTGGATCCAATCGGCGAATCGAGCGGCCGCGTATGCCGTTGCGTCCGCAGTCCAATGGGACTCACGCGGGATGATGCCGAAGCTCTTGTACTCGCCGTGCTCGAGGACCAGCGCAGGTAGATCGAGCTCCGCGGCCAGGCGTCGTATGGCTCCGGCGTCGTGCAGCGGGTCGGCCACAGACACCAAGAGCAAGCTCGCACCGTCCTCGCGCACCCGCTGCTCGAGCTCGGTCAGGCTCTGCCGAAGGCTCTCGATCCGCTCGGGGGACGAGTGTGGGAGGTCAGGGGCAACCACCCTCTCCGGCGCCAGCAGAACGACTCCCGCTCGAAACAGCCGAGAGTTGCGCAGGGCCCACACGAACACCGGCTGACTGATGGCCCATAGGAATCATGAATCATTTCCATGCGGTGTGGGAGGAGTTTACATAACGCTGCATCTGCGCAATACGCTGTCGGTCAGCCACGCCAGCAACCCGCGCCCGTGCACCGAAGAGGACATGCTCGCGCTCTACCGGGCTTCGCTCTAGGACTCGCTCGTGACGGAGCCGCCTCCCCCCGGCAACGGTCTGCTCCCGCCCCGGCGCGTCGCGCGCAAGCGGAAGCGGCGAGAGGGGAGCCTGGGCATGCTGGGCACGGCGCTACGCGAGATCTACCCTGGCAAGGAGCAGTTCGACGAGGCGCTGGTGTTCGGTGGCTGGAACGACGCGGTGCCGCCGCGCGTGGCGCTCAACGCGCAGCCCGTGCGCTTCCAGCGCGGCATCCTGCAGGTGCACGTGAAGAGCCCCGTGTGGGCGCAGGAGCTCAGCTTCCTGAAGGAAGACCTGCTGCGTCAGTTGCGCGCCAAGGCGCCGTCGCTCAACGTGCGCGACATCCGCTTCCGCGTGGGGCCGCTGCCCGAGGTGGCGCGGATCCCGAGCTTGGAGAAGCCGGTGCCGGTGCCTCCGCCGAAGCGCGCGACGCTGACCCCGGAGCTGCAGCTGGCGCTCGAATTCGTGCCGGATGAAGCGCTGCGCGAGATCATCCGCGAGACGGCGCGCGTGGGGCTGGGCCGCTTGGAAGAGCACGAGGCGCGGGTGAGGCGGGTGGAGGAGGCGCGGGAGCGGAGGCGGGTGGAAGCTGCGCGGCAAGATCCTCGCAGGAAACGGCGGCGCTGAAGTCAGCGAGTGTCCGGGGACGCATACTCACAGTCGGCATGGATCCTGGAGATGCAGTGGCGACTAACGTCGACAGACCCGTGCCAGGCGAGGCCACATGC
>CAZEAA010000588.1:0-2059 GCA_964510015.1 uncultured Sandaracinaceae bacterium
AGCAGCCTCATCGCCTGCGGCGGCGACGACCCCCCGGCCCTCACGTGCACCTCGGGGCTCACCCCGCAGCAGACCCAGATGCGCCAGACCATGTCCTACACGGACACGGGCATGGACGCGACCAAGCTCTGCAAGGACTGCAACTTCCTCCCGCCCAACTCCCCGGTCAACGCATGTGCCACGTGCAGCCTGGGCCTCGGGTCGGTGCACCCGCTCGGGAGCTGCACCAGCTTCCTGGCGCGCCAGGTCTGAGCCCCACGCCGGGCTCTCGCCCGCCATCCATCTCGCTCGCGCCCGCCCACGGAGCCCACCGTCGGCGGGCGTTGCCTTTCGGCGCCCGAGGCGTGGTCACCGCGGGTTGCGCCAAAGTGAAACGTGTTCTATTTTGGGGTCTACGCGCGGCGAGGCAGAACGCCCGTGCCGACGCCTTTCCCCAAGCCCCCGTGAGCCACGCATGACCATCTCCGTAGAGATCAACGACGGCATCGCTGAAGTCGTCATGAACAACCCCCCGGTCAACGCGCTCACGGTCGCGGGCTGGTTCGACCTGGCCGCCAAGATCACGGCGTGCGGCAAGAACCCCGACGTGGCCTGCGTGGTGCTGCGCGCCGAGGGCAAGGGCTTCAACGCCGGCGTCGACATCAAGGAGATGCAGACCACCGACGGCTTCACCGCGCTGCTCGGCGCCAACAAGGGCTGCTGGGAGGCCTTCAAGGCGGTCTACGAGTGCGAGGTCCCGGTCATCAGCGTCGTGAACGACTTCTGCGTGGGCGGCGGCATCGGCTTGGTGGGCAACTCCGACATCATCATCGCCAGCACGGGCGCCAAGTTCGGCCTGCCCGAGGTGGACCGCGGCGCCCTCGGCGCAGCCACGCACCTGGCGCGCTTGGTCCCGCCGCTGAAGGCCCGCGCCATGGTGCTCACCTGCGAGAACGCCACCGCCGAAGAGCTGCAGGCCTGGGGCAGCGTCTACGCGGTGGTGCCGCGTGATCAGACGCGCGCGAAGGCCATGGAAGTGGCCGGCACCTTCAAGAAGAAGATCAAGGCCGTGGTGCGCGCCGCGAAGGAGTGTCTCAACAACATCGACCCGGTGGACGTGAACCGCTCCTACCGCTTCGAGCAGGGCTTCACCTTCCAGCTCAACCTGGCCGGCGCTGCCGACGAGGCGCGCAACGCGTTCGTCGAGAAGCGCGACGTCGACACCAAGGCCGGCAGCTGAGCCGACCCCCGAAACGTACTGGGCGGCTCGCGCAGCGCGACGTCCCCTGAAAGAAGAGCCACGTGGCAGACAAGACGACGACACTCGAAGAGGCCGTAGCGCATGTGCGCGACGGCATGACCGTCGGCATCGGCGGCTGGGGCTCGCGGCGCAAGCCCATGGCCTTCGTGCGGGCGCTGGTGCGCAGCGGCGTGAAGGACCTGACCATCGTGAGCTACGGCGGCCCCGACGTGGGCATCCTGTGCGCCACGGGCCAGGCCAAGAAGGTGGTCTACGGCTTCGTGTCGCTCGACTCCATCCCGCTCGAGCCGCACTTCCGCAACGCGCGTCAGGCCGGCACCATCGAGGCCGTCTCGCTGGACGAGGGCATGTTCCGCCTGGGCTTGCAGGCCGCCGCGTGGCGCCTTCCGTTCCTGCCCACGCGCGCGGGTCTCGGGTCCGACGTGCTGGTGAACCAGCCGCAGATCCGCACCGTGAAGTCGCCCTACGACGACGGCGAGGAGCTGGTGGCCATCCCTGCGCAGCGCCTCGACGTGGCCTTCATCCACATGAACCGCGCGGACACCGCCGGCAACGGCCAGTACCTGGGTCGCGACCCGTACATGGACGAGCTCTTCTGCATGGCGGCCGACAAGGCCTTCATGAGCGCCGAGAAGATCGTGCCCACGCCGAACCTGCTGGACGAGGGCACGTTCCACACGCTGAAGATCAACCGCATGATGGTCCAGGGCGTGGTGCACGCGCCGGGCGGGGCGCACTTCACGGAGTGCCCGCCGGACTACGAGCGCGACGAGGCGTTCCAGAAAGAGTACGCCGCGAGAGCGAAGGACGCGGAGTCGT
>CAZEAA010000588.1:2069-3119 GCA_964510015.1 uncultured Sandaracinaceae bacterium
AGGCCAAGTACCTGGACGTGACCGAGGCCGAGTACCAGAAGGCGGTGGCGAAGTGAGCTCCGACAACCAAGCGATCACGCGCACCGACATCTGCGCGGTGGCAGTGGCCGAGACCTTCCGCGGCGACGGCGAGATCATGGTCAGCCCCATGAGCCCCACGTCCAAGCTGGGGGCCATGCTGGCGCGCGCCACCTTCGAGCCCGACCTGGTTATGACCGACGGCGTGAACATGATCCTGTCGGACAACGTGCCGCTCGGCGCCGACGTCAGCGACTCGCTCATCGAAGGCTGGATGCCCTTCCCCTTCGTGTTCGACACGCTCTTCTGGGGCAAGCGCCACGTCATGATGGGCGGCAGCCAGATCGATCAGTACGGCAACCAGAACCTCGCCTACCTGGGTGGCACCTTCAAGCAGCCGAAGACGCAGCTGCTGGGCGTGCGCGGCGCGCCGGGCAACACCATCAACCACACCACCAGCTACTTCATCGGGGACCACAACCCGCGCGTGCTGGTGCCGAAGGTGGACTGCGTGGCGGGCGTTGGCTACGACCGTGCGGCCAAGCTGCACCCCAACAGCCGCGCGCGTCACGAGATCCGCCGCGTCATCACCAACCTCGCGGTGCTGGACTTCGAGACCCCGGACAACCGCATGCGCCTCCGCTCGGTGCACCCCGGGGTGAGCGTGGCCGACGTGCAGGCCGCCACCGGCTTCGAGCTGGTCATCCCGAGCGACGTGCCCGTGTCGCGCGAGCCCACGGCCGACGAGCTGGTGTGGCTGCGCAAGCTGGATCCCAAGGGCATTGCCGCCCGCGAGGTGAAGTCATGAGCGAGTCGAAGAAGCCCTCCGCCAAGGCCAAGAAGACGAGCGTGCCGCCGGCCGCGAAAGCCGAGAAGCCCGCTGCCATCAAGAGCGCGAAGTCGGACAAGCCCAAGCTCGCCGTGGTGACCGGTGGCAACACGCGTGACGCGGCGCTGAACGCCAAGCTCGACGCGAAGCTGCGCACGCCCATCTGCGACCTCTTCGGCATCGACTACCCCATCGTGCAGACC
>CAZEAA010000589.1:0-3117 GCA_964510015.1 uncultured Sandaracinaceae bacterium
GAGCACGAGCACGTCAACGAGCACGACGAGGTTTACGTAGACGACGACGACTGCGACGACGACGACGACGTGGCGGACTCTCTCAGCGCTTGCTGAAGCGCAGCGACAGCGCGCCCGTCCCCATCGCCAGCAGCGCAGCCCCACTGACCAGCCACATCCCCAAGCCGGTGGAGTCCAGGAAGGCGCTGATGAGCGTGTACATCCCCACCAGCCCGATCAGGATCCCGGTGGCCAGTCCCGCCCAGGCGAGGCCGCGGAAGCCCTTGATGGCGGTGGCCAAGAGCGCGAGGCCGATCAGTGGGATGCTGAAGATGAGACCGCGGCTCGGCGCGGAGAGCTGCTCCACCACGTCGCCACCGGTGAGCACGAGGCTGAAGCCGCTCAGCGAGACCATCTCCCCGAGCTTGATCCAGGGCATGAAGAACCCGATGATCAAGCCCACGCCCGAGAGGCCCTGGAGGAGGCGCAGCCACAGGGGCGCGACCAGCAGCTTGGCCGGCGCGGCGGCCTCAGCGCTCGCTGACGGGGCGGTGATGGGGCCAGCGCCCCCGGGTTGGGAGGGTGCGCTGACGGGGCTCGTGGTCGGGGTGTCGGTCACGAGGCGTACGGTAGCAGCAGACGTGCGGCCCGTGTCAGGCCGCGGTCCAACCACCGTCTACGTGCACGATGCTGCCCGTGACGTAGCTGCTGGCGCCGCTCGCGAGGTAGAGCGTGGCCGACACGACTTCGTCCGCGCGGCCGAGGCGGCGCATGGGGGCGCGCCGCTCCACATAGCCCCGCAGCGAAGCGGATTCCTCGCCCACCATGTCGGTGTCCATGAAGCCGGGCGCCAGCGCGTTCACGCGCACCCCCTTGCGGGCCCACTCCACGCCGAGCGCGCGGGTCAGCTGCTCGATGGCACCCTTGCTGGTGATGTACGGAGACGCGCCGGGGATCGCCGTGCGGCCGAGCACGCTGCCCACCATGACCACGTTGCCCTGCCCGCGCGCCAACATGGCAGCCCCGAGCCCACGCGTGAGCCGCACCACGCCCATCACGTTGATGGCCATGACGCGCTCCCAGACGTCGTCGCCCGCATCCACGAAGGGCAGCGGCTCGCTGTAGCCCGCGTTGTTGACCAGCACGTCCACGGGACCTGCCGCCAGCGTGGCCGCGATCAGCGCGTCGGCGCCCTCGCGCGTGGCGAGATCGGCCGGCACCACCAGCGCCTCGCGGCCGAGCGCGCGCACCTCGGCGGCCACCTGCTCGAGCAAGGGCTGCTGGCGCGCCGTCAGCACCAAGTCGGCTCCCGCGCGCGCGAAGCCCAGCGCCAGCTCACGCCCGAGGCCACGGCTCGCGCCGGTCACCACCACGCGCTTCCCACTGAAGTCGAAGATACTCATGCTGCAAATCGCTCTCGGAGCCAGGGTAGAAGGTGCTCGTTGCAGAGACGCGCGCGGCCCTCGCCGAGCGCCTCGCCCTCTGCCCCGACGCTGTGAAAGTAGTGGTCCACGTAGTCCACCTGCGTGAAGGTCTTGTCGGCGCTGCCGAGCCAGTGGAGCTGCTCACGGCACTCGGTCTCGTAGATCTCGGTGTCGGCGTCAGCGTAGACCACCAGCGCCGGGACGCGCACGTCGGGCAGCGTCTTCTCGAGGGCGGCGTTGCTGCGGAGCCCCGACCACGTGGACAGCCAGCCGCGCGCGCTCATGACCCGGCCGAGGCCCTCGCCGTAGTTGCCCGCGATGGGGTCGCGCCCGCCCATGGCGAAGAGCGAGCCGATCGGCCGTCGGTTCGGGTCGAGCGTGAGGTCCAGGTAGCGCGGGTCGGCCAGCGTTCGGTAGATGAGCATGTAGCGACGCGTGAGCCCGCGGCGCAGGGCGTCTCGGCGAATGGCCTCGGGCGCGCCGTCCATCCCGGCACGGGCCCGGTTGATGCGGGCCTCCTCGCACCAGGCCAGGCAGCGCGCGTCCAGCCGCTCGCAGCGCTCGATCTGCGCCCGCCGGAACTCGGCCAGGAAGTCGGCGGAGTAGCGCGAGGGCCCTTCTCGAAGCGGCCGGTAGCCGTTGCGCGGGTCGTACATGTCGAGGCGCGGGTTCACCGCCGTCGGGTCGCTCTCGTCGATCACGCTCGGGTCGAGGCGCTCCAGCATGAAGCGCCCCTCGCCCTGGTGCGCCGCGATCAGCGCGAGCCCGTCGGCGGGCGGCAGCGCGAAGTCCGCGAGCGGCACCTTGTCGCCCGAGGGCGCGCGCGAGAGACGCTCGGCCGGGGCCTTGCCCTGCTGCTGGAGGTAGAGCGCGAAGAGCGAGCCCCCGCCCGAGTTGCCCAGCAGCACCACGCGCGTGAAGCGCTGACGCAGGGTGTGGATCACGCCCCCCACGTCCAGCAGGAGGCGCTCGTGGAGAGCGTCGGCGTCGTTGTGCAGGTGACGGGTGGTCGCCCCGCAGACCGCGTAACCCCCGAGCGCCAGGTGCGGCGCGGCGTAGTGCAGTTGGAAGTCGCCGCGCGGGTGCATGAGCAGCAGCACCGTGTCCGGGTCGCGCGGCGCGGGGCCCACGTGTCCGTCCGGCAGCGGCGGCAGATAGAGCTGCCCAGCCAGCGGGTGTCCGTCGAGCGCGTGCATCGCCAGCACCTCGCGGCGCACGCGCGGGTCGCACTCGCGAAAGTGGGGTGGATAGAAGAACTTGGGCGCTTCGGTCACGGCGGCTCCTCGGCGCGGAGCATATCGTCCTGATGGCCCCGAGGTCACCAGCTGTCTAGCCGGGGGGCGGGTCTGGCTCGACGACCCTTCGACGGGGGGGTAGGTTCCGGCCCGCCATGAGCTCGACCCCGCCCCCTGGTCCATCGCCCGTCGCTGGCGCGTCGCTCGAAGAGCCCGTCGCCAGCGGTGAGGTCGCTGCTCCCCTCGTCGGGGTCGCGGTGGAGCCCGCGACGACCGAGGCAGCGGGCTCGGGCGTACAGCAGAGCGCGAGCGCCGGCGCTGCGGCCGTGACGGCCGCGCAGGAGCTCGAGGAACAGGCCGACGACGACGCCGCCGCCGGGTCGCTCGACGATGAGGCGCACGAAGCCGCCGCTCGGGCGCTCGAAGCCAAGGCCGCGCGTGAAGAACAAGAGCTCGCGACGCGGAAGCGTGAGGAACAG
>CAZEAA010000590.1:0-3116 GCA_964510015.1 uncultured Sandaracinaceae bacterium
GAATATCGTCTCACGGCAGTGATAGTATCATAGACAAAGTGGTTGAACCAGTTGTCCACGCCGGGCGCCAAAATCGTGCGTCGGCGGGCCTCACGGGCTCAGATCCAACCGCCGCGGCACACCCAGCCCTCCGATGAGGGGGGTGGGGCTGGCTGCGCACACGTCGCTTGGTCGGCCCAGACGGTGTCCGCAGCGGGTGTCGGCCACACCGCGACCACGCGCAGATCGTCGGGGCACACACGCAGGTTGGTGCGGCTGCCGGTGGAGGCGAGGAACGCCGCGAGCTCGATTGGCGTCGCGTCCCCCTCGGTGTCCGGGGCGTCCCAGCGTGACGGTCCCACGGGGTGGTCCGCGAGCACGGAACGCCCGCGTTCTCCGCGCTCGTCGAGAGAGGCGTGAGTGAAGACCAGGCGGCGCGAGGAGCTCGGGGTCGCGGCCTCCGTCGTCAACCACTCGCCGGGTTCGAAAGCGCGCTGGAGCAGCACGAGGCGCATGCGCGTCAGACCTCCGCCTCGCCGCGGGCCATCCGCCAAGCTCCAGAACTCCGCCGGGACGTAGCCCGGGTGGCGCCCGAACAGCGCGATGGTGTGGCCTTCGAAGCGCGCGCCCACGTCTGCGGGCAACGCCAGGGTCTGGCCGTGGAAGACGTGGTCGTAACCGGCGCAGCCTGGACCGGAAGAGGTCCCGCGGACCACGGGCACCACCCTCGAACGTTCGTAGACCGGCGCGACGGGTGTGGCTTCGACCTGCGGAGCCGTCGGTTCTTCGTCGACGCGGTACGTCACTCGACCGCCACCGTCCAACAGCGCCCAGCGGTGGTGCGCGCGGGGACGGTACGAGGTGGGCGCGAACACGAGGGCGATGCGCTCGACGGCGGCGTCTGCCGCGACGCTCAGGATGGTGTTCGTGCGCAGCGATCCGAGTCCGTGGGTGTCGAGCGGGAACGACCGGGTGGTGGTGCTCTCGCCGAGCGTCACCACGTCGATGCGCGCGCCGCAGACGGCCACGAGGCTCTCGCCGTCACCGGCGAAGGCCACCGGTCCACGGCAGTCGGCCGCGAGCGCGACCTCGGCGAGGCCGGCTTCGAGCGGGACGATGCGTGCCCCGTCGCGCGTGCGCACGTAGGCGTGGCGCTCGTCTCGAGCGATGCGCAGCGCGTCGGTGCCCGCTGCGGCGTCCAGCGCCACGCGTCCGTCGGCGAGGGCGATGACCTGATAGCGCGTCCCGACGCACACCGCGCCGGCGATCCCCGTCGTCCATGCCGGGCGAGCCGGCAGCGTGCAGAACCCGTCCCCCATGCGGCCCACGCGGACCTCGGGCAGCGCCACCACCGCGAAGCGTCCGTGCGGTGAGAGGCCTTCCACGAGTCCGCAGAGCTGGTGTCGTGGGAGGAGCAGGGCCGCTGCGTTCCCCGCTTCGATGTCGAGCTGCTCGGGCTCCTGGGGTTCGCTCCCGCAGGTGTCCACACGCGCTTCGCAGCGGTTCGGGTCCCGCAGGGCTCGGACCCGATGACCGTGCTCGAGCGCCTGTGCGTCGAGCGCCAGCAGGGGCGCCAGCCGGTCTCCCGCTGCGAGGGCGGGGATGGGTATCGATCCCCGCGTGCCCTGCGCCAGGTTCGCCCACTCGAGTGGCGAGCGCTCGCACAGGCTCGCGACGTCGGCGTCTGCGCGCAGCGATGGCGGCTCCGCGATGAACGCCAGCGTGGTGCCGTCTGCCGAGCGCTCGTGCACCCAGGACGACGGCGTCGCCACGACGGGGAGCGGCAGGCGCGCGAGCGTGGCGCGTGTCACGGCGTCATCGAGCGGTGAAGCGCCGAGACTGGCCGCCGCGCGCAGGGACGCGATGGCCGAGGCATGGTCTCCTTGCGCGAAGCTGACGGTCGCGTTGCTCAACAGGCCGAGCCGGCGCGGGTCGGTGGCGGGCTCGGCCGGCGACTCACACGCGGGAACGATGGGCGCAGCGCTCCCTTCGGCAACCATCGTCGCGCCACACCCTGCGAGGCTCAGCTGGACCACGAGCGGCACCGCTCGAAGAAGACGGTCGGGGAACGCCATGACGAAGAAGGTGCCACGAATTCGTGTGTCAACGGATCCGGCGAACCGAGTAACTTTTCGAGGGGGCGTTCCATCTCTGGGTGGAAACACCTATGATGCGGACAAACGGTTGGCGCCTCGTGGGAGGTGCCACCAGGCCCGGGAGAACGCCCATGTCCACCCATCGTCACGTCGCCGTGTTGTTCGTCTCGTCGTTCGTCTTCGGTTGCTCCGGGGGAGGGGATGACGGCGTCGAGTGGGTCGGGGAGGGGCCGCACCTCGTCGTCCACGGGATCATCGACGGAGAGGCCGTCGACATCGACTTGCAGGGCGCCGACGCCATCGCGGCTGGCGTCTCGTGCGAGCGCGAGTACTTGGCCGACGAGTCGTCCACGACGCCGGGAGAGCCCGATCTCACCACCGCCGTGTTCGACGAGGTGAAGATCAACGCGACCGTCACCATCAACGGCGAGCAGCGCTTCCTCGAGCTCGAGCTCAAGCACCACGACCTGCAGAGCGACGCCGTCGGGACGTCCATCACGGTGGTGCCGCGCCTCGCCGTCGGGGAGCCCGCCGCCGACGAGATGTGGCTCGAATTCGAGTGGCAGACGCTGCCCGACGAGACCACGGTGCTCGAGGTCGCCGCGCTCGAGGGCGAGCTGGTCTTGCAGCGCTTCACGGGCACGCCCGGGGTGGACACCGTGGTGATCCCCGAGGGTGACGGTGACATCGGCGTGACCATCGACGCGCGCTGGTCGCCGACCGACAGCCTGCAGATCAGCGTGACGGCGCCGTGCACGGACTCGGACGTCGGGTTGAATTGAGGTTCGCGATGCGTGGGTTCATGGCAGCCGTGTTCGTCGCGTGCGCCCTCTCGAACGCCGGCTGCACCAGCGGCTTCGAGACGGAGTCCGCGTTCGCCGAGGAGGGCTATCTCTGCGACGCCGAGTCGGCAGCGGAGTGGCAAGCCGCGGTGGATGCGTGCCGCGCTGCCTACGAAGACGACCAGAGCTGTCTCGGCGTCATCTCGTTCCGCGGCACGCTCCAAGAGGTGGAGGTGGTCATGGACGCACAGCTCGAGGC
>CAZEAA010000591.1:0-3115 GCA_964510015.1 uncultured Sandaracinaceae bacterium
AGCTCGTTCATCCAGAAGGCGGCCTGACGGTCCAGGAAGAGGCGGCGAAGCATGGCCTTCGGGGCGTTCGTCCAGGGGCGGGTGTTCTCGTGTCTGGCGTGCATGGGCATCTCCGAGTTCGCAACCTACGCATTGGTAAGTTACGTCATCGTAGGTGTAGGTCAAGGTGTGAGGATGAACATTTCGCGCCTTTGGATGGTGTATCGGTGCCACGAGAGGCCGATTGTAACGTTGGCGTAACTTACGGTGTCGTCGTACCATGGCGCTGCAATGAGCCTCCGGAGTCGTCGCATGTCCGCCACCGATCGACGGGCGCAGCTCATCGACGTCGGTCGCGCCGTGTTCGCCGCCAACGGCTACGAGGGCACCTCCGTGGAGGAGGTGGCCAAGCGCGCCAAGGTGTCGAAGCCCATCGTCTACGAGCACTTCGGCGGCAAGGAGGGCCTCTACGCCGTCGTCGTCGACCGCGAGATGGACTACGTGGTGCGCCGCCTGGTGGAGTCCATCTCGAGCGGCACGCCCCGAGAGCGTGTGGAGCGCGCCTCACTCGCGTTCCTGACCTACGTCCGGGACCACCCTGATGGCTTCGCCGTGCTCTCGCAGGACTCCCCGCTGACGTCGTCCAAGGGCACCATGTCGAGCTTGCTCAACGACATGGCCGAGCGCGTGGGCGACGTGTTCGCGGCCACGTTGAAAGAGGCGGGCTACGACCCGCGCGCCGCGCCCATCTACGCGCACGCGCTGGTGGGCATGGTCACCTTCGTGGGCAAGTGGTGGACAGAGGAGCGCAAGCCCGCGGTGGAGGAGGTGGCCAAGCACATGGGCGGGCTGGCGTGGATGGGGCTGCGGCACTTGCCGACGCGGCCGAAGTTCCAGACCCCACCAGGGTAGGGGATCTTCGCGGGCCCCCGGCTGAAGCGCTTGGGCGCGTAGACGTAGGCGTGAACGTACGCGTACGCGTGCTCGTAGTCCTGCTCGTGCTCGTGCTCGTGCCCGTCGGTCGATCGGCGACGTCTGCCGACAGCGGACACGAGCACGAGCAGGACCACTTCAAGGAGCACGACCACGCGTACGACCACGCCCACGCCCACGTCAACGTACGTCAACGCCTACGACGAGATGGGCTTCACTCGCAGGCGACGGGGCACTTGTCGGTGGGGATCTCGTGGGCGGTGCAGCCGGGCGGGCCGTACCAGGTGGCGTGCACCTCCACACGGCGGTCGGCGTCTTCGGCGCTGACTCCGCTCGGCGCGTCCACTTTGCTCCAGTGGGCGCCGAAGCCCACCGCTTGGAGCCGCGCGGTGTCTACGCCTTGCTGGGAGAGCCGCGCGATGACCCACTCGGCGCGCTGACGACCCAGCTCGGGGGCTTCGCCCTCGCCGGTGTGGCCGGAGACGTAGACGTCGCCTTCGCTGCCGAGCGCGCGCGCGAGCGCCGGGATGTCGGCGGTCTGGCCGGTGGCGCGTCCGCGCACGAAGTACAGCACCGGCATCGCGGGGGCCTCCCGGATGCAGTAGGACTGCGAGCACGCGCGGGCCGCGCAGGAGAATTCGGACCAGGCTTCGGGGTTGCCGTCCATGTCCGCGTCGTAGGGAGGGCAGCCGCCGGCGCGCGCCTCGCCGCGCTCGTTGACGCAGCGGTCGAGGGGGTCGGGCAGGCCGTCGCCATCCGCGTCGGTGCCGCTCATCACCGGGCCGCTCGCCAGCGACGTCTCGCCGCCCCCGCTGGCCGACGTCCCGTCCGCGGTGGACTCGCCGCCGCCGCATGCGAGACCGGGCGCGGCCGAGAAGAGAGCCAGGCAGAGCAGCCAGGCGGGAGCGGGAGACGCGGTGCGGGCGTGGGTCACGGGCGCCAGCATACCGGCGTTCTCCGCCCGACACGATGGGCACTCGCGAGGCTAACGCGGACGCTCATTGGAAATGAATGGCCATTCATTTTTTGTGCGGCGCTCACTCGGAAGATCAGTTACAAACTCAACGCCGCGCCACACTCCCACGAGGGAGCGTCGTGGCGACCCCCTTCCCAACAGTCTCAACGAATCGACTGAGGAGTGCCCCATGACGACAGTGAACGAATTCTTCGCGAAGGTCTCCGCCGCGGCTGAAGCCAACCCGAGCGTGGCCACCGAGGCCGACGCCATCTTCCAGTTCAACATCAGCGGCGCCGAAGAGGGCGTGTACGTGCTGGACCTGACCTCCGGCAAGACCTCGGACTTCCTCAGCCGCGAGCCGAACGCCAACGCGGGCGCCAAGATCTCGGTGAGCAGCGACGACTGGCTCGCCATGCTGAGCGGCTCGCTCGACCCGATGGCGGCGTTCATGGGCGGCAAGATCACCATCGACGGTGACCTCAACCTGGCCATGAACCTGCCCAAGCTCATGAAGCTGGCGCAGTGATGCGAGCGGGCGCGGGGCAGCGCGGCGCTCGCCGCCTGCTCCCGCGCTCTCCGGTCAGACGCTAGCCCGTGTGATGGCCCAGGCGACCCCCGCGAACGCGGCCGCCGCCAGCACGTAGAGCAGCGCGCGAATTGACGTGCGACGCAGGGTGAGCGTGGCATCGGCGGGTTTTTGCCGGAGGCCCGGCGCCACGATGGCGGCGATGGCGAGCACGGCGACGGCGCCGCCCACGACGGCGACCAGGACGCGGGCCGCGGGGCCAGCGTCTCCCCAGGCCTCACGATACGTGGCGTCGCTGCCGAGTGACGGGCCGACCAACGCCAGGGCGGCCGTGCCGAGGGCCAGCGCCGCCCAATAGACGCGGCGGGCGATGCGCGGACGGCCTCGCTCGGGGGGGAGCGCGTCCACTACGGGATGGTGCGTGAGCTCCCAGCTGGGAGGCGGCCGCAGCAGCCGCAGCGCCAGCCCCACGTACACCAGCCAGGCGAGCGCGATCAGGACCATGGCCGGCGCGGACGGAGACCCCACCCCGGGCCAAGCGAGCGACAGCGCGATGAGCAGCGGCGCCACCACCAGCACCGCGACCGACGCGAGCAGCGAGCGGGGCCGGATCGACGCGACCGCCACCACGCACGGCGCGAGCAGCGCGGGCACCAGCGAGCCCGACAGACCGACCTCGAGCGCCCCCGGCAGCGTGGCCGCCAGCGCGAACCCCAGCG
>CAZEAA010000592.1:0-3077 GCA_964510015.1 uncultured Sandaracinaceae bacterium
CCCGCGCGTGGTTCAAGCTCACGCACCGCGACATGGGACCGGTCTCGCGCTACCGCGGGTCACTGGTCCCGAAGGAAGAGCTCATCTGGCAGGACCCGATCCCGGCCGTGAACCACCCGCTCGTCGACGCGAGCGACATCGTGGCCCTGAAAGCGAAGCTGCTGGCCTCGGGCCTGACCACGGCGCAGCTGGTCCGCACCGCGTGGGCCTCCGCGGCGAGCTTCCGTGGCAGCGACAAGCGCGGCGGCGCCAACGGCGCGCGCATCCGGCTCGCCCCGCAGAAGGACTGGGCCGCGAACGAGCCCGCCGAGCTCGGCAGCGTGCTCCAGAAGCTCGAGCAGGTGCAGCGCGACTTCAACGCCGCCCAGAGCGGTGGCAAGCGCGTGTCGCTCGCGGACCTGATCGTCCTCGGTGGCAGCGCGGCCGTGGAGGCCGCCGCCAAGCAGGCCGGTCACGACGTGACGGTGCCGTTCTCGCCCGGCCGCATGGACGCGTCGCAGGAGCAGACCGACGTGGACTCCTTCGCGCCGCTCGAGCCCGCGGCCGACGGCTTCCGCAACTTCGCCAAGCCCGGCTTGGAGGAGCTGGCGGTGGACCTCCTGGTGGACAAGGCGCAGCTGCTGAACCTGACCGTCCCCGAGCTGACCGTGTTGGTGGGCGGCCTGCGCGTGCTCGGCGCCAACGTCGGCCAGGCGCCGCACGGTGTGTTCACCGCGCGGCCCGGTGTCCTGACCAACGACTTCTTCGTGAACCTGCTGGACATGGGCACCGCCTGGCAGCGCTCGTCGGTGGCGGGGGTGCTGGAAGGGCGCGACCGCGCGACCGGCGCCGTGAAGTGGACCGGCACGGTGGTGGACCTGGCGTTCGGGTCCAACTCCCAGCTGCGCGCGCTGGCCGAGGTCTACGCCTCGGAGGATGCCCGCGCCCAGTTCGCTCAGGACTTCGCGGCGGCGTTCGGGAAGGTGATGAACCTGGACCGCTTCGACCTGCGCTGAGCGCGCGCAGCGCGGGCGACGTGCCGCCAGCGAAGTCCACACCGAACACGAAGTGCAAGTGGCCGGTTCCGATGCTGACGGCACGCCAGAGGCCGCCCTGCCTCAGGGCGCGAGTTCGATCCGCGCGTCGATGTGGCACTGGCTCGGCGTGGTGCCGCCATCGCCGAACTCGTCGTAGTGGTAGGTGCCCATGAAGTGGTCGGCCTGCGGCGAGAGCGTGATCGTCTCGCGCGTCATCCAGGTGCCCTCGTACTCGTGGTTGGCCACGCGCACGAGCGCGCCGGACGAGTCCTGGATGAAGACCAGGTCGCCCGCGAAGCGCAGCGACGAGCCGTCGTACGTGGCCGAGTCACCGAGCTGGTTGTCGCGTCCGAGCGTGCCCGGGCCGCTGAAGTAGAAGCAGCTCTCCAAGTCCGCCGTGATGTTGCTGAAGGTGACGTTGTAAGCGGCGGGACCCGCGGCCTCGCCGCCTTCGGTGACGGACGTGGCTTCGGGCTCGGCGCTGTTCGAGCACGCCGTGGCGCCTAGCAAGGAGACGATGGTCAGGAGGAGAACGCGGGGGGTCTTACGGTTGATCATGGCGCGCAGGCTACACGCCATCCATCGCCTTTCGTAGGCTGACCGTGCTACTCCGGCGCGGTGCGTCAACGCGTCCCCGAGCTGTGCTTCGCGCTGGTCATAGCCGCCATGATCCTGAGCGGCTTCGGGCCCCGCTACCGCGTGCTGTGGGCCGCCGAGTTGGTGCTGGTGGTGCTGTGGCTCCCCGTGATCGTGTGGGCGCATCGTCGCATCCACTTCTCGAACGTGGCGGCCGTCACGACCACCGCCTTCTTGCTGCTGCATCTCCTCGGCGCGCACTACGGCTACAACGAGTTCCCGCTCTTCGCCGACTGGCGCGCGTGGGGCTGGTCCCGCAACCACTACGACCGCCTGGTGCACCTGGCCTACGGCCTGCTCATCGTGGTGCCCGTGCACGAGGCGCTGCGGCACGTGCTGGCGCCGGGTGACTCCACGCGGTTGCGGCTGCTGATCCGCTACTTGGCGGTCTCCGAGATCATGGGCACCAGCATGATCTACGAGCTGATCGAGTGGGTCTACGCGGTCAGCTCGAGCAGCGACGCGGGGCCCATGTTCCTGGGCGCGCAGGGCGACGCGTGGGACGCGCACAAGGACATGGCGCTGGCCACGGGCGGCGCGGTGCTCGTGATGTTGGCAGGCGCGCTCCGCGACAAGCTCGACGCTCAGCAACCCTCAGCCGATGTGCGTGTTCGAGCGTCGACCTGATACGCTGGCTCGGTGCATGCCGACGACAGCGAGACCTTGGACTCCAGACCTCATGTTCCGCGCGCGTTCGCGTTCGTGTCCTCGCTCCTGCTGGTGCTCTCCCTCGCGCAGGGCCGCGGGCACGGCCAAGGCTACGGAGACGATGGCACGCGTGGCGGGCCGGCTACCTCAGTAGGCGTTCCGACTCCTGTCGCCCCGCCCGACAGCCCCCGTGACGCATCCGTGCCGACTCCGGAGGCCCGCGCGCTCTACGCGCTCATCATGGCCTATCGCGCGGAACAGGGGCTCCCGGCGATCTCGCTCTCACCTTCGCTGACCGCGGTCGCTGCCGCGCACGTGCAGGACCTCAGCCAGAACGGCGCGAGCGTCCTCACCGCGTCGTGCAACCTTCACAGCTGGTCGGACCGCGGTGCGTGGAGCCCTTGCTGCTACACCCGAGATCACGCGCGGTCCTCGTGCATGTGGAACAAGCCGCGGGAGCTCACGTCGTACCCGGGCAACGGTTACGAGATCTCGATTGGCAGCGTCAACAGCACCATCACTCCGCAGAGCGCGCTCGATGGCTGGAAGACCTCGTCCGGACACAACGACGTGATCATCAACCGAGGCATGTGGTCGCAGACCTGGCAGGCGATCGGCGTGGCGATCGACGGACGATTCGCGCACGTGTGGTTCGGCGCCGAGCCCGACCCGGCGGCGACGCGGTAACGGACGGAAAGACAAAACCCCCTGAGGCGAGGCCTCAAGGGGTTGTGGTGGGTCATCCCGGACTTGAACCGGAAGCCAACGGATTAAGAA
>CAZEAA010000593.1:0-3076 GCA_964510015.1 uncultured Sandaracinaceae bacterium
GGCCACGCTGGGTCTCGAGGCCGAGCGTGACGCGAGCGTTCTAGCGCTGATAACCAAGCACCTCGAAGAGGATCAGCGCGACTTCGGCGCGGCCCCCGAGGCGCTGAGCGTGCATCGAGAGCGCGCGCTCGGCTTGCTGCTGCGCAGCGAGCAGGCCGTGCCCCGCGACCAACACCAGGCGATGGTGCTGGCACGCGAGGCCACGGCCGAGGCGCTCTGGGCAGGAGACTGGGAGAGCGCCGTGGCCGCCTATCGGCTGTGGCGGCGGATGCGGCTGCGCGTCGATCCGCTGTGATGGCGAAGGTGCCAAGCCCCGGATCGGTATGGCATAGTGCCGAAATGTCGCGTGCCATCCCTCCCCTCTTGCTTCTGTCTCTCGTCCTCTCGCTCGCCACTCAGGGCTGCAGTTGCTCCAGCAACGGCCCCACCCGCGACGGCGGTGGAGGCGGTGACGAAGACGCCAGCACGGGTGACAACGGCGTCAGCCAGGACAACGGCCCGGTGGACATGAACCGGCCGGACGTGCCGCCGTTCGTGCCGCCCGACGTGCACGTGATCATCACGGCCGACAACGCCTACGGCTTCGGCTACGGCTCGGACTCGGCGCTCGTGGACTACTTCGAGGGCGTGGAAGACGGCGGCGACAACATCTTCGTGTGCAGCGCCGAGTGCGACGAAAACACGCCGTGCGCCAACGCCGTGGAGTGCGACGACTTCGGCACCTGCAACGACGACCGCCGCGGGCCGGAGACCTACATCGTGCCGGGCAACCTCACCAACCGGGATGGCTACCTCTACGTGGTCGTGTGGTCCGACGAGAGCGTGACGCAGGGCCTCATCGGGCAGTTCAGCGCCTCCGATGGCTCGAGCCCCGCCGTGTACACCGGCTCGCCGGACTGGGAGGTCTGCGCCACGGGCATGGACATCGACCCGTCGGGCGCGGACCCCACGGTGGAGCTCATCAACGCGCAGATCGCGGCGTGCAATCAGGGCGCCGCGGGAACGAGCTTCAGCGACGGCTGGATCGGGGACGGACTCGAGAACAACCCGAGCGGCGTCATGGAGCTGACCGTGCTCAGCGATGTCAGCATGGAGCCGCCGCAGTTTGCGAACCTCTGCCAGGCCGAAGACAACAGCGACCCCGACCGCACGGGCGACTCCATCGACGCCGAGGCTCGCTGGATGTGGTTCGACGAGAACAACACCGACGCCACCGGCGCGTTCACGTCCAACGGGCAGCCGCGCGGGGACTTCTTGATCTTCCGCCTCCCGGTGGACACCGTCATCATCTTCGACTGAGCTATCGTTCGGCGAACACGCGCTCGAGGAAGCGGCGCACCGCGTACTCCGTCAGCTGACCACTGGGTCCGGCGGGGTTCGCTTCGCACCCGTGCGTGGCCCACGGCGGCGCCAAGACATGGTGAGGCACGCCGAGCTCCTCCAAACGCTCAGCCAGCCGCTCGCTGTGACGCGGCCTCACCAGCTCGTCGCGTCCACCGTGAATCAGCAGCGTGGGCGGCGAGCTCTCGCGGGCCCACGCGTAGGGCGACGCCTCCTCGTAGCGCGCGTGCAGCTCGGTGCTGTCGCCGGGCGCGCCACCCAGGAAGTCGCGCAAGGTGCCGTGCGTGTCGAGGACGCGTGGGTTGGTGGGGTGGTCCCAGCTGTAGGCGAGGTCCGTGGGCGGGTACAGGCCCACCACGCCGCGCACGAACGGCGCTTGCATGCGGTAGGCCGCCAGCAGCGCGAGGTGACCACCCGCCGAGCGACCGTAGAGCACCACGCGCTCGGGATCGACGTGGAGCTCGGCGGCGTGGTCCCGCAGGTAGTTCACCGCGGCCTGCACGTCGTCGTAGGCGGCGGGAAAGCGGTGCGCGGGCGCGAGCCGATAGTCCATGGCCGCCACGGCGTAGCCCGCGTGCGCCAGGCGCTTCGCCATGGACGGAAGCTGCGTGCGGTCGCCGTTGCGCCACGAGCCCCCGTGGATGATCAGGACCAACGGGCGCGGCGAGTCGGTCGTAGCTCCGCCGTAGAGGTCGAGACGAAGCGCACCGCCATCCGGCGTGGAGACGTAGGTGAGCGTCTGGTGCGGCACGCTGGGGTCGCGAAAGGCCAGCAGCCGTGACCAACGGAACGGCGCGTCGTTCGTGGCCTCGGGCGTCGCCGCACCGAACGCTCGCGTGAGCTCGACCGGGAGCGCGCGCGCCACGTCTCCCACGCGCGCCAGCGGACTCAACAACAGCACCAACGTGGCCGCGCCGATGGCCGAGAGCACGATGTCGCGCGGAGTGCCGAGACCCCAGATGAACGCGGGCAACGTGAGCAGGCCGAGGACGTAGCCCGCCTCCGTGGCGGCGACCGTCGCGTAGAAGAGGAGCCCCGTCGGCATGCGGAACACCGCCAGCAGCGCCCAGGCCAACATCACCAGCACCCACACCATCCGCAGCACCGCGAGCGTTTGCATGGCGCAACGCTACCGCGAGCGTCGCACCAGCGGGTGACGCTTCGACCCCATCGGCGTGCGAGCGACGTGTTTCTCCCGAAGCCACTTGGCCCCCTGCGGCAACGGTGGCACGGTCGTGCGCATGAACAACGCCATGAACCACCTCCGTCGCAACTCGTTGCGCCTGCTCCTGACCTCTGCCGCGCTGGCCACAACGGCCTGTGCGGGCCTCCTGCTGCAGCCCACCGAGTCCGAGCCGCACGCCACCGTCGAGATCTTCCACGAGGTCAGCGGGATGACGGGCGACTCGTACGACGCCCGCGTGCTCATCAACGACCGCCTCTACGACACCACGTCGTACCGCGCGAACGAGATCAGCGGACACCCCGTGCGCCTGCGCCTGCGCCTCGAGCCGCAGACCATCACCATCGGCGCGTCCACCTATCAGGCCGGCACGGCGCCGCAGGCCACCACCGAAGAGCGCCGCGAAGAGTACGCGTGCCAGCGCCAAGAGTGCACCACCGACAACCCGCCCGTGTGCCACACGGTGAACGACACCTGCGTCCGCACCTACACCGTGCCGCGCATCGCCAGCGGCCAGTCGGGCAACCGCAGCGCCGAGTGCTTGGCCAGCGT
>CAZEAA010000594.1:0-2682 GCA_964510015.1 uncultured Sandaracinaceae bacterium
GATGAGCGCCACGGCCGTGAGCGCCTTCTCACCACCGCTCATCAGCTCGAGCGAGCCCAAGCGCTTGCCCGGGGGCTGCGCGATGATGTCCACGCCGGACTCGAGGATGTTGTCCGGGTCGGTGAGCTTCAGCTCGGCCTTACCGCCGCGGAACATCTCCGGGTAGATGCGCTTGAAGCGCTCGTTGATGCTCACGAAGGCTTCCTTGAACATCTCGCGGCTCTGCTTGTTCATCTGCCGGATGGCGCGCTCCAGCTGGCTGAGCGCGTCTTCGAGGTCCGCGCGCTGGCCCGCCATGTACTGGAAGCGCCCGTTCTTCTCCTCGAACTCCTCGATGGCCATGAGGTTGATCTCGCCCATACGCGAGATGAGCTTCTGCAGCTCGTCGATGCGCAGCAGCATGGTGGCGTCGGGCAGCTCGCGGGCGTGGTAGTCCGTGAGCACCTTGCGGATGTCCAGCTCGTGGCGCTCGGTCACGTGCTGGAGCAAGTGCGCGATGGCCAGCTCCAGCTCGCGGCTGCGGATCTTCAGCTCGTTCACCGACGAGCCGACTGCGTCGATCTGCGCGCGCAGCTCCTTGAGCTCCACCTCGTAGTAGCCCATCTCGTCCTGCGCCGCGTCGTAGCGCACGCGCACCTCAGAGAGCACCTCCTGCGCCCGCATGGCGAGCTCGGTGCTCACGCTCACGCCTTCGAGCGCCGTCATGAGCAGGCCCATCACGCGGCCCTGGTTGCTGGCCGCTGCCAGGATCTCGGCGCGCAGGCGCTCCTCACGGTGGGTCAGCTCGGTGAGCCCGCGCTCCACGCGGTCGAGCGCGTTGCGGTCACCCTCGGCGCGCTCCTTGGCCTGCGCGGCACGCACGCGCACCTCGGTCACGCGTGAGGACTGCTCCTCCACGGCGTAGCGGCGGTCTTCCAGCACGCTAGCCTGCGCGTGGAACGCCTCCTCGGCTTCCAGCTCGGTCTCGCGCGCGGCGTCCCGCTCGCGCATGGACTCGCGCTCTTCGTCTTCGGCCTGCTCCAGGTTGTAAGACAGGTCTTCCACCTCGCCGGCCACGTCCTCGTTGCGGCGCATGGAGCGCGCGCTCTGGTCCTCGATGTTGCGTAGGTCCTTCTCGATGGAGACGATGCCAATCTCGGCGTCGTGCGCCTCGGTGCGGGCGGAGTCCATCTCGGCCTGCCGGGCGGCGATGGTGGTGCGCAGCTCACCCTGACGAGCCACGCGCGTCTCCCAGCGACCCTCCACGTCGCGCACTTCGATCTCCAGCTGGCGCATCTCGCGCTTCATGGAGAGCATGTGCGCGCCGGAGTCGTCCTCGGCGCCGCCGATGATGGTGCCGTCGGCCTCGATGCGCTCGCCGTCCAGCGTGACCAGCAGGCCGTGCTCGGGGTTCTGGCGATGCAGCGCGATGGCCTCGTCGAAGCTGGCCACCACGGTCACGTCACCGAGCAAGTGCTCGATGAGCGCGCGGTCTTCTTCGGCGAAGCGCAGCTGGTCGGACAGACGCCCCACCACACCGCTCCCCTGAGCCACGACCATGGCGGCGCCGCTGCGGCGCGGCACCCGGGGCACCAGGGCGGCGCGGCCCTTGCCGGCGTCCCGCAGGAAGCCCACGGCGTCGAGGCCCGCGTCCACGCCCGAGACCACGATGTGCTGGAGCTTGTCGCCCAGCGCGGCGGCCAGCGCGCGCGTGAACTGCTCGGGGGCCTCCACGCGGTCGGCCACCAGGCCCAGCACGCCACGCGCGGCGCGCTCTTCGTCGTTGTCGGCGAAGCGGGTCATGAGCGCCCGCACACCGGCGCCCACGCCCTCGAAGCGCTGCTGCAGCTCTTGCAGTGAGCGCAGGCGCGACCGCTTGGTGGTCAGCTCTTCGCGCAGCCGGTCCACGTCGGCGTCGCACACCACGCGCTCGTCGCGCAGGGCCACCAGCTCGGCTTCCACCTGCTGCTTGCGCTCGGCGGTCTGCAGGCGCCCGCTGCGCAGCCCGTCCAGGCGCGCGTCCAGCTCGGCGCGCTGCTGGGCCAGCTCCATCACGCGACCGGCCAGGTCGTCGCGCTCGTCGCGCAGCTTGGTCAGGCGCGTGTGCGCTTCGTTCTTGCGGCGCTGGAAGCCGGCGCTCACGGCCTCGGCGCGCGCGATGCGGGTCTGCGCGTCGGTCACGCGGGCCCGCGCGTTGTTCACGGCTCGCTCGGCCTCTTCCACCGCGGTGCGGCGGCGTAGCAGCTCGTCGGTCTCCACCTCGAGCGCGGACGACGCCTCTTCTTCGGCGGACTCGGCCTCTTCGAGCGCGCGCACCAGGTGGTCACGCTCGTCCACGAGGCCGTCGCGCTGGCCGGTCACCTCGGCGAGGTCACGCTCGGCCGTGGCTTCGCGCTCGCGGTAGCTCTCGAGCCGGTCGCGCTGCTGCTTGATGTCGCTCTCGAGCGCGCGCACCTCGTTGTCCAGGCGGTACGACTCGCGCTGCGCCTCTTCCACTTCGACCGACACCAGCTGCAGCTCGGCGCGGCGGGCTTCGATCTCGGCCTCGCGCACCCGCAGCGAGTTGCGCACCTCGTCGGCGGTGTCGCTGGCGGTGGTGAGGCGATGCGCCACCACCTTCTGTTCACCGAACAGCTCGAGGTAGCGGAACGCCGCCACGTGCAGCTCGAGGTCGCGCTGCTCGGCGCGGTAGCTCTTGTAGCG
>CAZEAA010000594.1:2692-3068 GCA_964510015.1 uncultured Sandaracinaceae bacterium
TTCTGGGCCTGACGCTCGAGGGACTTCAGGTTGCGCTCGAGCTCGCCGATGATGTCGGTGACGCGCAGCAGGTTCTGCCGCGTGGCGTCCATCTTCCGTTCCGCCGCCTGCTTGCGGATCTTGAACTTGGTGATGCCCGCCGCCTCTTCGATGATGGCGCGCCGGTCGGCCGGCTTGCTGGACACGATGTAGCCGATGCGCCCCTGCTCGATGATCGAGTACGCGCGGCGGCCCACGCCGGTGCCCAGGAAGAGGTTGGTGATGTCCATCAGGCGCACCGCGGCGCCGTTGATGCGGTAGTCGCTCTTGCCGGTCCGATCGAGCCGGCGGGTGACCTTGATCTCGGCGTACTCGCGGTACTCGGGCGGGGCCAGAC